>CAZEAQ010000053.1:0-4438 GCA_964510145.1 uncultured Bordetella sp.
GTTGCCATGGTTCAAGAAGACATGAAAAAGCTCGTGGCTTATTCGTCTGTGGCGCACATGGGTTTTGTAACCTTAGGTTTCTTCATCTTTAATGACATTGGCGTCTCAGGTGGATTGGTCCAAATGATTGCTCACGGCTTTGTGTCGGGTGCCATGTTCTTGTCGATTGGTGTGCTTTATGACCGTGTGCACTCTCGGCAAATTGCGAGCTACGGAGGTGTTGTCAACACGATGCCAAAGTTTGCAGCCTTCGCCCTGTTATTTGGCATGGCCAACTGTGGCTTGCCCGGCACAGCAGGTTTTGTGGGGGAGTGGATGGTGATTTTGGGCGCTATCAAATACAACTTTTGGGTGGGCTTTGCTGCGGCATCCGCCCTCATTTTTGGCGCTGCTTACACCTTGTGGATGATCAAACGCGTTTATTTAGGCCCAGTCGTGAATGACGATGTCAAAGAGCTGTCTGACATCAATAGTCGTGAATTTTTGATGTTGGCGCTGCTTGCGATTGCAGTTTTGGTGATGGGTGTTTATCCAAAGCCATTTACCGACGTGATGGACGCATCTGTCGCTGACTTGCTCAAACATGTCGCACTCTCCAAGTTGCCCCAGTAAAGAGGGAATGAATACATGATTGAAAAATTTAATTTAGCGGCGCTGTATCCAGAAATTCTTCTGATTGTGATGGCGATTGCTATTGCATTGATTGACCTATTTGTTAAGTCACCGCGCCGAACGCTGACTTATGCCTTGTCTTTAATCACGATGGCCTTTGTAGCCGTTTTGCAAGGTCATGACGCGATCAGCGGCACAACCGTTTACAGCTTTGGCAACATGGTGGTCTCAGACCCCATGGGTAATTGGCTTAAGTGTTTCTCAACACTCTCAGTGTTCGTCACGCTCGTCTATGGACGCCCCTACGCTGGGGACCGTGACATGTTGAAACATGGCGGTGAGCTATTCACGCTTGGCTTGTTTGCTTTGCTCGGCATGTACGTCATGATTTCGGGCAATAACTTTTTAGTGCTCTATTTAGGTGTTGAATTGCTGGCGCTCTCCAGCTATGCATTGGTTGCTTTGCGTCGTGACAGCACGACTGCGAGTGAAGCAGCCATGAAATATTTTGTGTTGGGTGCTTTAGGTAGCGGCTTCTTGTTGTACGGCATGTCCATGATGTACGGTGCAACGGGCTCTTTAGATATCAGCACTATTTTTAAAGCCATCTCTAGCGGCCATATCAACCACCGTGTTCTGGTTTTGGGAACCGTTTTTGTGGTTTGCGGATTAGGTTTTAAATTTGGCGTCGTTCCATTTCATATGTGGGTGCCAGACGTTTACCAAGGCGCCCCAACGGTGGTCACCTTGTTGATTGGCGGTGCGCACAAATTAGCAGCGTTTGCAATGACGATTCGTTTGTTAGTTGAAGGCATGTTGCCCTTGGCGATCGATTGGCAGCAAATGCTCATCGTGTTGTCTGTTGCCTCACTGTTTATTGGTAACTTGGCGGGTATTGCGCAGACCAATTTAAAGCGCATGATTGCTTTTTCAACTATCTCTCAGATGGGTTTCGTTTTAATTGGTCTCTATTCAGGCGTCGTGAATGGCGACACTGCTTTTGCTGCCAATGCGTATAGCTCAGCAATGTTCTATGTGGTGACTTATGTGCTCACTACTTTGGCTGTTTTCGGCATCATGTTGCTGCTTGCACGCGAAGGTTTTGAGAGCGAAGAAATTAGCGACTTTGCTGGGCTTAACCAAAGAAGTCCGCTTTATGCAGGTGTCATGGCGTTGTGTATGTTCTCGTTAGCGGGCGTACCGCCTATGGTTGGTTTTGCTGGAAAACTTTCAGTTTTGCAGGCTTTGGTTGCATCTCATCAACCGGGTGCTATTGGTCTAGCAACATATGCTGTGCTCATGTCTTTAATGGCGGCTTTCTACTATTTGCGTGTTGTCAAGGTGATGTACTTTGACGCACCGCTCACAGTCAGTGGCGTTTCTGCGGGCGCGGATGTTCGCATCGTTTTAGTGATCAACAGTGGGTTACTCCTTGTGCTTGGACTGTTGCCCGGTGGCTTGATGGCCCTATGCGCTCAAGCTATTATTTCTACGTTAGGCACTTAGCGTGTCAGCAATGAATCAAGCCAGCCTTTGAGCTGGCTTTTTTTATGATGAAGCACCCAAATAAAACAATCCATCCTTCAAAAGATGATGCGCATTTGATTGAGCAAACGCTTGATCATGAAGAGTTGTTCAAAGGACATTTTTTACATGCTTTTCGTGACAAAGTTGAGTTGCCAAATGGGCAAACTGCTTTACGTGAATATGTCATTCATCCCGGAGCGGTCATGGTCATCGCTTTACTGGATGACGGGCGCTTAGTGATGGAGCGGCAATATCGATACCCCGTCAAACAAGTGATGATCGAGTTTCCTGCGGGAAAGCTAGATCCGCAAGAAGATCGATTGGCTTGTGCGCAAAGAGAGTTGTTGGAGGAGACGGGTTACACAGCTACTGAGTGGGCGCATGCTGGCGTTTTGCATCCTGTGATTAGTTATTCAACTGAATTCATCGATATCTGGTTTGCAAGAGACTTGTCTTTGGGCGAACGTCAATTAGACGAGGGTGAATTTTTGGATGTGTTTTACGCGAGCGTGGATGAGTTGTTGGCTTGGTCGCGTGATGGAAAGCTAACCGATGCTAAAACTTTGACAGGCTTGCTGTGGTTACAAAATTATTTGAACGGCTCGTGGCCGCTTCAGTGGCAAAAAGTCTGACGCCCACCCCCATTCGCGCGGTTATTAGATAATTCACCTATGAAAGTCTTAGATCTCCAGTGCAGTCATGAGCATGTCTTTGAAGGCTGGTTTGCTTCGGAAGACGAATTTCAGAGTCAGCTAACGCGTGGCTTAGTCTCGTGTCCCGTTTGTGCGGATGTGGTCATTGCTAAAAAACTGAGCGCACCAAGGCTTAATCTCAGCGGCAGTCGCAGTGGGGCATCGACGATGCAATCTGAGTCGGTTCAGACGCCAAAAAACTTGCCTGCAGTCCAAGAGGTTTCAAATATGGCACCTGCGGAGATTCAGGCTGCAATGCTTAACTTGGTTAGGCATGTTGTCGCCAATACTGAAGATGTGGGCCATAAGTTTTCCGAAGAAGCTCGAAAAATTCATTATGGTGAAACGGAGCACCGCAATATCCGCGGTCATGCAACACCACAAGAAACAGAAGAGTTGATGGAAGAGGGTATTCAAGTGATGCCTTTGCCTCTTCCAGAATTTATCAAAGAGACTTTGCAATAAGTCGCTTTAATTCATCCAGCGTTTGAAGCGCGGGGTCTTCCGAATCACACGCAATCACACATCGGTCTGTCATGCTACGCAGCCAAGTGATTTGTCTTTTAGCCAATTGACGAGTTGCAGCAATCCCTAACTCACTAAGTTGCTCAACAATGCTTTTGGGATTTTGCTGAGCTAGCGCCGCTTTATCTAGCAGTTCCCAAGCTTGTCTGTAACCAACGCACCGCATGCTGGGTAGGTTTAAGTCTAAATCTCCTCTGGCTTTAAGAGCATCCATTTCTTGGAGAAAACCGTTTTCGAGCATGGTGGCGAATCGCAGTGCAATGCGTTCGTGTAACCATGATCGATCTCTTGGTTCCAGAGAAACGATTGGTAATTTCAAAGTTGGATGACGTGTGGTGCGATCAGATGCAGCATTGGCAAACCATTGCGACAAAGGGATGCCGCTGACTCGCCAAACCTCAAGTGCGCGTGAAATACGCTGTGCATCAAGTGGCGCTAGCCGCGCGGCAGTGATGGGATCAATTTGATTCAACTCATCATGTAGCCGAGGCCAACCCATTTCTTTGGCTTGCTGCTCAATTTCAGCCCGTATCTGAGGGTTCGCCTTAGGTAAATCATCAATACCTTCGCGCAAAGCTTTTAGATAAAGCATGGTGCCGCCGACTAGAAGCGGGAGCTTTTCACGACTCTTAATTTCAGCGATAAGCTGAGTCGCATCTTTAACAAATTCAGCGGCGCTGTAAGTCTCTCTGGGATCTCGAATATTGATGAGGTGGTGAGGAACTTGAGCCAGTTCGTGCGCGTTAGGTTTAGCTGTTCCGATATCCATACCGCGATAAACCAGAGCAGAGTCAACGCTGATAATTTCAATCGGTATTTGCTTGGCAATGAATAGCGCGACACCTGTTTTTCCACTTGCCGTGGGGCCTGTCAAAGCTATTGCGTCGAGTGCTAGACGGGAAGAGTTAGACACGCGGTGCTCCATAACGCCGCACCAAAATCCAAGCACTTAGACTGGTGGCAACCGCCCAAAAAACAACGCCGTGTACCAGCGGAAAAACGGTTCCATCTGCATGCTCACCCAGCCATAGTCCCATCAAAAAAGCGACGGCCATCATTAAAAATCCACCTAGTGCAGAGGC
>CAZEAQ010000053.1:4538-10945 GCA_964510145.1 uncultured Bordetella sp.
CCGCCGATATAGGCGAAAGACATGGACCCCATGACCCATCCATATTCAATTCGACTGAGTCCTACCAAGTGGATGAAGACGAATGACGAGGTGACAAGAAAAGTAAATAGCCCGCCAAACGATCCAATAGACAAACATGTAAACGCCACAAATACCGGATTTTTCAGAATTCGCCACCAAGTTTTCAGCATCACGCGCCACTGCAATGCGAATCTGTTTTTACGCTGAATCGTTTCCTTGTAAAAAAAGAGAACACAAAAAATGCTGGTAAGACCAAAAACTACTAGCGTACTTAACGCAACATGCCAGCTGTATCGCTCTGTTTGCCAGGCGCCGATCGGTGCGCTGACACACGCTATTAGCCCCAATCCTGTCAGCGCTTTTGACATGACACGCGCGCCACGGTCGGGGTTGTATAAATCGCGAACAATGGCGCGCCCACACATCACCACCGCACCCATCGCTGCACCTTGCACACTGCGCCAAAAAATCAAAATATCAATAGATGAAGCAAGTACACAAAACACGGCGGCCAATGAATAGACACAAAGGCCTGTGAGTAAAACGGGCTTCCTGCCCCAACGATCAGACAGCGGTCCCCAAAACATTTGCGACACCCCAAAGGCCAACAGCATGGCGCTCAAGGTCAGTTGTGCGTGCGACATGGTGGCACCAAACTCTTGCGTTAAGGCAGGCAGGGCAGGTAAATACAGGTCAGATGTGATGGGCTGAATGCCCAACATCATGGCTAAAAGCAAAACGGCTGAGCGATCAGAAATCGCAGTCGATCTCGTCTGTGACATCAGCGCCCACGAAGAAATAAAGCGTCGAGTTCGCGCATCGAGAGTTGTCGCCATGTTGGTCGACCGTGGTTGCATTGATCCGATCTCTCGGTCACTTCCATCTGACGCAGCAAAGCGTTCATTTCTTCAAGGGTCAGTTTCCTATTGGCTCGAACAGCGCCATGACAAGCCATGGTGGCTAGCAGCTCATTGCGGGCACGTTCAATCACGGTGCTAGCGTCTTGATGCGCTAATTCAGCCAACACGCTGCGGGCCAGAGCGACGGCGTCACCTTGAGCCAAAGTGCTTGGAACAGAGCGCACAGCGAGCGTCTTTGCTGAGAGAGCAGATAGCTCTAGCCCTAATACTTGCAGAGCCGCTGCACACGATTCCGCCGTCGCTACTTCTTGTGCTGTCGCAGGGAAGGTGGCTGGAATTAAAAGGGGCTGACTCGTGAGTTGCTGAGAATCAATTTGCGCTTTGAGTTGCTCATAAACAATGCGCTCGTGCGCCGCATGCATATCGACCACAACTAAACCATGTGTGTTTTCAGCCAAGATGTACACGCCATGAAGCTGAGCAATGGCTTTACCGAGTGGCCAAGTTTCAACAGGCTCTGTGATTTTTTTTTCTTCTGCAGGAAAAGCGGCACTAGCTTTGGGTTGCCAAAGCGCATTCAAATCGTTCACACGATTTCCAATTTCCGGGTCTCTGGCGAGTGCCATTGCAGCTTGCTGCCAAGTCGGTGCTGGAGGTTGGGGCAAAGAGGTCGTTCCAGCCATGGGTAGCTCGTGCGTTTGCAGAGCTGCTGCTACCAACATATTGGCTCTCGGAACAGCGAGGGCGTTTTCCACTGCATGTCGAACAGCTTGATGCACTTCACGGCCGTCCCGAAAACGAACTTCAATTTTGGTGGGATGCACATTGACATCCACCCTGGTTGGAGCAATCTCAACGTAGAGGGCATAGACCGGTTGGCGGTGGCCGTGCAGCACATCTTCATAGGCGCTACGCGCTGCGTGAGTGACTACTTTGTCACGCACGTATCGACCATTGACATACGAAAACTGTTGGTCCGCACGAGAGCGAGCGGCATCTGGAATCCCAGCACGCCCCACAACCGTGACGCTGCCTGACTGGTGGTTGACTGCGACGGAGTCGCGCAAAAAATCTTCCCCTAAAACATCGGACAAGCGACGATCTAAGGCTTCTTGAATCGAAATACCCTCAGCAGTTTGCGCGCGCCATTGCTCCACTAATTTGCCTTCATGCCATATGGAGAAGCCAACTTCCGGTCGAGTGAGTGCATGACGGCGAACCGCTTCAACGCAGTGCGCCAATTCGGTGTTGTCCGTTTTTAAAAATTTGCGACGTGCAGGCGTGCTGTAAAAAAGCTCTTTCACTTCAACCGTTGTGCCCAGTGCGCGAGCGGCTGGTTGCAACTCGCCGCTTCGGCCGTCTAACAGCATGGCAGTTTCTTGGCTGGCTGTTCGTGAGAGCACTGAAAGTTCAGACACCGATTGAATAGCGGCCAAAGCCTCGCCGCGAAAACCCATGGTGCCCACAGATTCCAGTTCATCAAGGCTGGTGATTTTGCTGGTCGCATGACGCTTTAGTGCAACGGGTAATTCAGCGGCAGGAATGCCACAACCGTTGTCCTCCACGCTGATGAGGCGAACACCACCCGCCAACAATCGCACGGTGATTTGAGTTGCACCCGCGTCTAGCGCGTTATCGACAAGCTCGCGTACGACGGAGGCAGGTCGTTCCACCACTTCGCCAGCAGCAATCTGGCTAATAAGCTCATCGGGGAGTTCGCGAATGGCGCGTGAGGGTTGGATAGCAGGGTGCACAGGGGCATTTTAGAGGCTGGGATAATGTTGGCTATGGAATTCATTACCTTCATCATTGACTTTATTCTTCACATCGACCGCTACTTGGAGGCCTTTGTTCAGGCCAACGGTATGTGGGTTTATGCCCTGTTGTTCTTGATTATTTTTGTCGAGACGGGATTAGTGGTCATGCCCTTTTTGCCCGGAGATTCTTTACTTTTTGTGGTGGGCGCGATGTGCGGTGTAGGTTTAATGGACTACAGCTTGGCGGTGCCTCTGTTGTGGGCGGCTGCTGTCGCGGGAAACCAAACTAACTACACCATCGGACGTTTCTTTGGCCCCAAAGTGTTTGCTTGGGAAGATTCCAAGTTTTTTAATCGCCGGGCGTTCGATCAAGCGCATGCTTTTTACGAGCGTTACGGCGGCGTCACATTGGTTGCCGCACGCTTTATGCCGTTTGTTCGAACCTTTGCGCCGTTTGTAGCGGGTGTGGCACACATGACGCGAAGAAAATTTACTTTCTACGACATCACAGGTGGCGCGCTTTGGGTAGGCGGCATAGTGACGGCGGGCTATTTCTTCGGCAATATTCCGTGGGTCAAAGCTAATTTAGAAAAAATCATTTGGGCACTTATTTTGGTGCCCGGTGCTTTGGCTGTTTACGGTTCATGGAAGGCATCACGTCAGCCTGCTGACCCAGCTGCATCGCCTTAATTGAAAGCACGATTTAGGTGTTGCGTGATCGCGCTAAAGGTGGGTTGCGCGAAAAATAACTCTCGATACTTTTCATGAGTGCATTCGCGAGTTCGTTTTGATAGGCGTCGCTGATGAGCCGCGCCTCTTCATCAGGGTTACTGATAAATGCAGTTTCTACCAGCACGCTGGGAATATCTGGAGCTTTGAGAACAGCAAACCCCGCTTGCTCGACGTGACCTTTATGCAGACGTCCGATGCGTCTAATGTGGCCCAACATTTCATTGCCTAGTTTGAGGCTGTCATTGATTTGTGCGGTGGTGCTCATGTCGAGTAGAGCGCGTTGCACCGTGGCATCTTTGTTTTTGATATTCAGTCCACCCACCAAGTCGGCGCGATTTTCTTGTGCTGCCATCCATCTGGCCTGCGCACTTGATGCGGCGCCTTGACTCAGTGCAAAGACGCTGGCGCCTCGAGCTTGAGGGGTTTGAAAGGCATCGGCATGAATGCTGATGAATAAATCAGCTTGAACGCGACGTGCTTTTTCAACGCGCACTTGAAGTGGAACAAAAAAGTCAGCGTCGCGCGTCAGGTAGGCGCGCATAGGCAAATCGCCCTGCTTGGTTTTAATGACGGTGTTGTTAATGCGCTCACGCATGCGATGCGCAATTTGCAGCACCACATCTTTTTCTTTCGTGCCGCGTGGGCCAATTGCTCCCGGGTCTTCGCCGCCATGCCCGGGGTCGAGCGCCACAATGATGAATCGCTCGTTTGTTGTTGAGTTGCCTTGTGCAATGGCGCTTGGGGCGCTCATGGTCGAAGGCGTTGCACTTGAAGCCGCAATCAGTGGCGCAGGCACACGATTTTGATTGGTCAACAAATCATTCAGCGGGTCAGAGCCCATTCCTAATTTCGATGGCGGTGGCGCTGTAGGTGTCGCCGTCATGGAGGGCGATTGCGTTTGTGCTGAATGACTGTTTGGGTTGTTCAATCGCTCGGAGATGAGTGCTTCAAGCGGGTCGGCGACTTGTGTGGGGTAGAGATCCAAAACCAAGCGATGTTGGTAGCGCAAACTTCCCACCTGAACGGGCAGTAGATTAAAAACCTGCGGCTTAATCATGCGGCGCAAATCGAGCACCAAGCGAACCGTGGTGGGCGTGTATTGTCCAACGCGAACGCCGGTGATGTAGGGGTCGTCAGAGCGAACTTTGCCGACGAGTTCGCGTAACGCTGGATTCAGCTCCACGCCTTCAATGTCCACAGCCAATCGCGGTGGGTTGGCAACAAATAAGGGGACCGTCTTGAGTGCTGTATCGCTTTCGATGGTGACGCGCGTGTAGTCAGCAGCCGGCCAAACCCGCACAGTCAAGATAGTGGCTCCACGCGCGATTTCTGCGCTGCCCAAAACCAGAGCGAGTGCGCCACCACGCACGCCTTTGAGCACATCGCGTCGGTTGATTGGGCGGCTCACGGTAACAACTCCAAGCCGCAACTCGTGTTCGCTGACAGCGTGACATGGCGATGCTCGCTTTCATCGACAACGATATGGATGACAAGGTCGGCGATAGGCATCACGCCATTTGCGTTTTGAGGCCACTCGCACAGTTTGAGTCCAGGCGTGGCAAAGATGTCACGAAATCCGGCGTCTTCCCACTCCCTCGGATCTGTGAAACGGTAAAAATCAAAGTGCCAAATATGGTTGGGGTAGGGCTCCACCACTGCGTAGGTGGGGCTTTTGATGCGGCCTTGAACGCCCAATGCTTGAAGAAGATGCCTGACCAATGTAGTTTTTCCAGCCCCTAAATCTCCCTCGAGCGCAATGCACGCATTGAGCTGTATGCGCTGCAATGCGCTGGCTAGCTTGAGTGCAAAGCTAGCCGTACTGGCCTCGTCGGGCCAGGTGAGAGTTTTTACAATGGGCAAATTATTCAAGGACGTCGGTTGTCTATCGATCACAAACAGTTGCTCTCGCAGATTCAAGCTTTGGGTCAATCCTTGGGATTTTCCCAAATTGCGGTAGCTCCTGTGGATCTTTCGAATGCAGAGCCATTTTTGCAAAATTGGCTCACACAAAATTTCCACGGAACGATGGACTATATGGCTCGCCATGGCTTAAAGCGTGCGCGCCCAGCAGAGCTGGTTCCGGGCACCTTGAGCGTGTTGACTGCACGCATGAATTACTTGCCTCGCGACACCCCCGCTGATTGGCAAGAGATTGAGTTGCAGAGATTGCATCGGCCGACTGAGGGTGTGGTGTCTGTCTATGCGCGGGGGCGTGACTATCACAAGGTGTTGCGAACTAGGCTGGATCAATTGGCTAAAAGCATCGACGCGCTGTTGGCTGAAAGCTTGACCTATCGCGCCTTCACAGACTCGGCTCCGGTGATGGAGGCTGAGTTGGCCACACGAAGTGGGCAGGGCTGGCGGGGTAAACACACTTTGGTGTTGAATCGCGAGGCGGGTTCGATGTTCTTTTTGGGGGAGATATTTCTCAACATCCCGTGGCCAGCGAGCGAACCTGTTTCTGCGCATTGCGGACAGTGCACATCGTGCATTGATATTTGCCCCACTCAGGCTATTTTGTCGCCCGGTTTGTTGGACGCGAGGCGTTGCATTTCGTACTTGACCATTGAGCACGCGGGGTCGATTCCCTTGGATTTGCGCCCCTTGATTGGCAATCGAATTTATGGGTGTGACGATTGCCAGTTGATTTGCCCTTGGAACAAGTTTGCACAAACCTCTAGCCTTCCAGACTTTGATGTGCGAGAAGGTTTGGTCGATCAAAACATCACTCGATTGCTGCGCTGGAGCGAAGATGAGTTTTTGCGTTACACAGAAGGCGGCCCCATTCGCCGCATTGGTCATGTGCGTTGGTTGCGCAACGTGGCTGTCGCGGCGGGCAATGCGTTGCGCCAAGCAAAAGTTAAAGTCGAAGTTCAAGCCGAAATTCAATCGTTGCGAGAGGCACTGCAAGCACTTTTGACGTATGACAGTGAGCTTGTGCGTGAGCATGTGCAATGGGCGTTAGATCAAGGTTGACGCTTCGCTTTAACCGCGGCCGCGAGCTCAATAACAGCTAGCGCGTAATAACTGCTCCAGT
>CAZEAQ010000054.1:0-1919 GCA_964510145.1 uncultured Bordetella sp.
ACCAAAAGAGTTGTCCAAATTTTCATACCGTCTCCTGTCAATTATGTGTTTTCAGCATTTGATACCAACATGCAGCGCCACGACTCCGGCGCTCATGTTGTGAATATCCACATGTCCGAAGCCACAGCCTTTCATCATTGCTTTCAGGTCTTCTTGGCTAGGGTGCATGCGAATTGATTCTGCCAAGTATCTATAACTTGCATCATCGCCTGCAATAAATTTACCCAATTTAGGTAAGACATTAAACGAATACCAGTCGTAGGCTTTTTCTAGCGGTTTAGCAACTTTGGAAAATTCGAGTACCAATAATTTGCCATTGGGCTTAAGCACGCGACACATTTCTTTGAGCGCAACGTCTTTGTGCGTCATATTACGAAGCCCAAAAGCAACGCTGACAACGTCAAAATGATGGTCAGGAAAAGGCAATTTCTCAGCATCACAGACCAGCGTAGGCAAAGCCAGACCATGGTCAAGCAAACGATCTCGGCCCGTGCGAAGCATGGCCTCATTGATGTCGGTGTGAACCACTCGACCCGAGCGCCCAACTTTTTTGGCGAACGCCATCGATAAATCGCCAGTTCCTCCGGCAATGTCCAACACCTGAAAGCCTTCTCGCAAATCAGCAACCGAGAGCGTGTAACGCTTCCAAACCCGATGCAAGCCAGCGGACATGAGGTCGTTCATCACGTCATATTTAGAGGCCACGGAGTCAAACACATCGCGCACATGCTGCGCTTTTTCAGTTTCGTCGACTGTTTTAAATCCGAAATGCGTGCGACTCATAATCTCAATCAATCAACGTTTAATGCGCGTGACTACTGCAACCAGACCCAGAAGCTTCGGGCATAGGATCGTCTCGATCGACACCCGCGTCTTTTAATCGGCGTTGGTAATCTGCCCATAGATTGTCTTGCTCTGAACCCAAGAAATACAAATATTCCCAAGTGAATAAGCCACTATCGTGTCCATCCGTGAACGTTGGCTTGATGGCGTAGTTGCCCACAGGCTCCAGGCTCTCAAGTCCCACCTCACGCTTACCCGTTTGCAACACTTCTTGCCCAGGGCCATGCCCCTGAACTTCTGCAGAGGGGCTGTAAATACGCATCAGCTCGAAAGGGATTCGAAAATTTGCGCCATCCGTAAAGCTCACCTCCAACACACGCGAAGCGCCATGCACCGTGATGTCTTGAGGTGTCGGGGTGTTTTTTTGCAAGCCGGCCATGAGGTGAACTTTCTTTTAAAGGTGGTTAGACCAAAACTCGCTCTATGCCGCCAGCGTTCGCTTTGGCTACATATTCGGGCATCCACTGTTCGCCAAGAATCTTGCGTGCCATCTCGACCACGATGTAATCGGCTTCAAGCAAACCGTTCTGCAAATCGTTACCGTAGCGCGTCAATCCCTGCAAGCAACTTGGGCAACTGGTCAAGATTTTCATATCGCCTTGAGCTTGCCCTGTGAGTGATCGCAAAGCGGTTTCGTCTTTGCGCAATTCCTCTTCTTTACGAAAGCGCACTTGCGTCGAAATATCTGGCCGCGTGACACCCAAAGTGCCCGACTCACCGCAGCATCGATCGCTCTTTAATACTTGATCACCCACCAAAGCTTTGACCGTTTTCATCGGGTCTTGTTGCTTCATGGGGCTGTGACAAGGATCGTGAAATAAATAGCCCGCTTGCTGACTTGCATCGAGTTTGATATTTTTCTCTAACAAATATTCGTGAATATCAACAATGCGGCATCCGGGGAATATTTTGTCGAACTCGTAACCCTGTAACTGATCAAAACAAGTGCCACAACTCACCACAACTGTTTTGATGTCCAGATAGTTCAGGGTATTCGCAACACGATGAAACAACACGCGGTTGTCCGTGATGATTTTTTCAGCCTTATCGAACTGCCCAGAACCTCGCTGCGGGTA
>CAZEAQ010000054.1:2019-10797 GCA_964510145.1 uncultured Bordetella sp.
GCGATGACACTCAACACATCGTGCGCCAAGCGCTGCACTTTCATGCCGACATCGACCATAGCGCTACGCGCAAACTTAATCGTTTCAGGGTTCGTCGCGTTCAACATGAACATGGCCGCAGCATTACCGGGGCGGAAACTCTTTTGTCCCATCTTGCGCAACAAATTGCGCATGTTCATGGTGACATCTCCGAAATCAATCTTGACGGGACATGGTGTTAAACACTTGTGACAAACCGTGCAGTGATCGGCCACGTCTTCAAACTCTTGCCAATGTTTGATCGACACACCGCGACGGGTTTGCTCTTCGTATAAGAAAGCCTCGACCAACAAGGAGGTTGCCAAAATTTTGTTGCGCGGGCTGTACAACAAATTCGCCCTTGGCACATGGGTGGCGCAAACGGGCTTGCATTTGCCGCAACGCAAACAATCTTTCACACTGTCTGCAATTGCACCAATGTCTGACTGCTGCATGATGAGGGACTCATGTCCCATCAAACCAAAGCTTGGGGTGTAGGCTTGACTTAAGTTAGCTTGACGAACAAGCGAATCGCTTCCTTTTTGAGCATTTTTGGGGCGAAGCAATTTACCTTTATTGAAACGCCCGTGCGGATCAACTTTTGCCTTGTAATCTGCAAAGGGTTGAAGCTCGGCATCGGTCAAAAACTCAAGTTTGGTGATGCCAATTCCATGCTCGCCCGAAATTACACCGTTCAAAGACCGCGCCAACACCATGATGCGAGCCACCGCCTCGTGTGCGGTCTGCAACATGGCGTAGTTATCACTGTTGACCGGAATATTGGTGTGCACATTACCGTCACCCGCATGCATGTGCAGAGCGATCCAAACTCGCCCCTTCAATATGCGCTGATGAATTGCATTGCATTCCGTCAAGATGGGCTGGAACTCAGCTCCCGTAAAAATGTTTTGCAACACCGAACGGATTTGTGTTTTCCAACTTGCACGCAACGTGTGATCTTGAAGCTGCGGAAACAAAACATCGCAATCATTCAGCCACTGCTGCCAGAGTCCGCGCACCTCGGCAATTAGCGATCTTGCTTGCAAGACCCGATCGTCCAGCAATTCCGGCGCTGGAATGTCAGATGCCTCATCTGACTTACCTAAATATTTGCTGAGTAAGACGGTGTCTTTGGCAAAAAACTCATCCAAGGCATCGCACAAAGCAAGCTTGTTACGCAAGCTCAGTTCAATGTTGATTCGATCGATACCGTCGGTGTATTCCGCCATGCGAGGAAGTGGAATAACAACGTCCTCGTTAATCTTGAACGCATTGGTATGACGGCTAATCGCAGCGGTGCGCTTTCGATCGAGCCAAAACTTTTTACGAGCTTCTGGACTAATGGCAATGAATCCCTCACCACTTCGAGAATTAGCGAGACGCACCACCTCGGAGGTTGTGCGAGCCACGTCGTCAGCGTTATCGCCCGCGATGTCGCCAATCAAAACCATTTTGGGCAATCCACCTCGTTTGCTCTTGGTGGCATAGCCCACCGCTTTAAGGTAGCGGTCATCGAGGTGCTCAAGCCCTGCCAACACTGTGCCCGTTCGCTTTTGCTCTGCAAACATGAAGTCTTTAATTTCGACAATGCTAGGAACAGCATCTTTGGCGTGACCAAAAAACTCCATGCACACAGTTCGCGTGTGAACCGGCATGCGATGCACGATCCAACGAGCACTGGTAATCAAGCCATCACAGCCCTCTTTTTGAATACCAGGCAAGCCGCTTAAAAACTTATCGGTGACATCTTTGCCCAAACCTTCTTTGCGGAAAGAAGGCCCAGGGATATCCAATCGCTCAGAGCGAATAAAAGTTTTTCCATCTGCTTGGAAGTAACGCAATTCAAAGCTCGCCATGTCGGCGTCGTGAATCTTGCCCAAGTTGTGGTTAATACGCGTGACCTCGAGCCATTGAGCGTCAGGCGTCACCATGCGCCAGCTGACCAAATTGTCTAACGCCGTTCCCCAAAGCACGGCTTTTTTGCCGCCCGCGTTCATCGCAATATTGCCGCCGATGCATGAGGCTTCGGCTGAGGTGGGGTCTACCGCAAAAACAAAACCTGCTCGCTCTGCCGCATCGGCGACTCGCTGGGTCACAACACCTGCCTCAGTCCAAATCGTTGGAACTGAGTGATCTATACCCACCAAACTGACATGCTCCACTTCAGTCATGGCTTCAAGTTTTTCGGTGTTGATCACCGCACTCTGCCAAGTCAGGGGAACTGCACCGCCGGTGTAACCCGTTCCGCCTCCTCGAGGGACGATCGTTAAGCCGAGATCGATACAGCCTTTAACCAGTCCGGCCATTTCAACTTCGGTGTCTGGCGTGAGCACAACAAAAGGATATTCCACGCGCCAATCGGTCGCGTCTGTGACGTGACTGACGCGAGAGAGTCCATCAAACTTAATGTTGTCAGATGCTGTGTATTTTTTTAGAAGACGGGCTGTCTTCTTTCGTAATGCAGCGATGTCATCAAATTGCGCATTAAATTGCTCGACCGCTCGTCGAGCAGCTGCGAGCATTTGACCGACAAGGGCGTCACGTTCTGCGTCAACATCCGGTTTGTGACGGCGTTGTACTTCCCCCAAACGGTGATGTAGCGCCTCAACCAGTTGGTGACGGCGCTTGGGGCTATCGAGCAAATCGTCTTGCAAATAGGGGTTTCGTTGAACGACCCAGATATCTCCCAACACCTCGTACAACATTCGAGCAGAGCGGCCAGTGCGCCGTTCTTGTCTTAAACGCAGTAAAACCTCCCACGCCTCAGAACCGAGTAATCGCAAGACGATTTCCCGATCAGAAAAAGAGGTGTAGTTGTAAGGAATTTCACGCAAACGCGGGCTGTCTTCAGCCATGGCGAGAAGGTGATTCAACGAGGTGGGAGCATTCATTTTTTGAGCTTACGCCAAGGGCGCGAAATGGACTCCAATATTACCGCAGCCCCTCTGTTCAAGGCGGGCAAATGAAAGAGAGCTTACGCCGAATGGGGCTGAATTAGCGCCGCCAACCGCGGCAGAAAATCCATTGCGTAATTGCACAAACCAAAACGAGACCGGCATAGGTGGCCATCTTTCCATCTACCCCAAAAAAGATGAGGCCCAAACTTAAAGCCCCCGTGCCCATTAAGCCGCCGACACAAATTTGTACCCCAAGACCCGCGCTAGCAATTGGAACCCAGCGGTAAGCCAAGAAACGACTAAAAAGAACACTCAACAAGGCGACACCCCAAGCCGGGGAGATAAAGCTAAAGATATGAATGATTTGATCAAATGGGCCCATGTGCTTAAATTTTATAATCTAGCCCATGGCAGTCTGGGCTCTTGGCCTCAATCACACAACAGCTCCGTTAGATTTACGGGGCCGTTTTGCTTTTGCAGTTGAACAAATGGGCCCCACGATTGCAACCCTGCGCAGTAAATTCGCACCCGACAGCGAAGTGGCCATTCTTTCCACCTGCAACCGCACCGAGATTTATGGCGCGGGAGAACCACTTCAACTTCAACAAACATTGGCTTGGCTGGCGCAATCTGGAGGCGTCTCGACCGAAACCCTCAAAGGTCACACCTATGCATTGTTAGAAACAGATGCCGCACGTCATGCATTTCGCGTGGCTTCCGGCCTAGATTCCATGGTGCTAGGTGAACCGCAAATTTTGGGGCAATTGAAAGATGCAGTTCGTGCCGCCTCCGAGGCTGGCGCATTAGGAACGACGCTCAATCAGTTGTTTCAGCGTTCATTTGCGGTTGCCAAAGAAGTCCGAAGCTCAACCGAAATCGGAGCGCACTCCATCAGCATGGCCGCCGCAGCCGTGCGATTGGCGGGTCAACTGTTTGAAGACTTGGCTCAAACCAAAGTCTTGTTCGTCGGTGCGGGTGAAATGATTGAACTCTGCGCCACACACTTTGCAGCCAAAACACCTAAATCAATGGCCATTGCCAATCGAACGCTTGAGAGAGGCGAAAAACTAGCCTCCCAATTTGGCGCTGAGGTGATGCGACTGGCCGACTTGCCGCAACGACTGCACGAGTTTGACGTGGTCGTGAGCTGCACCGCCAGCACCCTTCCGCTCATTGGATTAGGCGCTGTTGAGCGTGCTTTGCGACAGCGCAAGCATCGCCCCATCTTTATGGTCGACTTGGCTGTGCCACGAGACATTGAACACGAAGTGAAGTCACTAGAAGATGTGTACCTTTACACCGTTGACGATTTGTCTGAAGTCGTTCAAGCGGGGCAAGCGAATCGACAAGCAGCCGTGGCGCAGGCTGAAGCGATCATTGACGCAGGGGTGCAGAGTTTTGAAAATTGGCTAAATCAGCGCAGCAACGTTCCGCTGATTCAACAACTGAACGCCCAAGCAGACGAATGGCGCCTGAGCGAACTAACGAGAGCTCGCAAAGCCATCGCCAAAGGCGATGATGTGGACACCGTGCTTGAAGCACTGTCTCGTGGGCTCACTCAAAAAATGCTCCATGGCGCTATGGCTGAATTACATGCAGGTGATAGCGACGCTCGCGATAAAGCTCGGCATGCCATTGAGCACTTCTTTTTACGTGGCAAACCTTAAGTCACCTTTCCTGCGCTCTGCTTTATGAAACCCTTTCTCCGCGCTCAGCTTGAACGCTATGCCCAACGCCTGAGTGAACTCGATTTCCTGCTGTCGCGCGAAGACATCATGAAAGACATGACCCAATTCATGGCCTTGTCGCGCGAACACACGGATGTCACTGCGACTGCAGGACGCTACGCACGCTATCTGCAACGCGAAGCAGATTTACTGGCTGCACAACAAATGCTCAGTGATGGTGGTAACGACCCCGACATGAAAGCCATGGCGGATGAGGAAATAGCCAGTGCCGAGTCTGAACTGACTCAACTTGAAGCCGAATTGCAACGCATGTTGCTTCCCAAAGACCCGGACGATGCACGCCCCGCCTTTCTGGAAATTAGAGCGGGCACAGGTGGCGACGAATCTGCTTTATTTGCAGCCGATCTTTTGCGCATGTACCTACGCTACGCAGAGCGCCAAGGCTGGCGGAGTGAAGTGGTCAGCGAATCGCAAAGTGAGCTGGGGGGTTACAAAGAAGTGGTGGTTCGCTTTGACTCGGGCTCGTCTGGCGACGGCATTTATGGCAAATTGAAATTCGAATCTGGTGGGCACCGCGTCCAGCGTGTTCCTGCCACAGAAACGCAAGGTCGCATTCACACCAGTGCTTGCACGGTGGCGGTTTTACCTGAACCAGACGAGGCCGAAGCAATCAAGATCAACCCCTCTGATTTGCGAATCGACACCTTCCGTGCAAGTGGTGCTGGCGGACAACACATCAATAAAACTGACTCAGCGGTTCGCATCACACACTTGCCCACAGGAATCGTGGCGGAATGCCAAGACGGACGTAGCCAGCACAGCAACAAAGCGCAGGCGCTTCGAGTCCTAACCGCCCGCATTCAAGAGAAAGACCGTGCTGAACGCGCTGCCAAAGACGCTGCCATGCGCAAAGGTCTCATCGGTAGCGGTGACAGAAGCGACCGCATTCGCACCTACAACTTTCCGCAGGGACGCTGGACTGATCACCGCATCAACCTCACGCTATACAAACTCAACTTCATCATGGAAGGCGATTTGTCTGAGGCTTTACAAGCCCTGCAACACGCCCATGAGGCGGAGCAATTAGCAGCGCTTGAGGTCACGGCGAATTAATCCATGTCTATTTCTGTTCATCAGGCCCTAGCGGAAGCACAAAACGCGGGCTTGCCTCGCCTAGAAGCGCAGATATTGTTGCTTCATGCCATGGAACGAGATTTACACGATAGAACTTGGCTACTCACTCACAGCGATGAAACGCTGAACGAGCAGTTGCACCAAACTTTCTGCGCATTCACTGCGCGGCGTTTAATGTCTGAACCCGTGTCTTACATCACAGGCGTGAGAGAATTTTTCGGGCTTTCACTGCATATAGATTCTCGTGTTTTAGATCCCCGTGCAGACACAGAAATACTCGTGGAATGGGCACTGTCCTGTATGGCTGATGTTGCATCGCCAAGGATCTTAGATTTAGGGACTGGCAGTGGCGCGATTGCTTTGGCCTTGAAAAACAATCGCCAAGACGCTCAAGTTACAGCAACCGATATCAGCTCCCAAGCCCTTGAATTGGCTCAATCCAACGCGGAACGACTCAAGCTTTCAATTACTTTTCTTAAGGGATCATGGCTAGCCGCTGTGAAGGGAATGAAATTTAATGCCATCGTTTCGAACCCACCCTACATTGCAGAAAATGACTCGCATCTAGCCAGCCTGAAATTTGAGCCGTTATCGGCACTTGCCTCAGGTCATGATGGTCTGGATGATATAAATTTCATCGTCAAGCAAAGCTCCGAACACCTAGAACCTGAAGGTTGGCTGCTCATTGAGCATGGCTTTGATCAAGCCCACGCTGTGCAAAATCTGATGATGAATCAGGGATTTGTCTCGGTGCAAAGTCGACCTGATCTAGCGGGCATATTGCGTTGCACAGGTGGACAGCGGCCAAGAGTGAAATAATATTGTTTTGATTTGGAGAGAACCCATGAGCGATGTACAACAACGCATAGATGACTTGGTCAAAAGTAACGAGGTGTTGCTATTCATGAAAGGCAACGCCAGTTTTCCAATGTGTGGATTTTCTGGTCGTGCCATCCAGGTGCTCAAGGCTTGCGGCGTAGATGCTAAAAATATCAAAACCGTGAACGTCTTAGATGATGCTGAAATTCGTCAAGGCATTAAGGAATACAGCAATTGGCCGACGATTCCACAGCTCTACGTGAAGGGCGAATTTATCGGCGGCTCAGACATCATGATGGAGATGTATGAGTCCGGCGAATTACAAAAAGCAATTAGTGGCTAACTAGCCCAGTTTAGTTTTAAGAAATTCAAGCATCTCACTCGACGAGACTTTGGTAGATTCCGCCTCACGTCGATGCTGATATTCGACGTGACCTTCCTTAAGACCTCGGTCTCCGATCGTGACACGATGCGGAACACCAATTAACTCCCAATCTGCAAACATTGCACCTGGGCGTTCCCCACGGTCATCCAAAATAACATCGACTCCTGCAGCCATTAAGCCTTTGTAAAGCTGATGCGCTGTCTCTTTTACTTCTTCACTGCGGTCCATATTGACTGGACAAATCACTACCGTAAAGGGCGCAATGGCGTCTGGCCAAATAATGCCCCGGTCATCATGGTTTTGCTCAATTGCAGCCGCGGGTAAGCGCGTGACCCCGATTCCATAGCACCCCATTTCCATGAATTGAGGTTTGCCGTTGACGTCCAAGAATGTGGCATTCATCGCTTGGCTGTATTTGGTGCCTAAATAAAACACATGCCCCACCTCAATACCCCGCTCAATCGCAAGCACGCCCTTGCCATCAGGCGAAGCATCACCAGCCACCACGTTACGAATATCCGCAATCAAATCGGGCTCCGGCACATCGCGCCCAAAATTCACGCCCGTCATATGAAAGTCCGCTTCATTTGCCCCGCATACCCAATCAGACATGACAGATACGTCTCGATCAGCCACAATTTTTAAGGGTTGCTTCAAGTTAACAGGGCCTAAGTAACCCGGTTTGCAGTTGAAGTGATCTTCGATTTCTGCTGTTGTGGCAAAACGAAACCCTCCCTCAAACCCGGGCAACTTACCGACCTTGACTTCATTCATATCGTGATCGCCGCGCAAGAGAAGAAGCCAGATTTGCGATTTCACAACTTCTGCCTTGTCGTTCAAAACATCGGTCGCCAAGACCAACGATTTCACCGTTGTATTCAAAGGAATATTCAGGAGTGCCGCCACGTCTTCGCAAGTGCTCTTCCCCGGCGTTGAGACTTTGGTTAACGCCTGCATCGCGGCACCGCGATTTTGGGACGGGGCGAGAGCCTCCGCTTTTTCAATATTCGCAGCGTAATCGCTATTTGGGCAATAAACGATGGCGTCCTCACCGGTCGCCGCAATGACTTGGAACTCTTCGCTCAAGTCCCCGCCAATGGCTCCGCTATCTGCAGCAACCGCGCGATAAGTCAGGCCAAATCGATCAAAGATCTGTCTATACGCCTGCGCCATGACTTGATAACTTTGCTTTGCAGAGTCTTGATCGCGATCAAAACTGTAGGCGTCTTTCATGATGAATTCACGGCCACGCATCAAACCAAAGCGAGGACGCCGCTCATCGCGGAATTTAGTTTGTATTTGATAGAAATTCTTAGGTAATTGTTTGTAGCTTTTTATTTCTTGTCGAGCAATATCTGTGACAACTTCTTCGCTTGTGGGTTGAACAACAAAATCCCGACCGTGACGATCCTGGATACGTAAAAGTTCAGGTCCCATCTTTTCAAAACGCCCCGTTTCTTGCCACAGCTCCGCGGGCTGCACCACTGGCATCGTGAGCTCGATCGCCCCTGCTCTATTCATTTCCTCTCGAATAATGGCCTCGACTTTACGAATCACACGAAGGCCCATGGGCATATAGTTATAAATACCTGCCCCCAATTTTTTAATGAGGCCGGCACGCATCATCAACTTATGACTGACAACTTCCGCATCTGCAGGGGCATCTTTTAGGGTGGAAATAAGGAATTGAGAAGCTTTCATGCGCGAAATTTGATCAACAAATTATTGGGGAATTAGGAAAAGTTCTAAGTACGAACTCGCAGCTCTGTGCATAATCGACTTAGTTTAAAAAATTTGAGGTTTGATTATGCTCGACCGTGAAGGGTTCAGACCCAAC
>CAZEAQ010000055.1:0-10660 GCA_964510145.1 uncultured Bordetella sp.
GCAAAGCGTGCAACCGATACACCAATCTTC
The DNA here is from genome assembly GCA_964510145.1 of uncultured Bordetella sp. Classification (GTDB taxonomy): domain Bacteria; phylum Pseudomonadota; class Gammaproteobacteria; order Burkholderiales; family Burkholderiaceae_C; genus Limnohabitans. Next base: position 31 of record CAZEAQ010000055.1, read on the forward strand.
ATCAATGATGGCTATGGTGCGTGGCCCTTCAAGGCCATTGTCTGGGTTTAAAAAAGTGACGGGCTTGCCAGTTACAGCAGCTAGCCTTTGAACCCCCTCAACGCCGCCGGGTGGGCATTGGTTGATGTCAGCCTCGCCAAGCGCTATGGCTTGTGCGTAGTGCTCGCAGTCAGGGTAGCCGCAACGCGTGCATTGCGTTTGCGGAAGTGCGTCATTGATTCGCTGCGCAAGGCTCACTTTTTAGCGGTGGCTTTGCGAGTTGTTACTTTTTTAGCCGAGGTTTTAACGCTTGCGGGTTTGTTGTGTTCCAAGATAAAGCTCTTCACATGTGGATACACCACTTCGCGCCAGCGGCGACCACTGAAAATGCCGTAGTGTCCAGCGCCTTTAGCCTCTAAGTGGTGATGCGCTTTACGAACGATGCCGCTGCAAAGTTTATGGGCTGCTTCGGTTTGACCCGATCCAGAGATATCGTCAAGCTCACCTTCAACGGTCAATAAAGCGGTGTGGCGAATGTCTTGAGGACGAACTAGTTCAAGTTTGCCTTGAGGGTTTTTAACTTCCCAAGTACCGCGAACGAGTTTGAATTCTTGGAACACTGTGTTGATGGTTTCCAAGTAATAGTCTGCGTCCATGTCGAGGACTGCGTTGTATTCGTCATAAAACTCACGATGTGATTCAACGCTGGAGTTGTCCCCTTTGATCAAATCTTTGAAGTAGTCGTAATGGCTTTTCAAATGACGGTCGGGGTTCATGGCAACAAAACCGGTGTGTTGCAAAAAGCCCGGGTAGACGCGACGACCCGCACCCGGGAAGTTGTCGGGTACGCGATAAATCACATTGTTTTCAAACCAGTTGTGGCTCTTATTTGTCGCCAAGTTGTTCACCGCGGTGGGCGATTTTGTGGCATCGATGGGGCCGCCCATCATGGTCATGGTCAGAGGCGTTTTCTCGCCACGACTGGCCATCAGAGAAACTGCGGCAAGCACTGGAACGGTAGGTTGGCAAACGCTTATGACGTGGCAATTGCCGTAATTTTTGTTCAGGTAACGAATGAAGTCTTCAACGTAATTGACATAGTCGTCGAGATGAAATTCGCCATCACTTAATGGAACGAGGCGGGCGTTTTTCCAGTCGGTGATGTAAACCTTGTGATCTTTCAGCATGGTGCGCACGGTGTCGCGCAACAAAGTGGCATAGTGACCAGAGAGGGGCGCCACGATTAAGACGACCGGCTGTTTCTTGAGTTTGGTGAGGGTCGATGCATCGTCGGTGAAACGCTTGAAGCGACGCAATTCGCAAAAGGGTTTGTCTATTTCGACACGCTCGTGTATGGCAACTTCGACGTCATCTACCAAGACCGATTTGATGCCAAAGACTGGTTTTTCGTAGTCTTTTCCTAAGCGGTAAAGCAAGTCATAGCCAGCTGATACGCGCTGCGCTAATGGGTTTTGGGCCATGGGCGAATTGCCTTGACCATACAGTTTAGAGGCGGCCTGAGCAAAGTCTGCGAACGGCTCCATGAGGCTGCGTTGCGTTTCGAAGATTTGGTAAAGCATGGTAGGAATGTCTCAAAAATGTTGCTTCGCAATATAGCAGTTGTGATGCGTAGAAAATGGAGTCTGCTCCCCAATTTTCTCAGCGACAAAAGCTGTCTAAGACTAAAGTAATTGATGAACGTATCTGTCACACCCCCAAGCCCTCGCATGCCTGTTTTATTTGTGGGACATGGAAGTCCCATGAATGTCATTGAGGACTCGCCATATCGTCGCGCATGGCAAGCCTTAGGAGAAAATTTTGGCAAGCGTTGGGCAAAGCCAAATTTGATTCTTTGCATCTCTGCGCATTGGGTCACGCAAGGGCAGGGCTGGTGGCTGACGGGCATGGCTAAGCCCAAAACGATTCATGACTTTGGCGGCTTTCCACAAGAACTTTTTGAGCAGCAATATCCGGCCCCTGGTGCACCAGAATGGGCCGTTACAGCCGCTAAACAACTAAGGCAGCCCCACAACAACGAGCCGCTTGGGGTGGACACCCAAGCTTGGGGGCTCGACCACGGGGCTTGGGGCGTTTTGAAGCCCATGTTCCCTGACGCAGATATACCCGTTGTGCAGCTGAGCATGGACTACTCGCGCCCGCCTGCAGAGCATTTTGCGTTGGGTCGTCAACTGGGGCATTTGCGCGATCAGGGCGTATTGGTCTTGGCCAGTGGCAACACGGTTCATAACCTGCGCACGATGAACAGATCCGCAGCTGACAACGAAGCCTATGACTGGGCGATTCAGTTTGACCAATGGGTTGCCGCACAAATTAGCGCGGGACAAACGGAGGCGTTAGTTGACTTTCAGTCGCAGGGTTCAATCGCTCAAATGTCACACCCCAGTTACGACCATTTCTTGCCGTTGCTTTATGCAGCAGGGGCTGCAGATGTCGATGAGCCGGTTGAGTTTTTTAATGAAGGCTATCAGCTAGCCTCCATTGCGATGCGCTCTGTGATTTGGGGGTGATTTACATCACCTTGGCAATTGAGGCGCAAACATAGTCAATGTTTTTGCTGTTCAAAGCTGCCACGCACATGCGCCCGGTGTCTGTGCCGTAAACGCCAAACTCTGAGCGCAAACGCACCATCTGATCTTTGCTCAGACCGGAGTAACTAAACATACCAATTTGGGTGGTGATAAAGCTCATGTCTTGCTTGACGCCTGCGGCCTTAAGACCCTCTACCAATTTCTGACGCATGGCTTTAATGCGAACCCGCATTTCGCCTAGCTCTTTCTCCCACAAGGTGCGTAATTCTGGGTTGTTCAAGACTGCCGCAACCACTGCACCGCCATGAATTGGAGGGTTAGAGTAGTTGGTGCGAATCACAATTTTGAGCTGTGACAAAACGCGGCTGCATTCTTCTTTGTCAGCACACAAAACGCTCAAAGCACCGACACGTTCGCCATACAAGCTAAAGCTCTTCGAGAACGAAGTGGAGACGAAAAAGCAAAGGCCCGCAGCCACAAATTTTTGAATGACCGATCCATCTTCTGCAATGCCATGGCCAAACCCTTGATAAGCCATGTCCAAGAAGGCGGTTAGATTTTTTGCTTTCACTACCGCTACGACTTGGTCCCACTGAGCAGGCGTGATGTCGTAGCCCGTAGGGTTGTGGCAGCACGCGTGCAGGACAACGATGGTGCCCGCTGTGGCTGCGTTGAGGGAAGCCAACATGCCTTCGAAGTTAACGCCACGTTTATCAGCGTCGTAATAGGCGTAGGTGTCAACTTTGAAGCCCGCGTTGGTAAATAAAGCGCGGTGGTTTTCCCAGCTGGGGTCAGAGATTAAAACGGTCGCGTTAGGACTGAGGCGTTTTAAGAAATCAGCACCGATTTTTAAGCCGCCAGTGCCGCCAATACCTTGCACCGTGGCCACGCGACCTGATTTGACGGGCTCGGACTCTGCGCCGAATACCAAAGCTTTCACTGCGGCGTCATAGGCGGCAATGCCGTCGATAGGCAAATAGCCGCGGGCAGACGGGGTGGACATCATGGTTTTTTCGGCGGCCTGCACGCATTCGAGCAAAGGGAGTTTGCCGTTGTCGTCAAAGTACACGCCCACGCCGAGGTTGACTTTGTTGGGGTTGTTGTCAGCGGCAAATTGCTCGTTGAGGCCCAAGATGGGGTCGCGGGGTGCCATTTCGACGGCGGTAAACATTGACATCGTCAGTCCTTGATCACGGAAAAAAGAGGGGTTTGAGTGTGACCGCGCAGTCTGCGGTAGGCTTGCACGTTCGGCGTGAATTTTAAGGGTCAACCCGCACGTTTTTTGTTCTTGTTGTTTTGCGAATCATGTCCACTCCTGTAGAAACCGTTTCTGAAGCTAAGCCCGAGGGCACGATGGTGCGTTACCCCGGGTCCCCTTTTGAGCTTTTTCAGCCCTATCCCCCAGCGGGCGATCAGCCCGCGGCCATTGCTCAGTTGGTGGAGGGCATCAATGACGGCGAGGTGTTTCAGACGCTGCTGGGTGTGACGGGTTCGGGTAAGACTTTCACCATGGCCAATGTGATCGCACAGCTGGGACGCCCAGCGATTATTTTTGCGCCAAATAAAACGTTGGCTGCTCAGCTCTACAGCGAGTTTCGTGAGTTCTTTCCGAACAACGCAGTCGAATATTTTGTGAGCTATTACGACTATTACCAGCCTGAGGCTTACGTGCCACAGCGCGATTTGTTCATCGAGAAAGACAGTGCGATCAATGAACACATTGAGCAAATGCGGCTTTCTTGCACCAAAAGCATCTTGGAGCGTCGAGATGTGATCGTGGTTGCCACGGTCTCAGCCATCTACGGTATTGGTGAGCCAGAGAGTTATCACCGCATGATCATGACGCTTCGTGCGGGTGACAAAGTGGGGCAACGCGACGCGATCGCCCAGCTGGTGCGAATGCAATATGAGCGCAATGACCAAGACTTCACGCGGGGTAAGTTTCGCGTGCGAGGCGACACCATTGACGTGTTTCCTGCCGAGCATTCAGAGCTGGCCATTCGCATTGAACTCTTTGATGACGAGATTGAAAGCCTTCAACTCTTTGACCCGCTCACGGGTCGCATTCGACAAAAAATTCCACGCTTCACCGTGTACCCATCGAGCCATTACGTGACGCCGCGTGACCGCGTTTTGGCTGCGGTAGAGACGATTAAGGTGGAGCTGTCGGATCGGTTGAAAGAGCTGGTGGGAATGAATAAATTGGTCGAAGCGCAGCGCCTAGAGCAACGCACGCGTTTCGATTTGGAAATGTTGAGTGAGGTGGGGCATTGCAAAGGCATTGAAAACTACACCCGACATTTGTCTGGTGCGCCCCCCGGTGCGCCGCCCAGCACGTTGACCGATTACATGCCCAAAGACGCCATCATGTTCTTGGACGAGAGTCACGTCATGATTGGGCAGTTGGGTGGTATGTACAACGGCGACAGGGCGCGTAAAACCACCCTAGTTGAATATGGCTTTCGACTACCCAGTGCCCTAGACAATAGACCCCTCAAATTAGAAGAGTTTGAAAAGCGAATGCGTCAGGTTGTATTTGTCTCGGCGACGCCTGCAGATTACGAAAAAACTCACGCTGGCCGTGTGGTCGAGCAAGTGGTTCGTCCCACGGGCTTGGTTGACCCCTTGGTCGAAGTGCGACCTGCGACGCACCAAGTCGACGATGTGCTGCAAGAAATTCGTCTGCGTGTGGACATCAATGAACGCGTTCTCATCACCACGTTAACCAAACGAATGGCGGAGCAACTGACCGATTACCTGTCGGACAACGGCGTCAAAGTGCGCTATTTGCACAGCGATGTGGACACCGTTGAGCGCGTCGAAATATTGCGCGATTTACGCTTAGGCACGTTTGACGTGTTGGTGGGTATTAATCTTTTACGCGAGGGTATCGACTTGCCCGAGGTGTCGCTGGTTGCCATCTTGGACGCTGACAAAGAGGGCTTTTTGCGTTCAGAGCGCAGCTTGATTCAAACCATTGGCCGAGCCGCTCGCAACTTGAGCGGTAAAGCAATTTTGTATGCCGATCGCATGACGGAGTCGATGAAAAAAGCCATCGGAGAGACGGAGCGCCGCCGGACCAAACAAATTGCGCACAACGAGGCTTTGGGCATTACGCCGCGAGGCGTGTTTAAGCAGGTCCGCGACTTGATTGACGGCGTTTACAGCGAAAAAGCCGGCAAAGAGGCGCAAGAGCGTGAGCTGCAGAAGGCCAAGATTGAGGACATGAGCGAGCGCGATGTGGCCAAAGAAATCAAGCGACTTGAAAAACTGATGATGGAGCACGCCCGCAACCTGGAGTTCGAAAACGCGGCGCGAGTGCGTGACCAGCTAGCCATGCTTCGCCAGCAGGCCTTTGGTGGCGCGGGTCACGACCAAGTGGTGGTCTGAAAAAAGTAGTACCCGAGCAAATTCGTGGGGATTAGGCTATACTTGACTCAATTAGTCGACAAAGCCCTAAACCTTGAAAGGAGCTTGCTATGCGTCTCACCACCAAAGGCCGTTTTGCGGTCACCGCCATGATTGATTTGGCCCTGCGGCAAAACAATGGCCCCGTTACTTTGGCAGCCATTAGTCAGCGTCAACAAATCTCGCTGTCTTACCTTGAGCAGCTATTTGGCAAATTGCGCCGCCACGATTTGGTGGAGTCCACCCGAGGTCCAGGTGGCGGGTATTCGCTGGGTCGTAAAGCGACGGAAATTACCGTGGCAGACATCATTGTTTCTGTGGATGAACCCATTGACGCCACCCATTGCGGCGGCAAAGAAAATTGCTTGGGTGAAACCGGACGCTGCATGACCCATGAACTTTGGGCCACGCTAAATCAACGCATGGTCGAATTTTTGGATTCAGTGACCTTACAAAAATTAGTGGACGACCAACTCGCCAAAGGCATTGAAGTGGAAAGCAAACCCACCTTGCGCCGCGCGATCTCTCCAATGCCTGTGGTCAAACCAGTTCGTGTGAACGCGCCTAACTCAGTGTTCGCCCTCGGTAACGCTTTTGCAAAGAGCTAAACATCATGGATATGACGCCCCATTTCCCCATTTATCTTGATTACGGCTCAACCACGCCAGTCGACCCCCGAGTGGTCGACGCCATGATTCCTTGGTTGCGCGAGCACTTTGGCAACCCCGCATCACGCAGCCACGCTTGGGGCTGGGAGGCCGAGGCCGCAGTTGAAAAGGCACGCGAAGACGTAGCCGCTTTGATAGGTGCTGATCCAAGAGAAATCGTTTGGACCTCGGGGGCCACTGAGTCAAATAACTTGGCTATTAAAGGTGCTGCGCACTTTTATAAATCTAAGGGTAAACATCTCATCACGGTGAAAACAGAACACAAAGCTGTGCTCGACACGATGCGTGACTTGGAGCGTCAAGGTTTTGATGTGACTTATCTCGATGTGCAAGAAGACGGCATGTTGAGCATGGATGTGCTGAAGGCGGCCATTCGCCCAGACACCATCTTGATCAGCGTGATGTTTGTAAATAACGAAATTGGTGTGATTCAAGACATCGCCGGTATTGGTGCCATGTGTCGTGAGAAGGGCATTGTTTTTCATGTGGATGCAGCACAAGCCACCGGCAAAATTGAGATTGATTTGACGACATTGCCTGTCGACTTAATGAGCTTGGCTTCTCACAAAACATACGGCCCTAAAGGGATTGGCGCTTTGTATGTGCGTCGCAAGCCACGCGTTCGTTTAGAAGCACAGATGCACGGTGGTGGACACGAACGCGGCATGCGCAGTGGCACACTGCCAACGCACCAATGTGTGGGTATGGGCGAAGCATTCCGTCTCGCTAAGTTAGAAATGGCACAAGATTTGGCAAAGGCAAAGGCCTTGCAAAAGCGACTGCTTGATGGACTCACGGGCATTGAACAAGTTTTTGTCAACGGAAATCTTGAGCACCGCGTGCCACACAACTTAAACATCAGTTTTAACTATGTCGAGGGCGAGTCGCTCATCATGGGTATCAAGGGCTTGGCTGTTTCATCAGGTTCTGCTTGTACTTCGGCAAGTTTGGAGCCTAGTTACGTGTTGCGAGCTTTGGGTCGCAGTGACGAGCTGGCGCATAGTAGTTTGCGCATGACGATCGGTCGCTTTTCGACAGAAGAAGAAATTGACTACGCCATCGAAACCATTCGTTTGAATGTGGCCAAACTGCGTGACCTGAGCCCCTTGTGGGACATGTACAAAGAAGGCATCGACTTAAGCACCATTCAGTGGGCTGCGCACTAAGCGAGTCCCATATTCATTAAGGAAATTCACCATGGCATATTCTGAAAAGGTCATTGACCATTACGAAAACCCCCGAAACGTTGGCTCGTTTGACAAAGGCGACGACTCGGTAGGAACCGGCATGGTTGGCGCGCCAGCCTGTGGCGACGTGATGAAGTTGCAAATTAAAGTTAATCCAACCACTGGTGTAATTGAAGACGCGCGCTTCAAAACCTACGGGTGTGGTTCGGCGATCGCCTCTTCATCTTTAGTGACCGAATGGGTCAAAGGCAAAACACTTGACGAAGCTGCTGCCTTGAAAAATAGTGAAATAGCTGAAGAGCTGGCGTTACCGCCCGTCAAAATTCATTGCTCTATCTTGGCAGAGGATGCCATCAAAGCAGCAGTTGACGATTACAAAAAGAAGCACACGGCTTAACTATGGCAGTCACACTCACTGAAGCCGCAGCTCGTCACGTCAATCGCTATTTAAGCAAGCGTGGCAAAGGTGTTGGCGTTCGGCTTGGCGTTAAAACGACGGGTTGTTCTGGCTTGGCTTATAAGCTTGAGTATGTGGATGAACAAGAGCCAGAGGATGTAATTTTTGAAGACCAAGGTGTGAAAGTTTTGGTTGATCCCAAAAGCTTGGCTTATATCGACGGCACACAACTCGACTTTGTGCGTGAAGGTTTGAACGAGGGGTTTAAGTTCAACAACCCGAACGAACGCGATCGTTGCGGTTGCGGCGAATCTTTCCGCATTTAAGGGTTTAGCAGCGGTGAGTGAATTGGCTAAGCCGTTGTCGGCACAACTTGCTGTCAGTGACTTTGAGCTTTTCAACTTACCCCAACAATTTGTGCAAGACCGTGCGCTCATTGATGCGCGTTGGAAAGATCTGCAACGCGAGTCTCACCCTGATAAATTTGCAACTCAAGGCAGCGCTTCGCAACGTGTGGCTATGCAGTGGTCGGTTCGCATTAATGAGGCTTACCAACGGTTGAAAGACCCAATGCGACGCGCTGCTTACTTGTGCGAGCTGGGTGGAGCGCCCATTGAGGCTGAAAACAACACCGCCATGCCGCCTGCTTTTCTCATGCAGCAAATGGAATGGCGAGAGGCGCTGGACGAAGCATCGACCTTGCCAACCTTAGAGGTTTTACACGATGAAGTGGTGCGTGCGCATCAAGAGGCATTACAAGAATGTGCTCACCTGATTGACGTTGCGCATGATTTACCCAAAGCTGCTCAGCAAGTGCGTGGATTGATGTTTATTGAAAAATTCATTCATGACATTGAGTCCCGACTTGATCAATTCGACGCTCACTAAAAGAGACAATACAAATCTATGGCGTTGTTACAAATTTCTGAACCTGGTCAAGCTCCCGATCCGCATCAGCGTCGTATTGCGGTAGGCATAGATTTAGGCACTACCCATTCTTTAGTAGCCGCCATGCGGCATGGTGTGGCGGAGTGTTTGCCTGACGAGCAGGGGCGCGTTATCTTGCCATCTGCGGTGCGGTACTTAGAGAACGATGGCAGGCAAATTGGCTACGCTGCTTTGGAAGCGCAAGCCAATGACGCACAAAACACCTTGGTTTCTGTGAAGCGATTTATGGGGCGTGGTGTTTCGGATATCGCCAATCGCGACAAGTTGCCGTATGTCTTCGTCGATAAGCCTGGAATGCTGGCGATTCAAACGCGTGCGGGAGAAAAGTCTCCCGTTGAAGTGAGTGCGGAAATTTTGGCAACACTGCGATTTCGCGCTGAGGATTCATTCAATGACGATTTGTATGGCGCAGTCATCACCGTTCCCGCTTACTTTGACGACGCTCAGCGACAAGCTACAAAAGACGCTGCTCAGCTAGCGGGCATTCATGTACTTCGTTTGATTAACGAGCCAACTGCTGCAGCTATTGCCTACGGTTTAGATCAAGGCAGTGAAGGTGTTTACGCGGTTTACGACCTTGGCGGAGGCACTTTTGATATTTCAATTTTGCGACTCACGCGTGGTGTTTTTGAAGTGCTGTCGACGGGTGGAGATTCTGCTTTGGGAGGCGATGATTTCGACCGAGTCATAGTCGATTTGGTGCAGCAAGCAACGGGTTGCACCATCGTCACGCCCGCAGATAAGTCAAATGTTTTGGTGGCGGCGCGCGCTTGTAAAGAAGCGTTGTCATCGACTGAAAGAGCTACTTTTGAAGCTGAGCTTTCAAGCGGTTTGGTGAGCCATGTCGTGACGCGCACTGAGTTTGAGCAAGCCAGCGCAACACTTATACAACGCACTTTGTCTGCCGTGCGCAAAGCGTTGCGTGATGCGAAGTTAACGAAAAGCGATATCCAAGGCGTTGTGATGGTGGGGGGGTCTACCCGCATGCCGCAAGTGCAGAAAGCCGTGGCTGAGCTGTTGGCTTGCGAGCCACTGAACAATTTAAATCCTGATGAGGTAGTCGCCCTTGGCGCGGCGATTCAAGCGAATCAACTGGCGGGTAACAACCCAGATGGCGATTTGTTGTTGCTCGATGTCATTCCGCTTTCTTTGGGAATAGAAACAATGGGAGGTTTGGTTGAGCGCATCGTGCCGCGCAATCAAACGATTCCCACGGCGATGGCGCAAGATTTCACGACGTATCAAGATGGGCAAACCGCGTTGGCTTTGCATGTTGTGCAAGGCGAGCGCGACATGGTGGCCGACTGTCGTAGCCTTGCGCGTTTTGAGCTGCGTGGTATTCCTCCGATGGCAGCTGGTGCTGCACGCATTCGCGTGACTTTCACAGTGGATGCAGACGGCATGCTGAGCGTTGGTGCGATGGAGCAAATGAGTGGGGTAACTGCCAACATCACAGTGAAACCCTCTTACGGTTTGTCAGACGATCAAATTGCA
>CAZEAQ010000056.1:0-10624 GCA_964510145.1 uncultured Bordetella sp.
AGTTACTTGAACCCAACGCGGTCCAACATCTGTTGCACTTTGATTTGATTCATGCCCACGGCGCTGATGGGGACCAGTTCGCTTTTAAAGCTGCCACCTGTCATCGCGCGAAGCGCAGGGTTTTCAAGTTTCAAACCCTTTACAACGGGCCATTCGTTGTTGCCATTGGCAAAGTGGTTTTGTGCTTCAGAGCTCACCAGGTATTCCAAAAACTTCACCGCGTTACCGGTGTTTTTGGAGTAACGAGCCACTGCGCCACCCGCGACGTTGACATGCGTGCCCCAACTTTGTTGGTTAGGAAACACCACGCCCACGCGCTCTGCAACTGCTTTGTCTGCCGGGTTGCTTGAGCGCATCAAACGGGCTAGGTAATACGTGTTGGTAACAGCAATGCCGCATTCACCACTGGCAACGGCTTTGATCTGGTCCGTGTCGCCGCCCTTGGGCGCACGCGCCATGTTGTCTACCAAACCCTTTAGCCAAACCTCTGTTTGTGCGGGGCCAAGGTGTTCGGTCATCGCGCCAAACAAGCTGAGGTTGTAGGGGTGTGAGCCAGAGCGAATGCAAAGTTTGCCTTTGTTTTTGGGGTCGGCTAACTTTTCGTAGGTGTCGACGTCTTGTTTCAGTATTTTCAATTTGTCGTAAACCACGACGCGAGCGCGTGTGGATAAGCCAAACCATGCGGTGCTGCCTTCGTCGGTTGGCTTGGCGCGAAGCTGCGCGGGTACGCTGGCCTCCAGCACTTTTGACTTGACGGGTAAGAACAGGCCATCGACTTCACCGCGCCATAGTCGCGCCGCATCGACGAGCAAGATCACATCCGCAGGCGACGCGCTGCCCTCGGCTTTGAGTCGCGCGATGATGCCGGCGTCGTCAGAGTCGACGCGGTTAATTTTGATACCTGTTGCGCGGGTGAAGTCGCTATAAAGCGCTTCATCTGTGGGGTAGTGCCGCGCAGAATAAATGTTGATGACAGGCTCATCAGCGACTGCGGAAGAGCTGTAAAGGGCGCTGATAGCAAGCGGCAAGGCTACCAATACACCCATGAGTTGACGACGCATGAAGGGCACTCCAAGAATTGAAACGATGGCATGAGTTTACATCAAATGCGAATCATTCTCAATTGACCCAAATCAAAAAAAGGTTATGTTTCCCCGCGACGAAGCGTTCGACTTAACAAAATCACAGGAAATAAGCCGACCAACACGAGTGCTAACGAAGGAAGAGCCGCTTCACCCAAGCGCTCGTCGCGAGCGAGTTGATAGGCCATGACGGCGAGGGTATCGGTATTGAACGGACGCAACACCAAGGTGGCGGGCAACTCTTTCATGACATCAACCAACACCAGCAATGAAGCTGCCGCAATAGGCTTTTGCAACAGTGGCCAATGAACTTGACGCACGAGCGCAAGGCCCGAGATACCCAGCATTCGCGCGCTGTCGTCCAAAGAGTCGGGCACGCGTGCGTAGCCGCTTTGTACCGATTGCAAAGCCACGGCCACAAACCGAACGAGGTAGGCCCAAATTAAGCCAAGCACAGTGGCGGTCAGCCAGAAGCCAACGCCAGACTGTGGCCATGTGGTTTGTAACCATCCCACGGGCAAGAGCAACCCCACAACAATGACGGCGCCAGGCACGGCATATCCCAAGCTGACTAAGCCTGAAACTTGGCGAGTCAGCCAGTGAGGCTGAAGCCTCGTTTGTGCCGCAAGTAGCAAAGCAATACCAACGGCTAAAAGCGCTGTTAATCCCCCCAAAGACAGGCTGGTGATAGACCACTGCATAAATCGATCCCAAGGAAGATCGACAGCGCCGGTGTCTTGCACCAATGCGCGAAGCATGAAATAGATAGGCAAAACAAATCCGCAAAGTACAGGCAATACACACAGCGTCCAAGCCGCAGCAGCCGCAAACCCGTGCAGTTGAAGCGGTTGCGATTCGTTGCCGTGCCTGTCTGTTCGCGCGGTGGAGAAGCGCAATTTAGACTGAGCGCGTTGCTCCGCTGCTAGCAAAGCGACGACCACCATTAAAAGCAATGTCGCCAATTGCGCAGCGGCGATTCGGTTGTCCATCACGAGCCATGCTTTGTAAATGCCGGCAGTAAAGGTTTGAATGCCAAAGTAACTAGAGACGCCAAAGTCGGCCAAAGTTTCCATCAAAGCCAACGCTGTGCCAGCCGCAATAGCGGGTCGCGCTAGCGGTAGCGCAACGCTAAAGATGCGCCGCGACAAAGGTGCGCCGAGAAGGCGAGCGGCCTCCATTAAGTGGTTTGCTCTTTCAGAAAGTGCCGTGCGTGCCAATAAATACACATACGGATACAGCGCCAAAGTGAACACACAAGCGGCACCCCAAACGTTTCGAACTTCAGGGAACACGCGACCCTCAAGACCTAAAACGGCGCGAAGACTACTTTGCAGTGGCCCGCTGAATTGCAAATAGTCGGTGTAGGCATAAGCCACCACATAGGCGGGCATCGCCAGCGGTAAAAGCAAGGCCCACTCGAGGGTGCGGCGCATTGGAAAGTTAAACAGAGTGACCGCCGCCGCAGACACCGTGCCCATACTGATGACGCCCAAGCTCACTAAAAAACACAACAACAAACTCGTGCCCACGTAGTCAGGCAGAACGGTTTGAATCATCTCTTGCAAGATGCTCGCGGATAGGCTGTTCCACTGTGCCCAAGAAAAAAGCACAGTCAAGACAGGCAGCGCTAGCAACAAAGCAAGCGCCAACAACACAACGCGAAAAAGACCACGCGGACTCAAAACCATGCGGCATTGTAGGGAGCCAAGGGTGAGCGCCCTCTCTACAATGGCCCCATGTTTTTAGATGTTGTCCAGCTACAAGTGAGCTACCCGCAGCGAGAACGCCCGTCGGTCGACCGCGTGAGCTTGGGGCTGCATGCCGGCGAGATGGGGGTTTTAATTGGCCCATCGGGTTGTGGCAAAACCACCTTGTTAAGAGCTGTGGCGGGGCTCGAAAAAGCCAGTGCTGGCGAAATTCGACTCGCGCAGTCAGTGGTGAGCAGCAGCAGTCAACACATTGCGCCCGAGTCCCGGCGCATTGGCATGGTGTTTCAAGACTACGCGTTGTTTCCGCATTTGTCGGTGCAAGAGAACGTGAGTTTTGGATTGCACAAACAGCCGCGTGCGGAGCGAGAAAAGCGCGTGCGGGAGGTGTTGTCGTTGGTGGGCTTATCAAGCAGTGCGCAGCGTTTTCCACACGAACTCTCCGGGGGTCAACAGCAGCGTGTGGCATTGGCGCGAGCATTGGCGCCTAAGCCGCAACTGTTGTTGCTAGACGAGCCGTTTTCAAACCTAGACGTTGAACTGCGTGAGCGTTTGGCGCAAGAGGTTCGGGGCATTCTGAAAGAGGCGCAAACCACCGCATTGTTTGTCACGCACGATCAGATGGAAGCCTTTGCATTGGGTGACGTGATTGGCGTGATGTCTGAAGGCCGGTTGCACCAATGGGATGACGCCTACACCCTCTACCACCGGCCAGCCACACGCTTTGTGGCGGAGTTCATTGGGCATGGCGTGTTTACGCCTGCAACATTGAAAGAAGTGAACAACCAAATCGTGGTGCAAACGCCCATGGGCGATTTGATGGATGTTGCTGAATGCCCGCTGCCTTGCGCATTTGCGGCGGGTGAATGTGACGTTTTACTCCGCGCAGACGACATCGTGCATGACGATGACGCCGTGGTGAAAGCCGAGATTATTCGCAAAGCGTTTCGTGGCTCGGAGTTTTTATACACACTGCGTTTGAAGTCGGGCGAATCGGTGATGGCGCACGTTCCCAGCCATCACGATCACAAAGTGGGCGAATGGATTGGTATTCGCGCAGAGGTCGATCATGTGGTGACGTTCAATCGCGCTTGCCCCGTGAATGGAAATGATTTGTGCAACATGCCCTGCGCAGAGCATGAATCAGCAGAAAACAAAGAACACCCTATTCAGTTCAAGGAGAAACCATGAGTCTCAAACTTTATTTCGCACCCGGCGCCTGTTCGTTTGTGCCGCACTGTTTGTTAGAAGCCAGCGGCGCTGCCTATGAGCCCACGCTTGTCAAGCTTCACAAAGGCGAACAATACGAAAGCGCCTACACATCTATTAATCCGCGCGGTCAAGTGCCGGTGTTGGTGGATGGTGAAACCGTGGTGACGCAAATCGTTGCGATTTGCTTGTACTTGGATGAGAAGTTTTCATCACTCAGTTTCTTGCCCGCGAAGGGAATTGCACGCGCGAAAGCACTGGAAACATTTGCTTGGATGAACAACACCGTTCACCCCACCTTCACGCATGTGTTCATGCCGCAAAAATACAGTGCATCACCAGAGGTGCAGCAAGACATTAAAAAGCATGCCGTCGAGAGCTATGCGGGGCTGATGACGGAGTTGCAAAACTTGGTGACACAGGCTCAATCTGCAGGGCATCAATGGTTGAGCGGCGATCATTTTGGCCCACTCGATGCCTATGCGTTAACACTGACGCGTTGGGGCACGATTGCAGGGATCAATCCAGAAAACTACGCCGGCCTGTGGGCGTTTGTACAAAAAGTGTCGCAGCACGCGCCGGTGCAACGCGTGATCGAGCGCGAGCGTTTGCAACTGAATTTATTCAAGGCTTAATCGCTCGAAAAGCGAATGGTGAAGCGTGCGCCCGGCATTGGTTTGCCGGGAAACGCATCTTCAAGCGTGATGGTGGCGTCATGTTGATGCGCAATTTCCATCACGATAGGTAGCCCCAACCCAGAGCCATCGGCCTCTGTGCCGAGCGCACGATAGAAGGGCTGAAACACCAAGTCGCGCTCATCTTCGGGAATGCCGTGACCGGAGTCTTCGACCTCCAGAACGACGACTTTGCCAAACTTATCGGCAAATAAACGCACCGTCACAATGCCCGGCTTATCGGCTGTTGATGGCGTGTAGTTGATGGCGTTATCAACAAGGTTGCGCACCAACTCTTTCAGCAAAGTGGCGTTGCCGGTGACACGAACGCTGGCGCTTCCCGCTTGCTCGCCCTCGTAGCCTAAGTCGATGTATTTATCCATTGCACGCGGCAACGAGTCTTGAATGACATCGCTCACCAACTCCACCAAATCGCATGGCGACTTAGCAATCGTGGTGCTACCGCTTTCAGCTCGCGCTAGCGAGAGCAATTGGTTCACCGTGTGCGTCGCGCGAATGCTGGCGCGGCCAATGAGCTTGAGAGATTGCTTTAATTCGTCCGCACTAGAGCCCTCGCGTTGCGCTAAATCTGCTTGCATGCGAAGGCCTGCGAGTGGCGTTTTAAGCTGATGCGCGGCGTCTGCCAAAAAGCGTTTTTGTGTCGCGATAGATTCTTTGAGTCGCGTTAACAAATCATTGATCGACGCGACCAGAGGTGCAACTTCAAGCGGAACTGTTTGGTCGTCGAGCGGGCTTAAGTCATCGGGTTTGCGCAGGCGAATTCGTTCTTCAAGCTTGTTCAAAGGGCGAATACCTCTCGCCAATGCGAGCCAAACCAATAACACCGCCAGAGGCAAGATCACGAACTGCGGCAGCATCACGCCTTTGATAATTTCGGTGGCGAGCACCGACCTTTTTTCCAGCGTTTCGCCCACCTGAACCAGCACCGGCTTGTTACCCGGCGCGTCCACGCGTACCCAGGTGTAAGCCACACGAACGTCTGCGCCGCGCATCTCTGCATCGCGAATTCGAACTTCACCGGGCAACGACATTTCTTCATCTGGCGGCAAAGGCAAATCGCGTTCGCCACTGATAAATTCACCGCGTGTGCCCAGAACTTGGTAATAAATTAAATCGGCTTCATCCGCGCGCAAAATTTCTCGCGCAGGCAAAGGCAAATTGAAGGACACGCGCTGCTGATCCGCTTTGACGAGTTGCGCCAAGGCTTGCACGTTGTATTCGAGTCCGCGGTCAAAGGGGCGACCCGCAATGTTTTGCGCAACAAGCCAAGTCAACGCCAAACTCACCGGCCACAGCAAGAGCAGCGGGGTGAGCATCCAATCCAAAATCTCGCCGAAAAGCGAGTGTTGCTCGCGCCGAAAAAGCTTAGCCATTGAGGTGAAGCGCGATAGTCGTAGGGGTCTTAATTAGCCTGGAATTTTTTCGAGGCAATAGCCCAAACCGCGAACCGTGGCGATGCGAATCGGCCCTTTTTCAATTTTCTTGCGCAAGCGGTGGATGTAAACCTCAATGGCGTTATTGCTCACCTCTTCGCCCCACTCACACAGGCGTTCCACAAGTTGGTCTTTGCTGACCAAGCGGCCGCTGCGTTGCAACAACACTTCGAGTAAACCCAGTTCGCGTGCGGAGAGCTCGACCATCTTGCCGTCGATGGTGGCGACGCGGCCGGTTTGGTCGTACACCAATGGGCCATGTTTGATGGAAGACGTTGTGCCGCCCATGCCGCGGCGTGTGAGGGCGCGAACACGCGCTTCGAGTTCTTGCAGGCTAAAGGGTTTGGCCATGTAGTCGTCAGCGCCGTAGTCCAAGCCTTTCACGCGTTCTTCCACGCTGTCGGCGGCGGTGAGAATCAAAACAGGAATGGACGAGCCGCGTGAGCGCAGGCGTTTAAGAACTTCAAGGCCGTGCATCTTGGGCAGACCCAAATCGAGAATGAGTAAGTCAAACTCGTCGGTGGTCATCAAGGCGGCATCCGCCTCAGTTCCGCTGGCCACATGATCGGCCGCTGCGCCTGACGCACGCAAAGTGCGCAACAGGCCGTCGGCCAAAACTAAGTCATCTTCAGCAATCAAGATACGCATGATGTGTCTCCCAGCGTCTACGTCGAATTGAGTAGGTTTAGTCGTGCGATTCTAGGTCGGAGTACGCGCCCGCATAAGCCTCCAGCCCCAAGCTCACTACCGTAGCGACTTCGGCGCCGACTTCTTGTTTAAATTCCGCCTCTGCTTGCGCGACGGCCGCTTCAAACGCACGCAACCATGCAAGGCCTGTTTCGGTGAAAACAATGCGTCGCGCTCTCGCGTCAACGGGGTCGGGTGTGCGCTGCACGAGCCCCCATGCTTCACATTGCGTGACCAAGTCGCCCATGGCTTGTTTGGTCATGCCTGCGCTTTGCGCGAGATCGATCAAACGAGAGCCTTCCAGGCTCAGGTGTCGCGTGATGTGAATGTGCGCCGCGCTCACTTGGGCGCGCGCGGCGAGGTTGGACAGGGCCAATGGCACATCGACGTTATGCGCCATGAGGTGCAACACGCGGGCGTCAAACCGCCGCATCGCGTGACCCAGCAAACGACCTAAATGAATTTGTCGCCAGTCTTGAGGAGAGGAAAGAGCTTGGGATTTGGCCATGCATAAATGGTAAGGCAAACTGACCAAAAAAATGCTTTACAAGTTTTAACTTTGAGATAAAGTACTGGTCAAGCATCCAGTTGTTGTTAAACACAGTAACTGGACATCCTCGGTAAGTCCTTGATTCCACGGAGATTCTTATGAACAACAAACCCATCGTCGCAGACAGTGAAAAAGCCAAAGCCTTGCAAGCCGCATTGGCCCAGATCGAAAAACAATTTGGCAAAGGCACCATCATGCGTCTGGGCGAGGGCGAAGTGGTCGACGACATTCAAGTGGTTTCCACCGGCTCATTGGGTTTAGATATTGCACTGGGCGTTGGCGGATTACCTCGCGGTCGTGTCATCGAAATCTATGGCCCTGAGTCATCAGGCAAAACTACGCTCACGTTGCAAGTTATTGCTGAAATGCAAAAACAAGGCGGTACCTGCGCGTTTGTGGACGCAGAGCACGCACTCGATTCGCAATACGCCCAAAAGCTTGGCGTGAACTTGCAAGACCTACTCATTAGCCAGCCCGATACCGGCGAACAAGCGCTAGAAGTGGTGGACAGTTTGGTGCGCTCTGGCGCAGTTGATTTGGTCGTGGTTGACTCGGTAGCCGCATTGACACCACGCGCAGAACTCGAAGGCGATATGGGCGATTCATTGCCAGGCCTTCAAGCGCGTTTGATGAGCCAAGCGTTGCGCAAGCTCACCGCCTCCATCAAGAAAACCAATTGCACGGTGATTTTCATTAACCAAATTCGCATGAAGATTGGTGTGATGTTTGGTTCGCCAGAAACCACCACCGGTGGTAACGCGCTGAAGTTTTACGCTTCTGTTCGCTTAGATATTCGTCGCACAGGCACCATCAAGCGCGGTGACGAAGCGGTGGGTAACGAAACCAAAGTCAAAGTGGTGAAGAACAAAGTCGCGCCACCGTTTAAGACGGCTGAATTCGACATCTTGTTTGGCGAGGGCATTAGCCGTCAAGGCGAGATCATTGACATGGGTGTGAACGCCAAGGTGATTGAAAAGTCGGGCGCTTGGTACGCCTACAACGGCGAAAAAATTGGTCAAGGCCGTGACAACGCCCGCGAGTTTCTGCGCGAGAACGAAGCCTTGGCTTTTGAGATTGAAAACAAAGTGCGCGACTCTTTAGGCATCCCCTTGTTAGCCGGTGGCGTTGACGCACCTGCTGAAAAACCAGCCAAAGAACCGCGTGAAACCAAAGAGTCCAAAGCCGCGGCCAAGTTAGCCAAAGAAGCAGCGGAAGCGAACGAAGTCGTTTAAGCCGCGATTGACGCATGCGATTGACCGACACAAACGACAACGTGGCTGAAGAGCCCAAGGCGAAAAGGGCCTCTGGGTTTCAGCTTTCGCTTAAAGGGCGAGCGTTGCGTTTGCTGTCCCAACGCGAGCATTCACGCGCGGAGTTGGAGCGAAAGCTCAAGCCGTTTGAAGAAACAGCGGGTGAGCTTTCGCGTGCGCTAGATGAGTTGCAAGCCAAAGACTTCATCAACGAACAACGCGTGGTGGAGTCTGTGATAAATCGCCGTTCCGCCAAGCTCGGTGCATCCCGGGTGCGTCAGGAATTGCAGGCGAAAGGGTTGCCTGTCGAGGCAATCGCCCAAGCCGTGCAAGAGATGCGCAGCACCGAGCTTGAGCGCGCACGCGAGGTGTGGCGTAAAAAATTTGGCGAACCACCGACAGACCAAGCGGCTCGCGCAAAGCAAGTTAGATTTTTAGTTAGTCGGGGCTTTGCCCCAGAGGTGGTGAAAAGAGTCGTGGCTGGCGCCGAAGATCTTTAAGTTAAATGCCCAACATAAGCTGCAAATTTTGCACAGCAGCACCACTGGCGCCTTTTCCCAAATTGTCTAAACGCGCGATCAACACAGCGTGACGATGCGCTTCATTGGCGAATACACGAATTTCTAGTTGATTGGTGTCGTTGAGCGCAGTTGCATCAAGTTTGCCGTTCTCAGTCGCGGGGTGAACGCTGACGAAACTGCTTGAGTTTTGTCCATAGTGTTGCGCCAGTGCGTTGTGCAAATCCGCAGCTTTGGGTCGATTAGGCAAGCTATCTAAATGAAGCGGTAGTTGCACCAGCATGCCTTGGCGAAAGTTGCCCACCGAGGGAACAAACAATGGCCGACAGGTTAGGCCGGTGTAAGCCATGATTTCTGGAATATGTTTGTGCTCAAGTCCCAGTGCATAGGCTTCAAAGAGGGGCGCTTTACCAGCCTCGTAATCTTCAATCATCGTGCGCCCGCCGCCTGAATAGCCGCTCACTGAGGGCAACGCGACGGGGAAGTGAGCTGGAATTAGGCCCGCATCAATCAGTGGCCGAAGCAGCGCAATGGCGCCCGTTGCATAGCAACCGGGATTAGCCACACGTTCGGCGTGAATGACCGCTTCGCGCTGGTTGGCTGCCAACTCAGGAAAGCCGTAAACCCATCCGGGTGAGACGCGATGCGCCGTAGAGGCGTCAATGATTTTGGGTTTTTTGCCGCTTAGGCTGTCGATCATGGCGACAGACTCACGCGCTGCGTCATCGTGCAAACAGAGAACCACCAGATCAACGGCGGCCATCAATTCGCGCTTGGCTTCTGGGTCTTTGCGTTTGGCGGGGTCGATGCTCACAACCTCAATGCGGGGCATTAGCGCTAAGCGTTCACGGATCTGAAGTCCGGTGGTGCCGGCTTCGCCATCAATAAAAACCTTGAACATGGTTGTCACCCGAAAGTACAAAAAAGACGAGCCGTTAATCGGCGGTTGTAAGCCAATTAAAAGATTAAAGCGGAGCCGCATGATACATTCTTAGGGCTCTGCTCCTCGTTGCCAGCGTGCAATAGCGGCTGATCAGCGCATTACAAATCCACCGATTCCTAAGAGAGATCTCATGAAGATTCACGAGTACCAAGGCAAGGAAATCTTGCGTCAGTTTGGTGTGCCAGTGCCACGTGGTATCCCCGCGTTCACGGTGCAAGAAGCGGTGGAAGCCGCGCAAAAATTGGGTGGCCCAGTTTGGGTCGTGAAAGCCCAAATTCACGCGGGCGGCCGCGGTAAAGGCGGCGGCGTGAAGGTGGCTAAGTCCATCGACGACGTGAAGCGCTTGGCCGGCGACATCTTGGGCATGCAGCTCAAGACGCATCAAACAGGCCCCGAAGGTCAAAAAGTTCGCCGCCTCTATATTGAAGATGGCGCAGACATCAACAAAGAATATTACGTGTCCATCGTGACTGACCGCGCCACACAAAAAGTGGCAGTGATCGCGTCAAGCGAAGGCGGCATGGACATTGAAGAAGTGGCGCACTCCACGC
>CAZEAQ010000057.1:0-4001 GCA_964510145.1 uncultured Bordetella sp.
GTCTCAAACCCCATGGTTGAGGCAATCCAATCAAGATCGTCTTCATTTGTGGGTAACACCTGTGTTTGTTGATCGTCAAGGTATTGAATGCGGTGTTCAACCTGCCGCAAAAAAACATACGCAGCCGATAAAAACGTTGCCGTTGTCGCAGGCATTAAGTTGGCTTGACTGACGCGCTGCAAAGCTTGCAAGGTGGGGCGGGTGCGAAGCTCTGGAAAGTGTCCGCCGCGAACAACTTGAAGCAACTGCACGATAAATTCAATTTCGCGAATGCCGCCCCGTGACAACTTCACGTCATTGGCACGCTCAGGTCGACCAATGCTTTGCGTGACGGCATGCTTTCGAATTTGTTGATGCAGGCCGCGCAGCGAATCGAACACGCTGTAATCTAAGTAGCGCCTAAACACAAAAGGCAACACGGTGTCGCGCAATTCAAATGCGTTGCGCTTAGAGCTAAAGGGCGCCACAACGCGGCTTTTAAGCCAAGCAAAGCGCTCCCACTCACGCCCTTGCACTAAAAAATATTCTTCCAACGCTTGGCGCGAAACAACACTTGGCCCCGAGTTGCCATTGGGGCGTAACGCCAAGTCCACACGAAAAACAAAACCATGATCGGTTGTTTCGCCAATCAAGTTATAGATTTGTTTGACGGCTCGCGCAAAGTAATCGTGGTTGCTGATGCGTCCGCGTCCATCGGGTAGGCCGGTGGTTTCACCGTCTTCGTTGTAAACGTAAATCAAGTCAATGTCGCTGGAGACATTGAGTTCACGCGCGCCTAGCTTGCCCATACCCACAATCCACATGACTGCGGGTTCGCCATTAGCCGCAGTCGGCGTTCCGTAGCTGGCTGCAAGATTTGCCTCGGTTTCTTGCCACGCGGTATCGAGCGCAAATTCGGCGAGTTCAGTGACGGCGCGGGTTACCACGCTGAGGTCGACGCGTGCTTCGCAGTCCAACACCACGAGTCGCTCGAGCACCAATTGGCGAAGCACGCGAAGGGCATCGCCGCAGTTGTATTGGGTTCTCAGAGTGGCGTAGCACGTTTGTAGGCTAGACAAAACAGGCTCGCCCGCAGGAAGCAGCTCGAAGTCGTTGGCATAGCGCCTGCGCAACCGTTGTACAAAGCGAGAAAAATTAGCGGACTCAGTCATTGTGGGATGGATAATTCCGGTTACTCATGGGCACTATGAAACATTTGATGGATTATTTCCAATGGATCCCCTCCAAGTGGCAACGCGTTGCCCGATGGGTGTTGGGGTCGATGGGTTTAGTCATGGTGTTGTTGGTGATGGCTTGGAGCGCACTTCATATTTTTATTGTGCCGCGAATAGAAAGCTATCGTGTTCAGATAGAACAACAAGTCTCGCGCGCGCTCAAGCAGTCCCTGCAAATTGGTAGTCTCGATGTGCAAGGGGGTTGGTGGGTGCCTGTGATTGCGGCAAAAGACATTGCACTCATTGATAGCGAGGGTCGTTCGCTGATGCAGTTGCAGCGCGTTCAAGCAACTTTGTCGCTGCGCTCGGTGCTGATGGGGCAACTAGAAAAGTTGGAGCTTGAGGGTTTGCAATTGGCGGCGCATCGCGCCACTGATGGGCATATTTGGGTGGCTGGCGTTGACACCAGTGTGGGTGGCAGCGGTGGTGGCGCAGACTGGTTTTTTTCGTTACCAGAATTTGTGCTGCGCGAGGGGACGCTGCGTTGGCACGATGAAACCCTTCAAGCTTCACCGGCACCAGTATTGACGCTAAACCCTATTGATGTGGCCATTCAAAACAGCTGGTTTCATCATGCGATTCGTCTAGCAATTGCACCGCCCGCTTCTATCGCCGACCCTATTAAATTGCAAGGGAATTTCAGGCAATTGCCTTGGCAACGAGCCGGCAACACAAAGCAATGGTCGGGCACATTGCTAGGAGAAATGCCGCGTTTAGATTTGAAGCATTTAAGCCCGTGGCTGCCCAGCACAGGTGGTTTTGAATTGCAAGACGCGCAGGGTGGTTTGAAGTTGCAAATGGAGTTAGACCCTGGACGCCTTGCCAGCGTGAGCACAGACTTAAGGTTTTCAAAATTCGATGCACGCTTAAAGACAGGTCTGCCATCTTTGTCGTTGCGCGACATCAAAGGCCGTTTAGGGCTGGCATGGAGCGACAAGCAAATTGAATTTAGCAGTCAAGATTTGGTGTTTGACACAGCCGATCGCGATCACTGGCCCGGTGGCGAAATACGCTTTGCATGGCGACCGGCAAATTTCGAATCCGGCACATTCAAAGCCGATCGCATTGACTTGCAAGCGGTGGGCCAAATTGCACAGCGACTCGCGTTGCCCGACACGATTCGAAGCGCCTTGGCGCGTATGCGTCCAACGGGCAAGGTCAATCAGTTAAAGGGAAGTTGGCAGTTGCCAAACGAGACGGATGTGGCACAAAGCATCTTGCGTTACAGCGCGCGTGGCACGGTGAACGATTTGGGTTGGTCGCAAGACACAAACCCGAATTCAGCGTTTGCACGAATTCCGGGCATCCAAGGTGTCACTCTCGATTTTGATGTGACGCAACAAGGCGGACAAGTGCAGCTCGACATTCACAAAGGCAGACTAACTTTGCCGCCAGTTTTTGAAGAGCCCAAGCTAGATATTCAATTGGCCAAAGTGAAAGTCGATTGGCAGATCAAAGACAAAGACATCGCCGTCCAAATTAAGCGCAGCCATATTGATACATCTCATTTCAATCTGGCATTCAATGGCGATTGGAAGACGGCAAACGGTGACGATAAATTCCCTGGTGTTCTCGACTTAACGGCGGACATCAATCAGCTCAAAGTCAATCAAGTGAATCGGTTTTTGCCAACCACGCTATCGCCCGGTTTGCGTAATTATTTGATTGGTGCATTTCAAGGCGGCGACTTAAACAAAATACAAATGCGTGTGCGTGGTCATTTAAAAGACATGCCCTTTGCCGATCCGACTTTGGGCGAGTTTCGTGTGAGTGCACAAATGGCGAATGTGAAATACGCTTATGTGCCACCCAAACCCGGTCAAGTGCCTTGGCCTGCGGTGACCGAAATGAACGGCGAATTGGTTCTCGATCGGCAAAGCTTAAAAATTAACGGAACCACAAAAATGGTGGGCGCGCCGCGTGTCTTGTGGCGCGATGTGGACATTCAAATTCCTACTTTTGCTGACCCCGTGGTGTTGGTGAAAGGTCACGCTCAAGGCCCTGTTCAAGATGTGCTCGACATGGTGACCAGCTCCGCCTTGAATAACGTCACGGGCAAGGCTTTAGAAACAAGTCATGCAGAGGGCAATGGGCGCTATCGTTTAGACATCACGGTGCCTCTCAAGAATGCCTCAAGCACGAAGGTAATTGGCCAGATTGGTTTCGATAACAACAGCTTTCAGTTGTCTAAATCGACGCCGCGTTTAACGCGTTTGCGGGGTGAGGTGGAGTTTGGTGGTCCGGCTTTAAAGGTCAATCATGTGCGAGCGGCATTGCTCGGTGGGGAGCTGCATGCAAACGGTGAATTGGCCTCCAAAACTGCACCCGTGGTGGAGGGGCAGCGAATTGAGATTTCAGGTCATTTAACTGCTGAGGGGTTGCGACAGGCGAGCGAGTTAGGTGCTGTGTCACATATGGCGCAGCGTATGTCGGGAGATGCACAGTATTCAGCCAATTTACAAATGAAGCAGGGTCGCTTTGAGGCTTCGGTTAATGGCGATTTAAAAGCCATGGGCTTGAACTTGCCCGCACCGCTCATTAAAACTGCCGGTGCGCCGATGGCTATTCGTGCGGACATCAAGCCCACAGAAATAAAAGCCTCTTTTGGACAACTCATGGGCGTGCATTTCGTGCACGACTTAACAGGGGCGACGCCCAAAGTGTTGCGAGGCCTGATTGCCGTGGGCGACCCACTGCGCGATAACGTGGTTGCTCAGGGGCAAGGTGTGGCAATGAATATTCGTTTGGCCGAGCTGGATGTGGACGCGTGGAGTGAGGCCATGAGCG
>CAZEAQ010000057.1:4101-10346 GCA_964510145.1 uncultured Bordetella sp.
GTGGTTGTGGAAGATCTGAAGCTGAGTGATATGAAGTTAGGGCGCTTTGAAATCAATGCGGTTAATCAAAAAGCGAGCGCTAAAGCGGAATCCGTGTGGCGTTTGAATGCTCTGAAGCTAAGTTCGCCAGAGATGACGCTTTCCGTCACCGGCGATTGGACTTCTCGCCATTCGGCTAAATCTACCCAATCGGCCACCCATTTAAATTTCAGCGTGGACGCAAATGACACAGGCCGCTTGCTAGAAAGCCTCCAATTAAAAGGCGTGATGACTGAAGGCGAAACACATATCAAAGGCGATTTGTCGTGGCCGGGATCGCCCGCTTATTTTGAAAAGGCGGACATGGCCGGTAAGGTCAATGTGTCTGTTGAACGAGGCATGATTGTGAAAGTCGAGCCAGGAGCGGGGCGTCTTTTGGGTGTGTTGAATTTGGAATCGCTGCCACGTCGATTGCGTTTGGATTTCAGCGATTTATTTGCCGACGGCTTAGCGTTTGACACCATTGAGGGCGATCTCACCATCGGCAAAGGTCAAGTGCAAACCCAAAATTTAAAAGTTGAAGGCGTCATTGCAACGGCACAAATTGAAGGTGGCGCAGACTTGGTCCAACAGACGCAAGATCTCAAAGTGACGGTGATTCCACACATTAATCTAGGCACATCATCGGTTTATTTGGCGACCATCAATCCATGGGTGGGCTTAACCAATTTCGTCACGCAATACTTAGTTACCACCCCAATCAATAAATTAACAACGACAGAAATTCGCGTGGATGGCACTTGGTCTAAGCCGCAAGTGACCAAGGTGAACTGATGTTTCTACAAGCCGGTTTGCAACTGCCACGCAGAGCTTTGTGGGGCGTGTTGGTGTTATTAGTGGCGACCATGCTCAGTACGTTGGTTTGGCTTGCGGGGCGTTATGAAGTGGGTCAAGTGCAAGGTCGCGTAGAGCGTGACGCCGCAGATGCGGTGGGCGATATTCGAACCGCATTAACGCGCAATGTTCAGACATTACAAACGTTGCAATTTGCAGAACGCGACTCCAACGGACAAGACACAGCGTGGTCACGCGATGCGGTCATTTTGTTGCGCGATCATCGCGAGTGGTTACGTTTGGAATGGCGCGATCTAGATTTAAAAATTATCAAAAGCGCAGACACCTCATTTCGCCCGCCTGTCTTTAGTCGTTTCGGTCGCGTAGCGAATCAGCCTGAAGTGGTGCAAGCGTGTGGCGTGGCTAAACGCCAGAGTGGTCCAGGCTATGGCGCCAGCACCTATGTGCCGCAGTCTGACGGACTAGGCATCGAAATCATGGACGTGTGTTTGCCGGTGTTAACCGATGGGCAACTGACGGGTTTCACGGTGGCGACGTATGCCTTGAACGAGATTTTGATCAACATGGTGGGACCCAACATCACGCGCAGTCAAGAGGTGTCGTTCACCGAAGCGGATGGCACACGTTTGGCGATGCACGGCACAGCGCGGCGAGGCTCGCGCGTTTTTGTGGCCAAGCAATTGTTGGACTTGCCGGGACACACGATGGTGTTGCGCTTAGACAGTTGGCGTGGCGCTCCAGATTTGTTTCCCAATGTCTTAACTGCGCTGGTGCTCACCATGACATTGGCGTTGGCAACGGTGCTCTATTTGCTGGCGCGTGATATGCGGCGACGTCAACGTGTGGAGTTGGACTTGGCTGATGCACTTGCTTTTCGCAAAGCAATGGAAGACTCTCTCGTGACGGGCTTGCGAGCGCGTGACACACAAGGTCGCATTACCTATGTGAACCCGGCCTTTTGCGAAATGGTGGGCTTTGATGCCAAAGAATTGTTGGGACACGGCATGCCTGCCCCCTACTGGCCACCCGAGATGATTGACGAATATGGCAAGCGACAAGCGCTGCGCTTGGCGGGCAATGCGCCACCCCGCGAAGGGGTCGAGTCGGTGTTTATGCGCAAAAACGGCGAGCGATTTGCGGTGTTAATTTTTGAGGCGCCTTTGATTAATGCCATCGGTGAACAAACCGGTTGGATGAGTGCGGTGTTAGATGTCAGCGAGCAACGACGCGTGGAAGAAATGTCGCGCGCTAGCCAAGAGCGGTTGCAAGCAACAGCTCGTCTGGCGACGGTGGGCGAAATGGCCTCGTTGTTAAGCCATGAATTAAATCAACCCTTGGCTGCAATTTCGAGCTACGCCACGGGCAGCATGAATCTGCTGCAAGACGCGTCAAAACAAACATTCGCGCCCGACAGCCAAGAGTTAACACAAGCGCTAAATAGCGCGTTGCAGCGCATCGGTCAGCAAGCCGAGCGCGCGGGCAAAGTGATTAAAAGCGTGCACGACTTTGTGCGCCGTCGCGATCATGAGCGCGAGTCGGTCGCACCCCGCGCTTTGTTAGACGACGTCATGCCTTTGGTCACTTTGCAAGCGCACAAATTGGGCGTGCGTGTGGTGGTGAATTGCGATGCAGCGTTGCCTCCCGTCTTTTGCGATCGCACGATGGTCGAGCAAGTGCTTTTAAATCTTTCTCGTAACGCCATGCAAGCCATGGCGGAGAGTTCGGCCGACAAAGTGTTGACGCTTTCGGTGCAACCGGCTGCGTCGAACGCGACCAGTCGGTGGCTCACTTTTTCGGTGGCCGATGTGGGGCATGGAATTCCAGAGAACGTGGCTGATAAATTATTTACGCCGTTTTTCACCACCAAGGCCGAGGGCATGGGCTTAGGGCTGAGCTTGTGTCGCACGGTGGTGGAGCAACACGGCGGGTTTTTAAGTCATCAACCCAACACGCCACGCGGCACTGTTTTTAGCTTTACATTGCCGCAATCTTGAGACGATTCAAAGCCATCACTTTTAGCCACGAGACGCACACATGCAACCCACAGAAGACGCCTTAGTTTTTATCGTCGACGATGACGTGGGCGTGCGCGAAGCACTGGCATGGTTGCTGCGCTCGCGTCGTTTGCCCAGTCAGTCGTTTCAGAGTGCCGATGCGTTCGTCAACTTTTTAAACGATCACTCAACACCATGGCGTCCCTCACAGCCGGGCTGTTTGTTGTTGGATGTGCGCATGCCGGGCATGAGTGGTTTGGCGTTGTTTGAGCAACTCATTGAGCGTGATTTGCTTGAGTTGTTACCTGTTATTTTCTTAACCGGTCATGCAGATGTGCCGACCGCTGTGGATGCCGTTAAACGTGGCGCGTTTGATTTTTGCGAAAAACCTTTTTCAGATAACGCATTGGTCGACCGCATTGAGCAGGCGCTTGCAAAGTCTGCTCAAATTTTGCAAGCCTTGCACGTTAAACAAAGCTTGCAACACAACTTGGCCGATCTCACAGAGCGTGAGCGTGATGTGATGCACTTAGTGGTCGAAGGGTTGCCGAATAAATTAATCGCCGACAGATTAGACATTAGCGTGCGAACAGTGGAAGTGCATCGCGCGCGCGTGTTTGACAAAATGAATGTCAAATCCGCGGTCGAGTTGGCTAATTTGCTGCGAAGTGACCTTACAAAATGAAGCATGTTTTTAGGTTGTGGATGTGGGTGTTTGTGGCTGCGGCATTCACCGCCTGCGGCTCATCGCGTCAGGGGTATGTGGGCGGCTATTCATGGCCCAGTTCTTCGGGTGCGCCTAGTTCAGCACCGCCGGCGAATGCAAATACAGCCGCACGTCCAGCAGCAGAAACGCCTCGCGCGACCGGTGTGTTGGCCGGAACGCCGGGCACCCCCAATCCGGAGCAAAGTTATCGCAGTCGGTGGGTGAGTGTGGCGTGGAGCGAAATTCCCGGATGGGAAAACGACGATTTGCATGAGGCGTGGAATGCATGGTTGCAAAACTGCGAGCGCCCCGGACCTCTATTTGCGCCGTTGTGTCGTGATGTGCGTCAACTCATGTTGGGTAGCGACGATGACCGCCGCCTGTGGATGGTGGCGCATTTGCAACCCTATCGCGTGGAATCTCTCGAAGGATCGGCGGATGGGTTGCTGACGAGTTATTACGAGCCGTTGTTCGATGCATCGCCTCAAATGCGCCCCGGTTTTGAAGTGCCGTTGTATGCGCCCCCTGAAGGTTTGGCGGCGGCGCGACGTGCTGGGCGTCCTTGGTTTAGTCGTCAAGACATCGACATCAACCCTCAAGCGCGAGAGGCTTTGCGGGGACGCGAAGTGGCATGGTTGGCAGACCCGATTGATGCGCTGGTGTTGCACATTCAAGGCTCGGGTCGTGTGCGAATGACCGATCCCGATGGCTCGGTGCGCATCACGCGATTGGCGTTTGCGGGGTCGAACGAATTGCCTTACCAAAGCGTAGGCCGTTGGTTGTTAGACCGCGGTTTGGTGCGCGATGCTTCATGGCCCGGCATCAAAGCATGGATCGCCAGCACGCAAGCAAGCAACCCGCGTTTGGTGCAAGAAATGCTGTGGAGCAACCCGCGCTATGTGTTCTTTCGCGAAGAGATGCGCACCGCTGTTGACGCGCATTTGGGTCCTCGCGGCGCGCAAGGGGTGCCACTCACCGCAGGACGCTCAATTGCTGTCGACAAAGACTCCATTCCTTACGGCACACCGGTGTGGTTAGCCACGAGCGGCCCCACGGCAAACCTACAACGCTTGGTGTTTGCGCAAGACACGGGCAGCGCTATCGTGGGCGCGGTTCGTGCAGACTACTTTGCTGGCACGGGCTTTGAGGCAGGCGAGTTTGCTGGGCGCGTCAAACAGTCGCTGAAACTTTGGGTCTTGTGGCCCAAGTAAATTGAAGTAGAAAATAGCGCCATGAGCATTAAACAATTCAACGGGGAATGGATCGCCAAAGAGGATCGCGTTCTCTTTCGCTTCAACACGGTCGATAACCAAGACTTCAGTTTTTGGTTGACCCGTTTCGTCATGAAGGGGCTGATTCAAGGCGCCGATCACATGGCAACTAAAACGCTCGAAAAAGAACACACGCCACACGTTGCCCAAGTAATGCAAGCATTTCAACAAGAGTCGGTGGCCCAGCGCGTTAATTTTCAAGAAACCTATCAAGAAGCACCTCAAAAACCATTGGGCGATACACCCACGTTGGTGACGGGTCTGGTGATGAACCAAACCGGCGAGCAAACCACAGTGGAGTTTCAACTGGAGACCGGTAAAACCGTCAAAGTTCAAATGACACAAGCCGTCATGCAAGTCATGGTGACCTTGCTCAACAAGCTTCAAGAAACCGCGCAATGGGGCGTCGGAAGTGCTGACGTTGCGATTCCTGTCGCAGCGGTTGCCGCCCCAACACCTTCGGTGCTGCACTAGCTTTGTGCGGGGTGTTTCCTTGGCGACAACGCCTCTGCGTGTTGTCCCTAGCAGGGTAAATCAGGGTTAAAAACAAGACACGTTCAGAGCCCATCGACCTACACTTTTTTGGTCACGATTTACCCTGACGGAGCCCTTGTATGAACGCCCCCTTGCCCGAGCACATTCGCCGCGCACTCGACACTGTCACGCTCGACGATAAATACAGCCTCGACGTGGGCCGCGCCTTCATGAGTGGCGTGCAAGCCCTCGTCAAGTTGCCCATGTTGCAGCGTCAACGCGATGCGTTGCAGGGTAAAAACACGGCGGGTTTTATCAGTGGTTACCGAGGCTCTCCACTGGGTGGCTATGACCAAGCGCTATGGCGCGCTAAGAAATATTTAGAGGCACAACACATCGTCTTTCAACCGGGGGTCAACGAAGAGTTGGCCGCCACAGCGTTGTGGGGCACGCAGCAGCTGGGGTTTGCGCCAGCAGGTAGCAATAAGTTTGATGGCGTCTTTGGCATTTGGTACGGCAAAGGCCCGGGCGTAGACCGTTGCGCCGATGTTTTCAAACACGCCAATATGGCGGGCACCACGCCGTGGGGTGGCGTATTGGCCGTGGCGGGTGACGACCACGTCGCCAAAAGTTCGACCGCTGCGCATCAGAGCGACCATATTTTTAAAGCCTGCGGTACGCCCGTGTTTTTTCCGAGCAGCGTGCAAGAAATACTCGATCTAGGTTTGCACGCCATTGCGATGAGTCGCTTTTCGGGTGTCTGGTCGGGCATGAAAACGATTCAAGAAATTGTGGAGTCAAGCGCCACAGCGGTCATCGATCCAGAGCGCGTGAACATTGTGATTCCTGATTTCGAAATGCCCGCAGGCGGCCTGCACATTCGCTGGCCCGACGATGCGCTCAGCCAAGAAGCGCGTTTGTTTGACTACAAGTGGTACGCCGCATTGGCCTATGTGCGTGCGAACC
>CAZEAQ010000058.1:0-10332 GCA_964510145.1 uncultured Bordetella sp.
TAACTTATAACTGGCAACATCACGATAGCTTTTCGTCACCTTATTCCGGTGTTAACAGCCTCTCGTCCAATAGCGAGCGCATGTACACCTTCAGTACCACGGCGCATTTAGGTTTTCGCCCTTGGGCAGGGGGTGAGTTTTATTTCAATCCCGAAATCACATCGGGTATTCCTTTTTCTGGAAATTTAGTCGGCATGGGGGGCTTTACCAACGGTGAAATCACACGCGCTGGGGGCAGTACACCCAAGCTTTATCGACAGCGACTATTTATTCGTCAAACATGGAACAACGGCGGGGGAGAAGAAAAACTCCAAGCCGACTTCAACCAAATGGCGGGCACGGTTGATAAAAACAGGTTTGTATTGACGGTGGGTAATTTCTCGACACTCGATGTTTTTGATGACAACGCTTATGCCAAAGACCCTCGCACGCAATTTATGAATTGGGGCAACTGGACATACGCCGCATACGACTATGCGGCCGATGCACGCGGTTTCGGTTGGGGGTTTGCAGGGGAGTGGTATCAAGAAAATTGGGTCTTGCGGTTTGGGCGAATGTCTGGCCCGAAAGAGCCGAACGGGTTACCCGTGGACTTGGCTTTAGCCCGTCGCTATGGCGATCAAGTTGAAATCGAAAGAAACCATCAGATAGCTGGGCAACCCGGTAAGTTGCGTGTTTTGGCGTGGCGTAACCGCGCTAAGTTAGCGAGCTTTACAGAGGCAACGCAATGGGTGCAAAACCATCCCGGTGTGCAACTGGGCCCCGACGCTTTAGTGGCGGTGCGGGGCAGCGAAAAAACCAAATACGGCCTTGGCTTCAACATTGAACAAGCCATCAGTTCAAACGTAGGTTATTTTTTACGCGCGATGAAAGCGGATGGCCGAACAGAAACCTACGCATTCACAGAAGCAGATGGCTCACTCTCAACCGGCTTGGTATTTAAAGGCGGGTTATGGGGCAGAGCTGACGACGCGATTGGCCTTGCCTTTATGCGCAACACGTTATCGAGCGACAGAAAGCAATTTTTGCAAGCTGGAGGTGTGTCTTACTTCATTGGCGATAGCAATGGCGTGCAACACATTCAATACAAGCCTGAACAAGTGCTTGAGGCTTTTTACAGCTTTAATCTGGCGCGTGGCACGTGGTTAACCGCAGATTACCAACGCATACAAAACCCGGCCTACAACGCAGATCGCGGCCCTGTGAACGTGTATGCCGTTCGGTTTCATGCAGAGTTTTAAATCAAGCCGTCGTACCCAATCGTGATGGGGGCGTGGTCTGAAAATTTTTCGTCTTTGTAAATA
Organism: uncultured Bordetella sp.; assembly: GCA_964510145.1. GTDB lineage: Bacteria > Pseudomonadota > Gammaproteobacteria > Burkholderiales > Burkholderiaceae_C > Limnohabitans. Next base: position 1,305 of record CAZEAQ010000058.1, read on the forward strand.
GATTCACTTCGTGCTTTACTCGCGACGGCGGGTGTGGCTAAGTGATAGTCCAATCGCCAACCCACGTTATTGGCGTAGGCTTGTCCGCGATTGCTCCACCAGGTGTAGCAGGCATCGGTGGTGTCGGGTTGCAGTTGGCGATAGACGTCAACTACACCACCCTCTGTGGTGAGGCGTGTCATCCAAGCGCGTTCTTCGGGCAAGAAGCCGCTGTTTTTTTGGTTGCCTTTCCAGTTTTTTAAGTCAGCTTCGCGGTGCGCAATATTGATGTCGCCACACAACACAAATTCGCGCGATTTTTTAAGCGTCTGAAGATGCGGATACATCGCATCTAAAAATCTGTATTTGGCGTCTTGTCGCTCTGGCCCCGATGAGCCGCTCGGAAAGTAGCTGCTGATGATGGATAGTTTTTGGCGCGGTGTATCAAAACGTAATTCAACGTAGCGACCTTCGGTATCGAACTCGCCATCATCAAAGCCAATCAGTACTTCGCTAGGTTCGTGACGCGTGAAGATGCCAACACCTGAATAGCCTTTTTTCTCAGCGAAATGAAAGTGTCCTTTTAACCCGGCTAACGATTCAAACTGACCCTCCATGTCTGGGGCTTGCGCTTTGATTTCTTGCACGCAAATACAATCGGGCTTGGCTTTTTCGAGCCAAGCTTCAACGCCCTTGCGGGCGGCGGAACGGATACCGTTGAGGTTGAGGCTGGTTAGTTTGAACAAGGAATTCCCCATGAGTCAGAGTGCGGTGGCTAACGATGCATTGTTACAAGCGTTGGCGCAAGATTTTGTGCAATTTTCGCTGGATTGTGGCGTCTTGAAATTTGGGGAATTTAAAACAAAGGCGGGTCGTCTGTCGCCTTATTTCTTCAACGCGGGCTTGTTTGATGATGGCGCGAAATTAGGAAAGCTCGCTAGCTTTTACGCGCAAAGATTGATGAGCAGCGACATCGAGTTCGACATGATTTTTGGACCCGCGTACAAAGGTATTCCGCTTGGCGCTGCCGTTGCAATTGAGCTAGCACGCTTAGGTAAAAACGTGCCATTTGCCTACAACCGCAAAGAAGCCAAAGACCATGGTGAGGGCGGTAGCCTGGTTGGCGCGCCATTGAAAGGGCGTGTCTTAATTGTTGATGATGTGATGAGCGCAGGCACCGCAGCGCGTGAATCGATCGCCCTGATTAAAGCCGCTGGAGCCACTCCGCACGCTGTGGCGATTGCGTTAGATAGACAAGAAATGGCTACAGAAAAACAAGCGGACGGATCGACGCGCGATGTGCCATACAGCGCTGTGCAATATGTGCGCGAACAGGTGGGGTTGCAGGTGTGTGCAATTGCAGAGTTGTCCGACTTGCTGGCCTATTTAACCAAGCAAACGGATGGCAGTGCAGCCGGTGAGATGAGCGAACATTTGTTGCGCACGCAAGCGTACCGCGACCGATACGGCGTGCACTAAAACACGCGCCAATTTAAACCACGATGGGGTTGAGCGCACCATCCATGCTCATGCAAATACCGTTGATGTAGCTCGCCTTCGGCGACGCTAAAAAAACTACGGCGTTGGCTATTTCTTCTGGAGTTGCAATGCGCCCCATAGGAAGCCGAGCCACAGATTGCGCGAGCACTTCTTCGGTGCTGATGTTGTTGGCGCGTGCGTCAGCAGCAAAACCCTCCTGCAATCGTTCGGTGAGTGTGAGACCCGGATTAACGGCATTCACGCGCAAGCCTTGCGACGCATAAGCGTTAGCAAGACCTACGGTGACCAGCATGAGCGCAGCGTTGGCAGCACCACCCGCTAAATGAATAGGGCTTGCCACTTTGCCGCCATTGCCAATGACGTTAATCACGACACCCGATTGCCGCTCTGCCATGCGTTTGATGGTGGGGTCGATCATGTGGATGTAGGTGAAATATTTAGCTTGCATTGCGTCTGACCAAGCTGTGGGCGATAGCTCGTTCAAAGGGGTGCGCTTGGCTGCACCAGCGGAGTTGACCAAGATGTCGACGGCGCCAAAGTGCGCCTCGGCTGCGTTAATCGTTTGCACACCCGCTTCGGGGTTGCGTAAATCGGCGGCGTGAATAAATATATTTTTAGTCAGGTGATGCGCGCTCAATGTGTCGCGAGCTTTTTGCAAATGACTGTCTGTGCGTGACACCAGCGTGACCCGCGCACCCTCTTGTAAAAACAATTCAGCGCACGCTAAACCAATACCTTTGCTGCCGCCAGTGATGAGCACATGTTTATTGTTAAGTTCTAAATCCATGCGAGCCTCTTAGCTAGTGAATTACTTCAGCCAGTTTGAAAAATGAGCCGCCACAGCGGCAGGCTCCTCCATCATCATCATGTGTCCCGAGCCCGCGATGACTTGAACGCTTGGATGTGCAGGAATAAGGTCGGCCATTTGTTGATGCTGTGCCGTGTTGGCCCAGCCATCAAACTCGCCCGCCATGACAAGTGTGGGGACGTTGATACTTTTTAGAACGTCGGAGGCATCTGGCCGTTGCAGTAGCGCTTTAATTTGCCGAGCAAAAATATCGTTCGATTTGGTTTCAAACATGCGCACGATTTGTTCGATCAGCGCAGAGTCTTTTAAGCGTGATGGAGCCACCATGTTTTGCACCCAAGCCAGCGCCATCGCGCGAAGGCCTTGGTTTGACGCCAGATCGAGCAACGCTTGGCGTTTGGCAGTTTCTTCTTCGCCAGCGGCGCCAGATTCGATGGCTCGATAGCCTGTTCCCAACAACGCCAAACGCTGCACTCTCTCAGGCGCTAGGCGACACACTTCGAGCGCAACGCGTCCACCCATTGAGTGCCCCGCGATACAAAACTGTGGAGGCGCATTTTGCAAAATGCGCTGCGCCATGATGACCAATGAATCGGCTTCGCCATGCGATACAACTTGGCAAGACGCTTGCGGCGCAAGCGTGTGAGCCAGAGGCCCCCACGAAACGTCATTGCACATCAGGCCGGGAACTAAAAGTAGTGTGGGTTTTGTCATGGGTTTTTAGTAGCCCATGGTTTGTGGCAACCACAACACGATGGGCGGAAATACGGTGATCACAAGCAACAAGGCCAGCAACATCACCAAGAACAACCAGCCCTCACGCATCATCTCGCCAATCGGAATACCTGTCAGCGCCTTGGTGACAAACAACAACATTCCAAAGGGCGGGTGAATGAGGCCAATCATCATGTTCAGCACCACCAACACACCAAAGTGAACCAAGTCGATGCCTAGGGCGTTTACCGCGGGTAGCAGCATGGGCACAAAAACTAGCAATAAAACGGACACATCTAAAAAGCATCCCAGCACCAAGAACAGCACATTCACCATCAACAAAAATTGAAGGCGACTGAGGTGCATGCTGTCAACCCAAGCCGCCATTTGTTGAGGCACTTGTTCAGCGGTAAAGGCGTAGTTCATGATGAATGCGCCCGCCAAAATGATGGTGATAACTGCACTTGCACGAGTTGACTCCATCACCACATTCCAGAAACTTTGCCAAGTTAACGCGCGGTAAACCACGGTCGATAAAAGCAGCGCGTGCAATGCAGCCACTGCTGCTGCCTCAGTAGGCGTGAATGCACCCGAGTAAATGCCGCCTAACAAAACGATGGGCATGGAGAGTGGCAGCGCACCTCTGAAGAAAATGCCGGGCCATTCGTGCATTGGAATAGGCTCTTCGCGGGGCATATTGCGGCGCGTTGCAATGATGTGCACCACGCCCATCATCAATACCGTCATGAGCAAGCCGGGCACTACGCCCCCTAAAAATAAAGCGCCAACAGATGCACCTGAAACAAGTGCATAAATAACCATTGGAATTGATGGCGGAATGATGGGCCCCAGCGTTGCGCTTGCGACAACAACTGCGCCTGCAAAACCACGCGAGTATTCGGGCTTTTTAAGCATTTGACGAATCGTGACTAAGCCTGGACCAGCCGCATCGGCAATCGCGCTCCCGCTCATGCCAGAGAAGATGACACTGACCAAAATATCGACCTGCGCCAAGCCGCCGCGCATGCGTCCAACAAGAATGCGACAAAAATCAAAAATGCGTTCGCTGACAGTTCCGGCATTCATCAAGTTCGCTGCAAAAACAAACAACGGAACGGCCAGCAGCACATAGCTGTTGTAAAGACCATTGCTCACTTGCTCAGCCACCATGCCTAGGTCTTGCCCCTTGCAAATGAGGTAGGCCACGCCCGACATGAGCATCGAAAAACCAATGGGCATGCGCAGCAACATGCCAACGATTAAAACTGCAGCGAGCGCGTTAAGTGGTGCGAGCGTCATAGGTTCTCTTGCCTATTCATGGCTTGTATTAGCCCGTGGCAACTGCGAACAACAAGTGAAATTAATAACAAAACAAAAGGTAAAAACACCCATTCAAAAGACAGGCCCAGCACAGCCGTTTTTTCTCTCGCCATGAAGTGCACGTATTCCCAGCTTGCGGGAATGGCTGTCAAAGCCAAACCACCAATCAATGAATGACCGATGACGCGCATGAGCCGACGCATATTGGGTGAGGCAGCGTTCCACAACAAGTCGAACATGACATGTTCTTTTTCTGGCACCACAAACGCACAAGCCCACAAGATGACCCACAAGTACAAAACAACAGCCAGCTCGTCTGTCCAAGGTAGTGGCTGATTAAAGCCAAACCGAGCGGCAATTTGCACAATAAAGGTGACGAAAAGTGCGAGAAAAAGCAAGCCGCCAATGGCGTTTGCAAATTTACGCAACAGCATTGTTGAGATTACTTGGTGGCGTTGATGCGCTCAATCAAACCTTTGGGCCAGTTTTGTGCCATTTCAGATTTGTCATACGCAGCTTGCACAGTTTTGCGGAAAGCTTCTTCGTTGGGCTTGTTCACTTTCAAGCCTTGCTTTTTAAAGAAGTCCAAAATTTGTGCTTCTTCTTTGATGCGGTTTTCATTGTTGAACGTGGCCGCTGCTTGCGCTGCCGTCTTTAGATTTTTTTGTTGATCGGCAGACAAGCTGCTCCAAGTTTTGTTGGAAACCGCAATAAACAAACTGTCCACCAAGTGGTTGGTCAGCACAATTTGTTGCGTCACTTCATAAAACTTTGCGGCACGAACGGTCGGTAGCGGGTTGTCTTGGCCGTCGATGGTGCCCGTCTTCAAGCCCATATAAACCTCGCCAAACGCAAGCGGTGTGGCCGTGGCACCAAGAGAGTCACCCAAAAACAACCATTCTTTCGAGCCCGGCATGCGCAACTTGACACCTTTTAAGTCGGCAGGTGTGTTGACTTTGCGCGTGTCGCGCAAATTAAGCTGACGAGTGCCTAAGTAAGCCGTCGCCAGAATGGTGACATCCATTTTTTCGGACACGGTTTTAAATAACTCTTCACCAATCGGACCACTAAAAACTTTTTGCTGATGCTTCGGATCACGCACCACGTAGCCCGCGGTAAATATTGAAAATTCGGGTACCAGTTTGGCAATGTCAAAAGCAGAAATAGAGGCCAGCTCTAAATTGCCACGCGCCATGGCGGCAGGCTCTGTGCCTTGTTTGAACAAAGCGCCATTTAAATTAATTTGAACGTCGTATTGATTGGCCGCTGATTTGTTCAGCGACTCTTTAAACACATCCCACATCTTGCCGTGCCAATCGTCAGGGACTGCGGGGGTAGAAATGCGAAGCAATGTTTTAGAGGGTGCTCCGCTTTGTGCCAACGCATGTGGTGTGATGAGGGAAAACAAAACACCCATGACCCAGCAGGTCACAGCAACAAAACTCATTGGGGCGCAACGAAGCATGAAGGGTGAACGCATCGGTTTGTCTCCTGATTTTTATGAACAGCGTTAGCTTAATTTTTTCATGAGTAATTCATTCACCTGCGCAGGGTTGGCTTTGCCTTTGCTGGCTTTCATGATGGGGCCCACCAAACCATTGAGCGCTTTGGTGTTGCCTGCTTTGAATTCTTCGACGTTTTTAGGATTGGCGGCCAACACGTCATCAATGATGGCTTCTAACGCGCCGGTGTCATTGATTTGTTTCAGGCCCTTGGCTTCGATGATGGCGTCGACGCTATTTGCATCGGTACCTTCGCCATTCCAAAGTGCTTCAAAAACTTGTTTGGCTGCGCTATTGCTAATGGTGTTGTCGCTGATGCGTGAAATGAGTGCCGCTAATTGCGCGCTGCTCACAGGTAAGTTTTCAAACGAAACATCACCCGAGTTCAATCGGCGAGACACCTCGCCCATGATCCAATTACTCGCCAGCTTAGGTTGTCCGCAAGCTTTGGCTGTTGCCTCAAAGTAGGCTGCAGCGGCCTTGCTTTGTGTCAGCAATGTTGCGTCATATTCAGGCAGCGCATAGTCTTTAACAAATCGTTCAGCCATCACGCGTGGCAGCTCGGCCATTTCGCTTTTCACACGTTCAACCCAATCGCGATCAATCACCAAGGGCGGCAGATCGGGGTCGGGGAAATAGCGGTAATCGGCGGCATCTTCTTTGGTTCGCATGGCGCGTGTTTCGCCCGTGTCGGGATCGAATAAGACGGTGGCCTGTTCAATCGCGTGGCCGTCTTCGATTTGATCTATTTGCCAACGCACTTCATAGTCAATGGCCTGCTGCATGAACTTGAAGCTGTTCAAGTTTTTAATCTCACGGCGTGTGCCTAACTCGCCGCCCGGTTTACGCACGGATACATTGGCGTCGCAACGGAAAGAACCTTCTTGCATATTGCCGTCACAAATGCCGATCCAAGTCACAATTTTGTGTAACTCTTTGGCATAAGCCACCGCTTCTTCGCTGGATCGCATATCAGGCTCAGTGACGATTTCGAGCAAGGGCGTACCGGCGCGGTTTAAGTCAATGCCCGATTGCCCACCACCGCCAAGTGCCGAGTCTTCGTGCAATGATTTGCCAGCGTCTTCTTCTAAGTGCGCGCGAACCAAGCGCACAGTTTTGTGAACGTTCTCTTTGCCTTCTTGCAAGTAAAAAGACACTTCGCCGCCTTGCACGACGGGAATTTCGAATTGGCTAATTTGATAGCCTTTTGGCAGGTCGGGATAGAAGTAATTTTTACGCGCAAAGATGCTGCGTTCAGCAATGTGCGAGTTCACGGCCAAACCAAACTCAATGGCACGCTCAACAGCGCCAATGTTCATGACGGGCAATGTGCCCGGCAGCGCCATATCGACTGCACACGCTTGCGTGTTTGGCTCTGCGCCGAATGCGACAGAAGCGCGGCTAAAAATTTTGCTTTGTGTAGAAAGTTGGGCGTGTGTTTCGAAGCCAATGACGACTTCGTAGCCTTGTACAAGTTTGCTCATAAGTCTTAAACCCCCGTTGGTTTTTGGAGGTGGAAATCGGTCGCCAATTGAAATTGATGCGCCACGTTGAGCAGCTTGGCTTCTTGCAAATAGTTGCCAATCAATTGCATACCCACCGGCATGTGTGCATCACCAAAACCGACCGGCACGCTCATGCCGGGCAAGCCTGCGAGTGATGCGGGCAGCGTGAAGATGTCTGCTAAATAGTCCGCTAACGGGTCGCTGGCGTTATGGCCTAACTTCCATGCCACTGAGGGGGCTACGGGGCCTGCAATGACATCGCATTCGGCAAAGGCGCTTTGAAAGTCATCGGCAATCATGCGGCGAATTTTTTGCGCTTGAAGGTAATACGCGTCGTAATACCCGTGGCTCAACACATAAGCGCCGGTCATGATGCGGCGTTTGACTTCTTCGCCAAAACCCTCGGCGCGAGTCTTTTTATACATGCTGACCAAGTCTGTGAATTCTTTGGCGCGGTGACCAAACTTTACGCCGTCAAAACGACTGAGGTTCGAGCTCGCTTCGGCAGGCGCAATGATGTAGTAAACCGGAATGGCCAGCTCAGTGCGCGGCAATGAAATAGGCACAAGCTTTGCGCCCTGCGATTCAAGTGTTTTGAGGGCAGCGTCAATGGCCGTGCGGACATCGACGGCAAGGCCGTCGCCAAAAAATTCTTTTGGAATACCAATTCGCAAACCTTGCAGTGAGTTGCTCAATTGCGATGAGAAGTTTTCGGTGGGCACGTCCAGTGAAGTGGCGTCGCGGTCTAGATCAGCGCCGCACATGGCGCTGAGCAAAAGCGCGCAGTCTTCGGCACTGCGAGCCATGGGGCCTGCTTGGTCAAGGCTGGACGCGTAAGCAATCATGCCGTAGCGAGAGGCGCGCCCGTAGGTTGGTTTGATGCCTGTGATGCCACAAAAACTTGCTGGCTGGCGAATGGATCCGCCCGTGTCTGTGCCCGTTGCTGCCGGCGTTAAGCGGGCAGCAACAGCGGCCGCGCTACCGCCCGATGAGCCGCCGGGAATGCGTGTGGCGTCCCATGGATTTTTGACGGCGCCATAGGCAGAGTTTTCGTTCGATGAGCCCATTGCGAACTCATCGCAATTGAGTTTGCCCAGCGTGACCATGCCTGCGTCTTGAAGCTTGTGAACCACAGTTGCGTCAAACGGAGAGCGATAGCCGTTCAAAATTTTCGAGCCCGCGGTGGTGGGAAAGTCGCGCGTGACAAACACGTCTTTGTGAGCCAGCGGCACGCCTTCCATGCAACCGCCTGTGCCCGCGGACAAGCGATCGTCAGATGCTTTGGCTTGTATGAGTGTGGATTCTTCGTTGATAGCTAAAAAAGAGCCAGATGTATCGGCTTTGGCGCGCGCTAAGAAATGTTGCGCAAGTTCGACAGCGCTAACTTGTTTTTGACGCAGCGCAGCGCTTAATTCGGTGATGCTTTGGTCGTGCAGGGCTTTACTCATGGGTGTGGCCCTTATTCAATAACTTTGGGAACTAAAAACAGACCTCGTTCGACGGCGGGGGCGCTTTGTTGATTGAGTTCACGTTGATTTGTCTCGCTCACCACATCGGGGCGAAGACGCAGCGAGATTTGCGCGCCTTGCATGGCGTCGACAGGATGTGCCATAGGCACCACTCCCGAGGTGTCGACAGCACGAATTTGCTCGACGATGCCAAAAAAATCGTTGATTTTGCTGAGCATGCGCGCCTCTTCA
>CAZEAQ010000059.1:0-6801 GCA_964510145.1 uncultured Bordetella sp.
CCCTTGGTTCGTAGCCAAGTACTCTATCCAGCTGAGCTACAGCCGCTTTGGAAGAGGTAAATTATAGCACACCTAAGTTTGCCTATTATTGAAATGGTAGGGCGTGACAGACTTGAACTGTCGACCAAAGGATTATGAGTCCTCTGCTCTAACCAACTGAGCTAACGCCCCAACCTAAGCGTGTGATTGTAGGCGCTGCGAACGTATCATCCTTGAATGAATTTTTCTCCACGTCTCGTTGGTCTATCCGCGGCAATGATCACCGTATTGATTTGGTCTTCTTTTATCGTGGTTGCGCGAGCGTCGGCATCACACACACTCTTGCCGTTAGATATTGCTTTTTTAAGAGTCATTGGCGCAGGCGCTGTTTTATTGCCATGGGGCTGGTGGCTTATGCGAAGCACTCGCCGATCGGGCGAACGCGCTGGGTCACTATTTGGAATTTCTCCTTTGCCACTTCGCATCACCGCTTTAGCCGGCGTATGCGGCAGCATGCTTTACGCCATGCTGGCCTACTCTGGTTTTTTCTTTGCACCTGCCACACATGCTTCAGTTTTAATGCCAGGCAGTTTGCCTTTATGGACGACGCTTCTTGCGATTTTTTTATTAAACGAGCAACCTACCCGAGCTCGCCTGATTGGACTAGTTTGCATTGTTCTAGGTGGCTTATTGGTCGGGGGGGCAAGCCTATTAAGCGCGATGAATGGCGGCGACATTTGGAAAGGTGATTTACTTTTCATGACTGCCGCTTTTTTCTGGTCGTGTTACAGCGTATTGGTTCGGCGTCATGCGTTAGACCCCGTTAAGGCAACCATTGCGATCACCGCTTTTTCATGCGTTACTTTTGTACCCATCTATGGAATAGGCGTGCTGACAGAATTTATACCTAGCCACTTAAGTGCAGCACCCATACCTGAGATGCTTTTTCAATCGATCTATCAAGGCATTGGTTCTGTGGTGATATCGGGTATCACCTTTAACCTGATGATTCGTTATTACGGCCCAGTCCGCTCCACGATGATTACCGCGTTGGTTCCTGGCTTATCTGCGCTGGGTGCTGTGGCATTTTTAAATGAACCCTTGCATTGGAATTTACTGGCAGGTTTGACGCTTGTAACCTGCGGTATTTTGTTTGGGGTGCGTAAAAGCTAGCTGACTATTTATGACTTAACGCGTTACTCACTAATTTAGAAGTGATGTCAACGATTTGAATCATCCGGTCATAAGCCATGCGAGTAGGACCGATAACGCCCAGAGTTCCCACAATTTGTCCATCAACCTCATACGGCGCGCTGACCACCGAGAGCTCTTCCATGGGAACAATCTGACTCTCCCCACCAATATAAATTCGCACACCCTCGGCTTGAGCAGAAATATCTAACAAACGAACCAATTGCGTTTTTTGCTCAAACAAATCAAAGGCACGCCGTAAGTTGCCCATATCACTCGAAAAATCGGAAACAGACAATAAGTTGCGCTCGCCACTGATGACGACTTCATCTTGAGCCTGCGTCAATGCCTCAGTACTAACAGCGACAGCTGCCTGCATGAGGGTCGCTATTTCTCCACGCAAACTCTCCACCTCAGCCAGAAGTTTTTCGCGCACTTGCTCAATTGCCATGCCTGCGAAGTGATGGTTCAGATAGTTTGAGGCCTCTATCAATTGAGAGGCTGAGTAATCACTTTCGGTAAACAGCACACGATTTTGAACATCGCCCTCGGGAGAAACAATGATGACCAGAAGCCTGCGATCAGAGAGTCTTAAAAATTCAATATGGCGAAAAACAGAACTTCTGCGCGGCGCCATCACAACACCCACAAATTGCGATAAGTCAGACAGTAAGTGGGCTGCGTTAGCAATGACTTTTTGTGGCTGATCAGGCGCCAAGCTGGGCGCATTGAGCGATGTTTTGTCAGCCGTCAGCATGGTGTCCACAAACAGTCGATATCCGCGCGCAGTGGGTATTCGGCCCGCCGACGTGTGCGGGCTTGCAATTAGCCCCAGCACCTCTAAATCTGACATGACGTTACGAATCGTGGCCGGTGAGAGCTCTATGCCTGTCGCCCGCGAAAGCGTGCGCGAACCAACGGGCTGCCCGTCGGCGATGTAGCGCTCCACCAGCGCTTTCAGTAATAACTTGGCGCGATCGTCTAGCATATTCATACAGTTGCCAAATTTTAGTGATGTAATTTACCCATGAAAACGAAGTTTCGTCACATCGCATTACTCGGGAAATACCAGCTCATTACAGCTGGACATTCCAAGCCGTCATCCCGGCAGACGCTGGAGAGCATCGCACAGTTTTTGCACAGTCAAGGCTGCGAAGTAATTTTGGAGCATGACACAGCCGCCGTTTCGGGTTTAACGGGATACCCCGTCATGAACATCCAGCAAATTGGAAAGTCTTGCGACTTAGCCCTGGTGGTCGGTGGGGACGGCACGATGCTGGGATACGCAAGGCAACTGGCGGAATACGACGTGCCGCTCATTGGTATTAACCAAGGCAGACTTGGTTTCATTACGGATATTCCGCTGAATGAGTTTGAGCGCACACTGGAAGCCATGTTGCGCGGCGCTTACGAAGAAGACAAACGTGCGCTCATGCATGCCAAGGTATGGCGGGATGGTCACTGCGTTTTTGATGCCTTGGCACTCAACGATGTCGTGGTCAATCGCGGTGCCACATCGGGAATGCTAGAAGTTCGCGTCGCTGTAGATGGCCGCTTTGTGGCAAACCAGAGAGCGGACGGCTTGATCATGGCTACGCCCACAGGCTCGACCGCTTATTCGCTCTCTGTGGGGGGGCCTTTGTTGCATCCATCCTTACCCGCTTGGGTCATGGCGCCGATCGCTCCGCACACTTTGTCAAACCGCCCTATCGTGCTGGCTGACACAGGAGAAATTGCCATTGATTTAGTGGCTGGGCGAGACGCCAGCGCGAATTTCGACATGCAGTCTCTGGCCTCTTTACTCATTGGCGACCGCATCACGGTCCAACGCTCCAAGCACTCTGCCCGCTTTTTGCACCCCCGCGGCTGGAGCTACTTTGACACCTTGCGTGAAAAACTCCACTGGAACGAGGGTGGCGCATGAGTTTGCAGCATATTGTTTTGCGCGACTTTGTGATCGTGCGAGAACTTGATCTAGATTTATCAAAAGGTTTCACCGCACTCACGGGCGAGACCGGTGCCGGTAAATCTATCCTGATTGATGCGCTTCAGCTTGTGTTGGGCTCGCGCGCAGAAAGTACCGTCGTCCGTGAAGGCGCACAACGCGCTGAAATCTGTGCCGAATTCGACTCATCACCGCACATTCTGGAATGGCTGACGGAGGAAGGCTTTGCAGACATTACTTCGCATGATGGGTTGCTACTCAAACGGACGATTGATGCTCAGGGTAAGAGCCGCGCTTGGATTAACGGGAGCCCCGCAACCGCGACCCAACTTCGAGCTTTGGGCGACATGTTGCTCGACATTCACGGTCAACACGCTTGGCAAAGCTTGACCCGCGCAGATGCCGTCAGAGGGCTGTTAGATGCATACGCTGGCCTGAATTTGCTAGCGTTGAATCAAGCTTGGACAAATTGGCGACAGGCATCACAGACATTACTAGAGGCTCGTTCAGCACAAGATTCATTGCATGAAGAGCGCGAGCGCTTGCTTTGGCAAATAGCAGAAGTCGACAAATTAAACCCAGCGGTGGACGAGTGGGAAGAACTAAACAGCCAACACACACGCCTGTCCCATGCGCAAGCGCTGATGGACGCCGCGCAAACCGCCATCACCTCGCTTGAAGACGATGACCGTGGCGCCTTGCGTTTGCTAGCCAAGGCTCAAGACACGCTGCAAAGTCAAACGGATTTCGAGCCTGAATTCTCAAATTGGGTGGATGTATTGGCATCCAGCTTGGCACAAGCAGCAGATGTTGCGCATTCACTCAATACCTATTTAGGGCATGCGGAACTTGACCCAGAAAGATTGCAAACACTCGATGACCGTATGTCGCTATGGATGTCTTTGGCGCGGCGTTTCAAACGGACACCGCAAGAATTACCAGAGCTGTACCTAGAGTGGAGAAATCGACTACAACAACTCGACACCGCCACGGACTTGCAAGCGTTGGAGGCTGCTGAAAGCAAAGCTGCAACGGCCTACCAAGACGAAGCTAAAAAAATATCGCAAGCTCGCAGTAAAGCCGCTCCCAAACTTGCACAAGCAATTACACAAGCCATGCAAGGCCTTGGTATGCAAGGGGGGCGTTTTGAGGTGCAACTCGAAAAGCTAGAGCATCCCGCAGCAAGTGGCTTAGAGAGCGTGACTTTCTTGGTCGCTGGTCACGCGGGTAGCACGCCACGACCTGTTGGAAAAGTGGCGTCTGGCGGTGAGTTGTCTCGCATTGCGCTGGCCATTGCCGTGACCACTAGCGAGCTCGGAACCGCGCAAACTCTAATTTTTGATGAGGTCGACTCTGGCGTCGGTGGCGCCGTGGCAGAAACCGTTGGACGGCTCATGAAGCAGCTCGGGCGCGATCGCCAGGTCTTAGCAGTCACCCATTTGCCTCAGGTGGCCGCTTGTGCTGACAACCACTTGGTCGTGTCAAAAACCACAGATTCTCAAGGCACATCAAGTCAAGTCAGCGCGCTTGATGCCGATCAACGTGTACACGAAATTGCACGAATGCTTGGCGGAGAAAAAGTGTCGGACACCACCCTCGCCCATGCGCGTGAGATGCTCAACACGTCTTCAAAAGCTGTAAAGAAATGAAGCAAGAACTGGTGCTAATCACCGGCATGTCCGGCTCTGGAAAATCGGTTGCGCTAAACGCAATGGAGGACGCCGGGTATTACTGCGTCGATAACTTGCCGCCAGAACTTTTGCTGCCTTTCGTGCAACTAGAACAGCAACACAGCGCCAGCAAAATTGCTATTGCCATGGACGTTCGCAGTGCCAACTCGCTTCCCCTCGTTCCAGCTCAGCTAGCGCATTTACGAGCTATTGATGTTGATGTTCGTCTTTTATTTTTAGACGCCACCACCGAAATTTTGGTGCATCGTTTTTCAGAAACACGTCGGCGTCATCCGTTGTCTCGCCAAGATGAAACACAAGTCATCGGTTATCAAGAACGCGACTTAGTAGAAGCGATTGAGTTAGAGCGCGAGTTGCTTGCTGAATTGCGAGAAGAGTCGCACATCATCGACACCAGCTTATTGCGTAGCAGCAAGCTACAAAGCTACATCAAATCGCTCATTTCAGCGCCAGCAACTCAATTGACTTTGATGTTTGAATCATTTGCCTTTAAACGCGGCATTCCCGTTCATGCTGACTATGTATTTGACGTCCGTATGCTTCCTAACCCTCATTACGAAGAAGCGCTTAGACCACTGACAGGGCGCGACACAGCGGTCGCAGAATGGCTAGCCGGTCATGCTGCGGTAGAAAAAATGGCTAGCCAAATTTCTGACTTTCTTAACACTTGGTTGCCTGATTTAAATTTAGATCACCGAAGTTACGTCACCGTGGCCATTGGGTGCACGGGCGGTCAACATCGATCCGTCTATTTGGTGGAGTTACTGAGCCAGCGATTTAAGAAAGACTGGGTCACGCTCAAACGACACCGCGAACTAGATATGGCTTCTTAATTAGCTTCTAGCAATTTTCTAATGGGCGCCGGCAACCCCATCTGAGGCCATCGATCTTGCCCAACCCATTGACCGTCATTGAGGTTGACGCGCTTAGGGAGCCTCAAAGTCACCGGATGTAAATACAAATCTTTATGCGTCAGCACATGTTTTACTGCAGGCGCCTGAAATAACTCTGAACGATATTTCTGGGGCACAGACGCCTCTAAAACCGACAAGCTCTCGTATCCGGGCATACAAAAAAGTCCCGCCCAGACACCACTTTGCGGACGCTGCAAAAGCCATACGCTGCCATCTGGCGCACTGGCATGCAAAAGCCACAATTGCTCGGATGTGCGTTTGATTTTTCGCGTCTTAACGGGATATTTTTCTGGATCACCTTGTGCATACGCCAAACAATTAGCGCTCAGAGGGCAGTCATCACATCGAGGCTTTTTAGGCGTGCAAACAGTCGCCCCCAAATCCATCACGCCTTGTGTATAAAAAGGCATAGACCGCTTGATGTTTTGCGTGGGCAACATCGTCTGTGCAAGTTGCCATAAATTTTTTTCTGCTCGTGAAGTCGCTAAATCCTCTTGAAAGCCCAAATAACGTGTCAGCACTCGCTTGACGTTCCCATCCAGAATCGCCACAGGTTCGCCAAAACAAAGTGAAGCGACTGCCGCTGCAGTCGATCGACCAATGCCGGGCAAAGTTTGTAAAGTTTCTGAGTTGTCTGGGAATACGCCGCCGTGCAAATTCATCACATCTTGCGCAGCACGATGCATGTTGCGCGCACGACTGTAATAACCCAACCCACTCCACAGCCCCAACACATCGTCTTGATGCGCCGCAGCCAAATGACCGACAGTCGGAAATCGTTTTAAAAATTTTGCGAAATACTCACGTACGGTGCTTACTTGTGTTTGCTGAAGCATGATTTCAGACAGCCAAACCGCATAAGGATCTTGCGTGTTTTGCCAAGGCAAATCGTGCCGACCATGTGACTTTTGCCAAGCCACTACGGCATTACCAAAACTGAAAGATTTATTGGTCACGGTTTTTGGCAACTGGGGCAAAAATAGGTTGATCGTTGACCTTGTTGAATTCGTTTCACATTAGCGCCACAAACGCGACACGGTTCACCCGCTCTGTCGTACACATTGGCCTCTAGTTGAAAGTA
>CAZEAQ010000059.1:6901-10312 GCA_964510145.1 uncultured Bordetella sp.
TCAAAGTGATCGTGCGGTTTAGCCGGGGATTGCTCAACACTAAAACTTAAACTGCCCGACATGCCTAGGTGCAAGAGCAATAAGCCCTTGTCTAAATCTATTAATAAATACTTACCGCGCCGTCTGACTTGTATCACCTTGCGGCCTACCAATGCCTGAGGTTCACACCCTAGCGGCCATCGCAAAGGCTTACCCATGCGCACTGAACTGATCAAAGCGCCAGATATGCGGTCTGCAAAGCTTAAACGGGTAACCTCAACTTCAGGTAATTCAGGCATGAGACAGGTGTAAAAAACAGTCAGCGATTATGATGCGAACATGAAATTCCCACTGCCTGTGACCCGTTTAACGGCTTTAAGTCTCGTTTTTTTGACGGCCGCAGTTTTGGCTTCGTCCGCCCACGCGGCGCCTCCAAAAGCTGAACCCTCCAGCAAAATCGAAAACTCGGCCATCACGGGTGCGCTTCTCTACGAGATTTTGGTAGGCGAATTAAATATTCGACAAGGTCAACCCACCGTTGGATTTTCCTTGCTTCTAGATGCAGCACGTCGATCTAATGACGCTCAACTTTATGAACGTGCAGTCGAGGTTGCGCTTCAGACTCGGTTCGGAGATGGTGCACTTATGGCAGCGCGTGCTTGGTCGCTGGCCTGGCCTCAAGATCGCAACGCCAATCGTCAGTTGTTCCAAATATTGTTGGCGCTTAATCAAGTTTCTGAAAGCTCAGAGCCTCTAAAAAAAGAGCTGGCTTTAACGCCAGACTCTGAACGCGAAGCTGCTATCACCCTCATTCCGCGTCACTACGCGCGCGTGACCGATAAAAAGCGCGCCTTGAGTGTCGTTCAGCAAGCACTTGAACCTTATTTCAAAAACAATTCTGCCGGCGCGACTGCTTGGGCTACTTTGGGGCGCATGCGACTCTTAGCCGACGATGTGAATGGCGCGCTAGAAGCCGTTATCAAAGGACAGGCTGCAGATGCCAAATCGCAAGCGCCCGCCTTGCTCGCCCTAGAACTGATGGGGCGACAAGTCAAAGAAGCTGAACCTTTGGTCTTACAAGCACTTCGGGTTCAAACGGGCACTGAACTCCCTATGAATTACGTTCGAGTTCTGATTGAACTCCAACGCTATGCCGATGCATCCGACCAGCTGCAAGCGATCACGCGTAAAGACAATAAATATGCGGACGCGTGGCTTGTTCTCGGTTCTTTACAGTTCGAGCAAGGCGAAGACAAAAAAGCTGAAGTTTCTTTATCGCGTTATGTTTCTTTATCCAGCAAAAAACAAACAGAGGCTACTTCGCGTGGGCTGATGCAAGCTCAAACTAGACGGGCCGCCATCTTGGCTCGTCAAGGAAAAATGGCGCAAGCCCGCGAATTACTGGCAACGCTTCCCGCCAATAGCGCAGAAGAGCAACGCAGTCGTTTGCTAGCCGAAGTTCAATTGCTTAGAGAACATCGTCAGTGGCAAGCGGCCTACGACCTCATCAATGCTGCCAAACCCGACGATGCAGACTTGCTTTACGAGCAAGCCATGCTGGCTGAAAAACTCAACCGCCTTGATGAGATGGAGAAGTTGCTTCGAACTGTGATTGAGAGCAATCCAAGCTATTACAACGCTTACAACGCACTAGGTTTCTCATTGGCTGATCGAAATATTCGATTGAATGAGGCCAAACAACTCATCATCAAGGCGCTCACGTTTGCACCAGATGACCCTTTCATTACAGACAGTCTGGGATGGGTTGAATTTCGACTTGGAAACTTCAATTCAGCGCTAACTCTTTTGCAGAACGCCTACAAAACAAGAGCTGACGCAGAAATTGCTGCACATTTGGGGGAAGTTTTGTGGACGCTCAAGCGCACCGATGAAGCCATTCAAATTTGGCGCGAAGGGCAAAAACTATCTCCCAGCAATGAAACCCTGGTTGAAACGCTCAAGCGTCTCAAACCTAACCTGTAGAAAAAATGCTTGTCCAGCGTGATTGGTTTCGCATTTGTTCAATCATCGTGATTGGGCTTTTTTTGTCTGGCTGCGCATCATCGAATCGCCCTTCCAAAAAAAACTCTGAGCTCATCGATGTTCCTGAATGGCAAGGCAGGTTGAGCGTCAATGTTCAAAGCGATCCCCCTTCATCCATGACCGCAGCTTTTTCACTCCGTGGTAATGCACAGCGCGGAGAGCTTGATCTTTACTCCCCCATCGGCACCACCTTGGGCGCCTTAGAGTGGTCGCCCAATATTGCTCAATTGAATCAAGGTGGTGCTTATCAGCGCTTTGACTCATTGGACGAGTTGACTCAAAAAACCACCGGAGCAGAACTGCCGCTAAGCGCAATATTTGGCTGGCTCAATGGGAAAGACATTGACGCCATTGGATGGCAGGCGGACCTGTCCAACCTATCCAACGGATCGCTCAGCGCGCGAAGAACGTCCCCGTTGCCAGAAGTCAGCTTACGCATCAAACTCGATTGACCTCCTCATGCGCAAGATCACAGGTGCATTAGCCCCCGCCAAGCTCAACTTATTCCTACACGTCACAGGCAGGCGCGATGACGGCTACCACCTTCTTCAATCTGTCTTCATGTTGATTGATTGGTGCGATGAGTTGAATTTTGAAGTCCGCGATGACGGTGTCATCCAACGACAAGACTTAACCTCGGCCTTACCGCCTGATGATTTGATCGTCAAGGCGGCGAAGTCACTTCAACAAGCAAGTGGCACGCTTTTAGGGGCAAATATTCAAATTACAAAAAACATTCCTGCTCAAGCGGGTATGGGAGGCGGTTCATCCGACGCGGCGACCACTTTGCTGAGTCTTAATCGGCTTTGGGATTTGAACTGGCCAGTCGACAAACTTATGCAGCTTGGACTGTCGCTTGGCGCAGACGTTCCATTTTTCATTAACGGCGGGCACGCTTGGGTTGAGGGCATTGGCGAAAAAATCACCCCCATTCAACTGCCCTCTAGCCGTTTTGTAGTGGTCAAGCCCACAGCAGGCCTCGAAACTGCTCAAATTTTTCGTCACCCAAAGCTAGAACGAAGTACAAAAGTTGCTACAATGCCGGACTTCGCTGTTGATCCTTTTGGTTTTGGTCAAAATGATTTGCAGCCAGTGGCTCAAGCGTTGTGCCCCGAAATTGACCAAGCCTTGAAATGGCTTACCAGTCTCGGACTTCGGCCTCGCATGACAGGATCTGGCAGCGCAGTGTTTGCCTGGCTACCCGAGGGCGTGTCGATAGATGCATCCCCTCACAATTGGCAAATACGGATTTGCAGCAATATGGCTAATCTTCCACATCTTGGGGGAAAAGTCAGCGAAAGTTAACGGTTAGCGACTTAATCAGTCGTTGACCCGTGTAGGGGAGTCGCCAAGTTGGTTAAGGCACCGGATTTTGATTCCGGCATTCGA
>CAZEAQ010000060.1:0-7847 GCA_964510145.1 uncultured Bordetella sp.
TTGACACCTGAACAAGTAATCGCAGCTAACAAAGCTAATTTGGAAACTTTGGTGGGTTTGACCAACAAGGCTTTCTCTGGCGTTGAGCAATTGATCGAGTTGAATTTAGCTGCTGCTAAAACAACTTTGGCTGACTCACAAAAACAAACACACGCTGCTTTGAGCGTGAAAGACGCACAAGAATTGTTGGCTTTGCAAGCTAGCTTGTTCCAGCCTTTGGCTGAAAAAGCAGTGGCTTACAACCGTCACTTGTATGAAATTGCGACAGGCACTGGCGCTCACTTCCAAGACCACGTTGAATCTAAAGTGGCTGAAGCTCAAAAAGCTTTCCACGCGATGGTTGATAACGCTGCCAAGAATGCACCCGCTGGTTCTGAGGCTGCTGTCGCAGCTTTCAAAACTGCTGTTGCTGCGGGTAACAACGCTTTGGAATCGGTTCAAAAAGCTGTCAAACAAGCGACTGACGTTGCTGAAACCAACTACAAAAACATGGCTGCAACTGCTTTGAATACAGGCAAAGCTGCTTCTAAAAAGCGTTAATCATTCAAGGTTTTCAGCCTGATTAAAACGGCTCCTTCGGGAGCCGTTTTTCTTTGTGGCTTCGGGTTCTAATATTGTCTTGAGCTAAGGAGTTTGAGATTGGACAAAGTTGACGGAGTTGTCATTGGTGCTGGAGTTGTGGGCCTTGCCGTGGCTCGCGCCTTGATTCAACGCGCTCCTCATGACAAGCGTGAGTGGCTAGTTCTTGAGGCTGCCGATGCAATTGGAACGGGCACTAGCTCACGCAATAGTGAGGTCATTCACGCTGGCATTTATTACCCGCAGGGCTCATTGAAGGCACAACTTTGTGTGCAAGGTCGTGACATGCTTTATGCCTATGCGGCTGAACGCGGGGTGTCACACCAACGCTGTGGCAAATTAATTGTGGCGACGCACGCCGATCAAGTACCTGCTTTGGACACGATCTTGCAAAAAGCCAGTGCCAATGGCGTGAACGATTTAGTCAAACTAAGTGCCGCTCAGGCCCAGCAAATGGAGCCAGCGTTGTCGTGTGTGGCAGCCTTGCATTCACCAAGCACGGGCATTGTGGACAGTCATGGTTTGATGTTGAGTTTGCAAGGCGACTTTGAAAATGCAGGCGGCATCGTGGCGCTCAGTTCGCCTGTGGCGAGTGCTGAGTGCCAAAGCGACGGCATCGTGCTGACGATGGTGGATGGCTCGGAGCTTTTGGCTCATACGGTTGTCAACGCTGCCGGACTGACCGCGCCATGGCTTGCAAAACGTTTTAAAGGTTTAGAAGTTGCCCACATTCCAAATGCCTACTTTGCGAAAGGCAACTACTTCACACTGACGGGTAAATCGCCTTTTTCGCATTTAATTTATCCCGTGCCGGAGGCCGCTGGTCTGGGCGTTCACCTGACGCTAGACCTCGGCGGACAAGCCAAATTTGGACCTGATGTGCAGTGGGTCGATTCACCCGACGACTTAGTCGTTTCTGTTGAACATGAAGATGCGTTTTATCAAGAGGTTCGCAAATATTGGCCTGACCTTCAAGACGGTTCGCTTCAACCCGGCTACTCTGGAATTCGTCCTAAAATTTCGGGGCCTCATGAAGCGAGCGCAGATTTTTGTATTCAAGGACCTGCGGTGCACGGGGTGAAAGGGTTGGTCAATTTGTTTGGCATTGAGTCGCCGGGACTCACCAGTTCTTTGGCCATTGGTGAAGCAGTGGCCATGGCCTTGCAATAACTTAAGCACGATGAACAAACGTAACTTTTTAGGTTCTCTGTTCTCTCTCGCACTGATTGGCTGTTCGACGGGGCCAAGGTATCCCGCACCCCAAAGCAGTGGTTATTCGGGCGGTTTTAGAAGTTCAATCACCCCAGCGCAACGTCAAGATATCGTCATCCAAGCAATGGCGATGTTGGACCGCAATTACACCTACGGCGGCAAAAAAGTTCACACAGGTTTTGATTGCTCTGGGCTGGTCACTTTTGTCTACAAAGAGTCGGCGGGCATTTCGTTAAAAGGTAGCGCTTTTCAAATTGCAAATGCCACGCGACCTATTACTGCCGATCAAGCCAGCCCCGGAGATTTGGTTTTTTTCAACACACTTGGCCCATCGTTTTCGCATGTGGGTATTTATATTGGCACTGGCAAATTTATTCATGCTGCCAATGAGCGCACGGGTGTGAGGCTCGAAAAAATGAGCAACTCTTATTGGTCTAAGCGATTCGAAGGCTTTCGAAGTTTAGGTGCCTAGGCGCTTAGAAGCTTTGACTCACGGTTTAAGCGTGCGCACGAATCGCTAGTGCAGCTTCTTTTACCAAGGCGGGGCCTTTGTAAATTAAACCGGTGTAGATCTGAACCACATTAGCGCCCGCTTTAATTTTGGCGACGGCATCAGACCCACTCAAAATGCCGCCCACGCCGATGATGGGAAATTCAGAGCCCATCAAGCTGCGAAGTTCACGAATGACGGCATTGCTTTTCTCGAAGACTGGCGCACCCGATAGACCGCCCGTTTCATCCGCGTGCGTTAGGCCTTTCACCGCATCGCGTGCAATGGTGGTGTTGGTGGCAATCACTCCCCACGAACTGTTTGCCAGGGACACACCATCTTGTTGGCAATGACGTTTCAGTGTGGCCGCAATCACGTTAATTTGATCGCTCTCTAAATCGGGTGCAATTTTGATGAACACCGGCACTTGTTTGTGATGTTTGTGTGCAAGCTCAGTGCGTCTTTTGGCGAGTGCCCCAATGAGCGCATCCAGCGCTTCATCGCTTTGCAGTTCGCGTAAATTTTTGGTGTTGGGGCTCGAGATATTGACCGTCACGTAGTCGGCATGGGCATACACGCCGTCAAGACAAATAAGGTAATCGTCAACCGCATTTTCAATCGGTGTCACCGCATTTTTGCCAATGTTCAACCCCAAAAGCATTGGCAAGCTAGAGCTTTGCTTGGCTGCGTTTTGACGGAATTTAGATTGTTGAACATTGTGAATAAATGCATCCAATCCATCGTTGTTAAACCCTAGGCGGTTGATGAGTGCGTTGGCCTCTGGCAATCGAAACATACGTGGTTTAGGGTTGCCCGGTTGCCCCTTGGGGGTGACCGTGCCGACTTCGACAAACCCAAATCCCATCGCTGCCAAGCCATCAATGCAGTGTGCGTTTTTATCTAAGCCTGCGGCAAGCCCAACGCGATTGGGAAACTCTAGTCCAGCAAGTGTGATGGGGTCATGCACGCGTGCTTGGCAATAGGCCCATGACAAAGGCGTGTTTTGTGTGCGGGCCAGCATGGAGAGCGTGTGCTCATGGGCTGTTTCAGCGTCCATCGCAAACAGAAAAGGGCGGGCAAAAGAGTAGGGCAACAGCGACATGGATAATCTCAAGCTTAGAAAATAATCTTTGAACTCAACCTTGGATTTTCCCTCATGAGCGCCCCTAAAAACGACACGCCTTTGACACAAGATGAACTAAAAACACTCGTCGGCCAAGCCGCATTGCAATACGTGGTTCCGGGTGAAGTGGTCGGGGTTGGAACGGGGTCAACGGTGAATAAATTTATCGACGCATTGGCCAGCATCAAAGACCAAATCAAGGGCGCGGTGTCCAGCTCAGTCGCCTCAACGGAGCGTTTGCAAGCCTTGGGTATACGAGTGTTTGAAGCGGCTGAGGTCGAGAGTTTGTCGGTCTATATCGATGGTGCTGACGAAATTGATCATCACGGTTTTATGGTCAAAGGTGGCGGCGCTGCCTTGACGCGTGAAAAAATTGTGGCCGCTCAGTCCAAGATGTTTGTTTGTATTGCGGACGAGAGCAAACTCGTGGATGCGCTGGGCGCATTTCCCTTGCCTGTCGAGGTTATTCCGATGGCGACTGCACGCGTGATTCGACAATTTACCGCAATGGGTGGCAGCGCAAAAGTGCGTTTAAAAGAGGGTCAACCTTTGGTGACTGATAACGGCCAACACATTGTGGATGTCACAGGTTTAAAAATCACAAATCCTCTGCAATTCGAAACTGAGGTAAGCCAATGGCCAGGGGTTGTGACGGTGGGTGTGTTTGCGCATCAACGTGCGCAGGTTTGTTTGCTCGGTACCTCGACGGGCGTGAAGACGTTAAAGTTTTGAAAACCCTGGGTTCTTCTTATCGTGCCTTAGTGCTTGGTGCATCGGGCGCATTGGGCGGTGCATTCGTCAACGCACTTCAAGCAGACGGGTGTTGCACAGAAGTTGTTGGTTTATCGCGCAGCACAACGCCTTCATTTAATTTAGAAGATGAAGAGAGCATTCGCTTAGCCGCAACTTCATTGCAAGGCTCGTTTCAACTGATCGTCGATGCCACAGGTGCGCTAACGCTGGATGGTCGTGGGCCAGAAAAGCACATGGGTGCAATTAACTCCTCGCAAATGTTGCGAGCATTTGAAATAAACACGGTGGGTCCTGCGTTGTTGCTCAAACATTTTGTGCCTTTGCTCGATGCAGAGAAACGCTGCATCTACGCCAAGCTTTCCGCTCGCGTGGGCAGCATTAGCGACAACAAAAAAGGGGGCTGGTACGGCTACCGTGCGGCAAAAGCAGCGCTCAATATGGTGTTGCAAACAGCAGCTATTGAATGCGCTCGCAAACGTCCCAATTTGGTGATGGTGGCCATGCAACCCGGCACAGTGGCCTCAGCCCTCTCGAGTCCTTTTGTGGCAGCGCAAGATTGCTTGCGCCCAGAAGAATCTGTTCAGGGTTTGTTGAATGCGATCGATCAATTACCAGCCCAAGCCGCTGCACACTTTGTGGATTACAAAGGTGCCGCGATTGACTGGTAGTGGCTTAGGCGCTCATGCCTTGATGGCGAAGAAGAGCCTCTAAGTTTGGCTCGCGGCCACGAAACGCTTTAAAAGACTCCATCGCTGGGCGACTGCCGCCCACCTCCAAAATAGCCTCTCTGTAACGGCGACCCGTTTCGATGTTGGGCTCACCATCTGCACCAGCTGTTTCTTCAAAAGCAGCATAGGCGTCAGCGCTGAGCACTTCCGCCCATTTGTAACTGTAGTAACCCGCTGCGTAGCCGCCAGCAAAAATATGGCTAAACGTGTGCAAGGTGCGACCCCATTCGGGACTCTGCAAAACGGCAACTTCGCTGCGCACATCGCGAAGAATTTGCATGAAGTCTTGTGCCTTTTCTTCCTCGGTGTGCAGGCGCATATCGACCAATGAAAATTCGATTTGACGCAACGTCTGCAAGCCACTCTGAAAGTTTTTAGCGGCCAGCATCTTGTCAAACAACTCGCGTGGAAGCGGTTCGCCAGTGTCGACATGTGCGGTCATGTGGCGCAACACACTCCATTCCCAGCAAAAATTTTCCATAAATTGGCTGGGCAGCTCAACGGCGTCCCACTCAACTCCGCTAATGCCAGACACATCGCGCTCATTCACTTGGGTCAGCATGTGGTGCAAACCATGACCACATTCGTGAAATAACGTAATCACATCATCGTGCGTGAGCAAAGGTGGTTTGCCGTCCACACCTTCTGCAAAATTGCAAACCAAATGCGCGACGGGTGTTTGCAGAGTTTGCGTATCTGGGCGCAGCCAACGAGCGCGAACATCGTCCATCCAAGCGCCTCCGCGCTTACCCGATCGTGCGCCCGGGTCGAGATAAAACTGACCCACCAATTCGCCATGGCGTTCAATGCGATAAAACTCAACTGCCGGATGCCAGACAGGCGCCGTGTCGCGCCGGATGTTGACCTCGAACAAAGTTTCAACAATCTTGAACAAACCAGCCATCACTTTGGGAGCGGTGAAATAAGTCTTCACCTCTTGTTCGCTAAAAGCGTAACGGGCTTCTTTTAATTTTTCGCCGATGTAAGGCCAGTCCCAAGGTTGGGGGTCTTTTAGGTTGAGATGCTCTGCGGCAAATGCTCGCATTTCGGCCACATCTTTTTCTGCAAAGGGACGAGCTCGTTTGGCTAAATCACGCAAAAACGCAATCACTTGCTCTGGCGATTGCGCCATTTTTGCGGCCAACGAAACTTCGGCGTAATTGTTGTAGCCCAAGAGTTGGGCCTCTTCTTGGCGCAACGCGAGTAGCTCTTTAATCCAAGGCGTGTTGTCTTGTTGTGTCTTTCCACTTTGCACCGCCTCCGATTGATCTGAAGCGCGAGTGACGTAGGCGCGGTACATTTTTTCGCGCACCGCAGAGCTGTGTGCAAATTGCATGACGGGCAAATAGCACGGCATTTTTAAACTGAGTTTGTGACCTTGCAAGCCGTCTTTTTCAGCGGCCACTCGGGTGGCTTGCACTACGTCCTCAGGCACACCTGCCAAGTCTTGCGTGGTGACGATGGTTGACCATTGGTCCGTTGCATCGAGCACGTTTTCGCTAAATTTTTGGCTGACCTCTGCATGCCGTTCTTGGATGGCCGCAAAGCGCTCTTTGGCCGCACCGACCAATTCAGCACCCGACAAAACAAAATTTCGCATCGCAAGCGTGTGCGCATGTTTTTGTTCTGCATTCAAACTGGCGAATGGAATGGCTTTGTATTTGGCGTACAGACGTTCATCGGCACCGAGTCGCGTATAAAACTCGGTGACGCGAGGAAGCGCATCGGTATAAGCCGCGCGTAACTCTGGGGTGTCGGCTACGGCGTGCAAGTGGCTCACAGCACCCCATGCGCGACTTAGCTTTTCGGTGGCGACGTCAAGCTCAGATGCAATAGCTCGCCAGTCGGCTGGAAAATTTTCAGCCGTTACCTTTTCTAGTGCGGCATCGGCGGCAGGCAAGAGATGATCTAGAGCAGGCGCAATATGCTCTGGACGAATAGCGTCAAACAGCGGATGGTTTGAGAAGTCGAGTAACGGGTTGGTTTGTGTCATAAAACGATGCGGGTTATTTTGAAAATTCAGTGCATCTCAGATAAGGCACGTTGTGCAGATTCCAAGGTGTTGACCAACAGCATCGTAATAGTCATCGGTCCAACCCCACCGGGCACAGGGGTGATATAGCTGGCCACTTTTTTCACACCCTCATAGTCCACATCGCCGCACAGTTTGCCTTCGTCGTTGCGGTTCATGCCCACATCTAAAACAACGGCGCCGGGCTTCACCATGTCGGCTGTTAAAACATTGCGTTTGCCCACCGCGGCAACGATCACATCGGCTTGAAGGGTGATCTCTTTTAAGTTTGTGGTGCCGCTGTGGCACACCGTGACCGTGGCGTTTTGTTGTAACAACATGAGCGCCATCGGTTTACCCACAATGTTGCTGCGCCCGATAACCACGGCGTGTTTGCCTTTTAAGTTGTAGCCAATGCTCTCGAGCATCTTCATGCAGCCATAGGGCGTGCAAGGCCAAAAACCGGGCATGCCCGTCATTAAAGCGCCAGCACTTGCGATGTGAAAACCATCGACGTCTTTCTGAGGGCTAATGGCTTCGATGACTTTTTGTGAATCAATGTGTGCAGGCAAAGGCAATTGCACCAAGATGCCATGAATGCTTGGGTCGTTATTGAGCGCAGCCACTCGTGCCAATAAATCGGCCTCGGTCATGGAGGCTTCGTATTTTTCTAGCACCGAGTGAATGCCTGCATCTTCACAAGCCTTCACCTTATTGCGCACATACACCTGGCTTGCTGGGTTGTCGCCCACCAGCACCACGGCTAGGCCGGGTGTGAGGCCTTGTGCTTTGAGTTTGGCTGTGTCGGCGGCGACTGTCTCACGCAGTTGTTTGGAGAGTGCGTTGCCATCAATGATTTGTGCGGTCATGTGTATACAGCCTAAAAGTTGAATTGAAAACGCCCGTCTTGAACGGGCGTTCAAACGGGCGATTGAGAGGGCGATTGAAAGG
>CAZEAQ010000060.1:7947-10266 GCA_964510145.1 uncultured Bordetella sp.
AGTGCATCGCGGCTAGCCGCCTTTTGATACTCCGCAAACGAGTCGGTCGCTTGCATCAGCATGCGTTCAACCAGATTGACGATGGCAATTTCATCAAAAGGTTTTTGAATGAAATCCATCGCACCTTTTTTCATCGTGTCCACGGCCATTGGCACATCGCCATGACCGGTGATGAAGACGATAGGCAGAGGCGATTTGCGTTCAACTAATTTGTCTTGCAATTCGAGGCCGCTCATGCCGCCCATTCGAATGTCAACAATTAAGCAAGCCACTTCGCGTGGGTCGTAGCGGCTTAGAAATGTTTCAGCTGAATCAAAGCAACGAACGCGATAGTCCTTGCCTTCGAGCAACCATTGCAGTGAATCGCGAACGGCCTCGTCGTCGTCAACGACATAAACCGTACCTTTTTTGGGAATCAAACTCATCAAAAAAAATCTCCAACCTAACGGACTGGAATCCAGAAGGAAAAGCGGCAGCCCGTAATTTGCGTGCCATTGTAGATGTTCTCGGCTGTCATTCGCCCTTGATGAGATTCGACGATAGAACGACACAAGTTAAGCCCCATTCCCATGCCTTCGGGCTTGGTGGAGAAGAACGCTTCAAACAAATGGTTCATCACTTCAGGCGGTAATCCGCGCCCTGTATCGGTGACAGTAAATTCAATCACGCTTTGGTTTTGTTCTTCACGCGGTAGCACCTTTAGTTCTACTTCGCGGTGTGTCAAAGGGCGATGGGCGAGGTCGATGGATTCGGCTGCGTTGCGCATCAAATTAACCAAAACCTGTTCAATCAAAATTGGATCGACATTGATACTAGGCAACCGACTCGCCACCACTTGGTTTAAGCGCACTTGTCGTTTACGCATTTCAATGCCAGCCAACTCAACGGCTTCGGCAACCATGGTGGCAATGTCTGAGGGCGTTCTGTTGGGTTCGCTGCGTTTAACAAAACTTCGAATACGCTGAATAATTTGTCCGGCACGTTGCGCTTGGTGTGCCGTTTTTTCTAGAGCCTTGAGCAAGTCTTCTTCGTTCAAGTTGTTTGACTTGATGCGCGAAATCATGCCGCTGCAATAGTTGTTGATGGCGGTGAGTGGCTGGTTTAGCTCATGCGCGACGCTCGATGCCATTTCACCCATGGTGATCAAGCGGCTTGCCGTTTGTGCACGCTCGGCTTGCGCTTGCGCTTGTTCTTCGGCTTTGCGACGTGGCGTGATGTCTGAGGCAATCACCATTTGTGCCAAACGCCCATCCACCCAATTCAAATAGCGTGAACGCACCTCTAGCCATTTGCCAAGCTCAGGCAAATAAATTTCTGCGTTCTCGCTTTGCACATCCGCAAAGCCCTCGGTGGGTAGTCCCATGAGTGGATCGTCGTCGTCAGAAGCATCGTCAGCTGACGCTTCAGAAGACTTTGGCAAACCAGCTTTCGTGACTAAGCTGAGGTGTCCGTGCGTGGTGGCATCAAACCATTGGCGATAAAGTTTGTTAGCAAACAGCAGCTCTTTACTACCCAATGGCGCCACCGATACCGAGGCATCTAAACCTTCCAGCACTGTGGTGAAGCGGTCGTGTGCGGCAGACAGTTGTTCACGCACACGGTTGGGTTCGGTGATGTCGGTCATCGACGTCATCCAACCGGTTTGATGGCCTCGTGCATCCACCAGCGGCGACACGTAAAGGCGTGCATCAAAGATGGTTCCATCTTTTCGCTTGACGCGAACTTGAAATCCGCTCGCCGTCGTTTCGCCTTGAAGTTCTTGTTCGAGTTTTTGCTGCAAGGTGGCGCGGTCTTCTTCAGGCCAATACGGAAAGGGCGGTTCACGACCCACAAGTTCTTTTTCTGTCCAACCGGTCATCTGACAAAAGGCGGCGTTCACATAAGTAATGCGGCCTTTTAAGTCCATCGCCCGCATACCCGTCAAGATGGAGTTCTCCATCGCACGACGGAAGTTGGTTTCTGCAATCAACGCTTGTTGGGCTTGCACACGTCGGCGTGTATGGCGCCAAGTGCCAATCAACATCCAAGCGGTCATTCCGCTAAGCACCGCCACAAGCCAAAACAGTCCATTACCAATGAGGCCTTGCGATGTTCTATAAGTTTGCGCATGCAGCGTCAGCGCGTACCCCACGGGTGTGATGGGCACTTCGTATTCGTTCGTTTGCAATAACCAAGGCAACACTTCGGTCACTCGGGGGCGAGTCATGTTGGCTTGTCCGGCGAGCACGGTGTTGTTGGCGTCACGCAGAGAGACCGCATATTTACTGGCTATCTCATTGGGCATGGCGTAGCTCAGCAACCCGTCCATGGTGTATTCGG
>CAZEAQ010000061.1:0-10224 GCA_964510145.1 uncultured Bordetella sp.
CAGCCCACGCCCGAAGGTGTTTCGCGTGCCACCACCAAAACGGTGGTGGTCGCTTCGTTGGCGGTGTTGGGGTTGGACTTCATCCTCACCGCCATGATGTTCAGTATTTGATGAATCGAGGAAGCTATGCAACGCTCCAAAAATGATGTGTGGGTCGGTTTGTTTGTGGTGCTTGGCGCTGCGGCTATTTTGTTTTTGGCGCTCAAGTCGGCCAATTTGTTGAGCCTGAACTTTCAGTCCAACTACACCGTGACGGCGCGTTTTGACAACATCGGAGGCCTCAAGCGCCAAGCCGCCGTCAAGAGCGCTGGGGTTGTGGTGGGCCGCGTGGAGTCGGTTACTTTTGACGACAAAACATTTCAAGCCACCGTCATGATGTCGCTCGAGAGTCGCTATCAATTTCCCAAAGACAGTTCGCTCAAAATTTTGACCAGCGGCCTGTTGGGCGAGCAATACATTGGTATCGAGGCGGGTTCTGAAGCCGACAATTTGGTTGCGGGGGACCGCATTCAAGACACCCAGTCTGCAGTGGTTTTAGAAAACCTGATTAGCCAATTCTTGTACAACAAGGCGGCCGAGCCTGACGCTAAAAAGGACGGTAAATGAGTCGTTCAAAGCTCTCGCGTCTAGCGATCGCCGCATCGTTGGTGTGCGGCGTTTTGCTGAGCTCTGGTTGTGCAACCGGAACCAACCCCAAGGATCCGTTTGAGCCAATGAACCGCAGCATTTCTAGCTTTAACGATTCGTTGGACGAGAACGTTCTCAAACCCGTGGCCAAAGGCTACCGTGAGACAGTGCCAGACTTGGTGCAAACCGGCGTGCGCAACGTCTTCAATAACTTCTCAGACATGTGGTCGACCGTGAACAACGGCTTGCAACTCAAGGGCCGCGAAACGGCTGAGTCGCTGATGCGTGTGGTGGTCAACACCGTGTTTGGCATCTACGGTATTTTTGACGTCGCCAGTGCAATTAACTTAGAACGACACCCCGAAGACTTTGGTCAAACGCTGGGCTACTGGGGCGTGCCCAGTGGTCCTTATGTGGTGTTGCCTGTTTTTGGGCCGTCTACCTTGCGTGACACGGGTTCATTTCCTGTAGACACAAAGGGTGATTTAGTGCGTAACTACCATGACGTGCCTACGCGCAATACGGCAATGGGTTTGCGTGCGGTGGACAAGCGGTCATCCTTGCTTGGAGCTGGCAATTTGCTGGAAGAAGCCTCGTTGGATAAATACAGTTTCACGCGCGATGCTTATTTGCAATATCGCCAATCGCAAGTGTTTGATGGCAATCCGCCAGACGAACCTGATTTGCCCGACCCCAGTGCGGACACGTCGAGCGCGCCATCTAAATAATGCATAAAGTGGAGTTCGTTGTATGAAAAATTTAAATCTCAGCCGTGCTTCTGTGCTTCGCATGTTGCGTGCGATGGCTTTCATCACGGTGTGTCAGTTGTCTTTCACAGGCAACGCATTCAGCGCCGATGAGTCGGCTGATTTGTTTATCAAACGTGTCTCTGGCGATATCTTGGACACGATCAAAGCCGACAAATCAATTCTGAATGGCGACTTGAACAAAATTGGCGTCTTGGTCGATCAACGTGTCATGCCGCACGTCAACTTTTTGCGCATGACGGCTTCGGCGGTGGGGCCAGGTTGGCGTCAAGCCACGCCTGAGCAGCAAAAACGTTTGCAAGAAGAATTTAAAACGCTGCTGATTCGCACCTATTCAGGCGCCTTAAGCCAAGTCAGCGACCAAACGATTGTGGTCAAACCTTTGCGAGCTGCGCCTGACGACAAAGAGGTCATCGTGCGTACGGAAGTGCGCGGCAAAGGCGATCCGATTCAACTGGACTACCGCGTTGAAAAAGCGCCTTCCGACCCCTCTGGCTGGCGCGTTTACAACCTCAACGTGATGGGCGTTTGGTTGGTCGACAACTACCGCAGTCAGTTTGCTCAAGAGATCAACGCCAAAGGCATCGATGGCTTGATTGCCAGCTTGGCCGAGCGCAATAAGACCAACGCACGTAATTCGAAGTAACTGTTTCAAAGTAACCGTCGCATGTCTAACGCCACTTCGTCCTCCTCAGCCACCCTTGCTTTGCCAGCTGTGTTGATGCAGGCGCAAGCTCAATCGGTGGCCGATGGCCTTGTGCAAGCCTTGCTCGCACACGTTGCCAAGGGGAGCGAAGCGGTGTTGGATGCATCGGCTCTGAGTCAGTTCGACTCTTCCGCATTGGCGGTTGTTCTGGCATGTCGTCGGGCCGTGAAGGCCAAAGGCGCTCATTTGCGCGTGACGGGTTTGCCCGCCCGTGCACAGGCCTTGGCTAAGGTCTACGGGGTTGCTGCATTGCTAGACGAGGCCACTCACGCCTAACCCGACGCTTGGGGCGGCTGGGGTATTGCCAAAGCCTTAAAATCTAAGGCTATTCCATGTCCGCTATTTCTTTTCAAACCGTCTCTAAAACATTCCAAACCGCCCGAGGTCCGTTTCAGGCGCTCGACGGCGTGCGCTTTGATATTCAAGACGGAGAATTTTTCGGCCTGCTAGGCCCTAACGGCGCTGGTAAAACCACGCTCATCAGCATCTTGGCTGGCTTGGCCAAGGCAACGTCTGGCGCGGTGTTGGTGCGCGGTGTGGATGTGGTGAAGCAATCTGCGCAAGCGAGACGTTTGTTGGGCGTGGTGCCACAAGAGTTGGTGTTCGACCCGTTCTTTAACGTGCGCGAAGCCTTGAAGTTCCAGTCGGGCTACTTTGGCGTCAAACACAACGACGACTGGATAGACGAGTTGTTACACAGCTTAGGTTTAGCCGACAAAGCCAATAACAACATGCGCCAACTTTCTGGCGGTATGAAGCGTCGCATGCTGGTGGCGCAGGCATTGGTGCACAAGCCACCGGTGATCGTGTTGGACGAACCGACAGCGGGCGTGGACGTCGAGTTACGCCAAACGCTCTGGCAATTTATTGCCAAGCTCAATAAGCAAGGCAGCACCGTTTTGTTGACGACGCATTACTTAGAAGAAGCGGAGGCTTTGTGCAGTCGCATTGCCATGCTGAAGCAGGGCAAAGTTGTGGCGCTCGACAGCACCACCGAATTGCTCAAGGCCGCTTCTAGCAACGTGTTGCGCTTTAAGTTAGACGCAGAGTTGCCTGCCGCATTGGCGGTGAAGGCGCGTGTCACAGGCCGCATTGTTCAATTGCCCGCGAACGATGCGCTAGAAATTGAGCGCTATCTTGCTGCTGTGCGTGAGGCGGGTTTGGTGGCTCAAGACATTGAAATTCGCAAAGCCGATTTAGAAGATGTGTTCCTCGACGTGATGCATCAAAACGAAGAGGCTCAAACATCATGACCGGTTGGACCGCACTGTTTTACAAAGAGGTCTTGCGCTTTTGGAAAGTAGGTTTCCAAACTGTCGCTGCGCCAGTGCTGACTGCGCTGATGTACTTGATGATCTTTGGCCATGTATTGGAAGAGCACGTTCAGGTCTATGAAGGCGTGAGCTACACGGCCTTTCTGATTCCCGGTTTGGTCATGATGAGCGTGTTGCAAAACTCATTTGCCAATAGCTCCTCGTCGATGGTGCAAAGCAAGATCATGGGCAACTTGGTGTTTTTGTTGCTCACACCGTTGTCGCACTGGAGCTGGTTTTTTGCTTACGCGCTGTCGGCTATGGTTCGCGGATTGGTGGTGGGGCTGGGTGTTTTATTGGCGGCGGCTTTGTTTGTCTGGCAGTCTTCGGCATTGAACTTCTCACTTTGGCCGGCGCATCCGATGTGGGTGTTGGCATTTGCGATGGGCGGCGCTTTGATGCTCGGGGCGCTCGGTTTGATTGCGGGTCTATGGGCTGATAAGTTCGACCAAATGGCCGCGTTCCAAAACTTCATCATCATGCCCATGACCTTTTTGAGTGGCGTGTTTTATTCCATTCACTCGTTGCCCGACTTTTGGCAAAGCGCGAGTCATTTAAATCCTATTTTTTACATGATCGACGGATTCCGATTCGGCTTCTTTGGTCAAAGTGATGTTTCGCCCTGGCTGAGCTTGGGTGTGGTGAGCTTGTGTTTGTGCGTGGTGTCAGCGGTGGCGCTGCATTTGCTGCGCACGGGGTACAAGATTCGAGGATAAGGACAAGTTTTCAAATGACCGCGCAAGAACTTCAAGCATTGATCGGCGCAGGTTTGTCCTGCGAGCACCTACACGTCGAGGGCGATGGTCGTCATTGGTACGCCACGTTGGTTTCGGCTGAGTTTGAGGGCAAGCGTTTGATTCAGCGTCATCAGCTTGTTTATGCCACCTTGGGCGAAAAAATTAAAACAGATGAAGTGCACGCTTTGTCGATGAAAACCTACACGCCTGCTGAATGGCAGGCACTTCCCGAGTCGGGCAAAGCTTAAGTTATGGATAAATTACTCATTCGTGGCGGTCGTCCTCTGAAAGGCGAGGTGCTCATTTCGGGTGCCAAAAATGCAGCCTTGCCAGAGCTCTGCGCGGCGCTGTTGACCGATCAACCAGTGACGCTTCATAACGTTCCGCAGTTGCAAGATGTGGCGACCATGCTCAAGCTCATTCGCAACATGGGAGTCACCGCCGAGCGTGACGATCAAGGCAGAGTTCGTCTAGACGCGGGTGGTTTGAATTTGCCAGAGGCGCCCTATGAGTTGGTTAAAACCATGCGGGCGTCGGTGCTGGCGCTTGGCCCTTTGCTGGCGCGTTTTGGGCATGCCAAAGTGTCGTTGCCCGGTGGCTGTGCGATTGGTTCGCGTCCGGTAGATCAGCACCTCAAAGGCTTGCAAGCGATGGGTGCAGAGATCGATGTGGAGCACGGCTACATGGTGGCGCGTCTGGGGGGTGGGCGTTCACGTTTAAAGGGCGCACGCATTGCCACGGATATGGTGACCGTCACGGGCACCGAAAACTTTTTGATGGCCGCGGCTTTGGCTGAAGGTGAAACCTTGCTAGAAAACGCCGCACAAGAGCCAGAAATTCCAGACTTGGCCGAAATGCTCATTGCGATGGGCGCGAAGATTGAGGGCCACGGCACCAGTCGTATCCACATTCAAGGCGTTGAGCGTTTGCATGGATGCGATCACAAGGTAGTGGCCGACCGTATCGAGGCGGGCACGTTTTTGTGTGCTGTAGCGGCTACAGGCGGTGATGTGTTTTTGCGTCACGCTCGCGCCGAGCACCTAGATGCCGTCATCGACAAATTGCGCGATGCAGGGGCCACCGTGACCTCTAACGACGAGGGCATTCGTATTCAAGGCGCTGCTCCCGCGCATCAGCACTTGAAGGCGCAAAACTTTCGCACCACCGAATACCCCGGTTTTCCAACCGACATGCAAGCACAGTTCATGGTGTTGAACGCCATTGCTCATGGGGCTTCTAAAGTCACGGAAACAATTTTTGAAAATCGTTTCATGCATGTGAACGAATTGGTTCGGCTCGGTGCACATATTCAAATCGACGGCAAAGTGGCTGTGCTCGAAGGCGTGAAGCAACTCTCGGGCGCCACGGTCATGGCCACAGATTTACGGGCCTCAGCCTCATTGGTGATTGCTGGTTTGGTGGCAGAGGGCGAGACGTTGGTCGACCGCATTTATCACCTTGACCGTGGTTACGACAAGATGGAAGCCAAGCTGCGCTCAATTGGCGCTGACATTGAAAGAGTCAAATGACCGCAACTCACGCCAATCACATGTTGACTTTGGCGCTCTCTAAAGGGCGCATCTTTGATGAAACCATGCCCTTGCTCAAGGCCGCGGGTATTGAGGTGTTGGAAGATCCGGAGAAGTCACGTAAATTAATTTTGCCGACCAATTTGCCCCATGTGCGCGTGGTGTTGGTGCGTGCCTCTGACGTGCCCACGTATGTGCAATACGGCGGTGCCGATATGGGCGTGACGGGCCTAGACACGTTGATCGAACACAGCGGTGGATCCACTGCGGGTGTGGGCGCTTCGGGCTTGTATCAGCCGCTGGATTTAAAAATTGCCAAGTGCCGAATGAGCGTGGCGGTTCGCTCAGATTTCGACTACGCCACCAAGGTCAAGCAAGGCGCCCGTTTAAAAGTAGCCACCAAATACACCACCATTGCGCGAGAATTTTTTGCGACCAAAGGCGTGCATGTGGACATGGTGAAGTTGTATGGATCGATGGAATTGGCGCCACTCACGGGTTTGGCCGATGCGATTGTCGATTTGGTTTCGACCGGCAACACGCTCAAAGCCAATCACTTGGTGGAGGTGGAGCGCATCATGGAGATCAGCTCGCGTTTGGTAGTGAATCAAGCCGCCTTGAAAATGAAACAGGCCGATATTCGCCGCATCATTGATGCCTTTGCAGCGGCCCTTTCAGTTTAATTTTTAACAACCATTCAACATGGCTAAACCTCTGCGTCTATCGACCACCAGCCCGACTTTTGAAGCTGACTTCAAAGCGCGGTTGCATTGGTCTGCAGATACCGATGCGGCCATAGAGCAGCGCGTCGCAGACATCTTGGCGGATGTGCAAAAACGTGGCGACGAGGCTGTGCTCGACTACACCGAGCGCTTTGATGGTTTAAAAGTGGCGAACATGGCCGCGTTAGAGCTGACGCAAAAAGAACTAAAAGCTGCGTTCGATGGTTTGCCTGCCGAGCAACGCGACGCCTTGCAAGCCGCCGCTGCCCGAGTGCGCAGTTATCACGAGGCGCAAAAGAAAGCCAGTGGCGAAAGCTGGACTTACCGCGATGCCGATGGCACGTTGTTGGGACAAAAAGTCACCCCGCTCGATCGGGTGGGTATTTATGTTCCCGGTGGTAAAGCCGCCTATCCGTCTAGCGTTTTGATGAACGCCATTCCTGCGCACGTCGCGGGTGTGCAAGAGATCATCATGGTGGTCCCCACGCCCAAGGGCGAAAAAAACTCATTGGTACTCGCGGCCGCATACGTGGCTGGCGTGAGTCGCGCTTTC
Organism: uncultured Bordetella sp.; assembly: GCA_964510145.1. GTDB lineage: Bacteria > Pseudomonadota > Gammaproteobacteria > Burkholderiales > Burkholderiaceae_C > Limnohabitans. Next base: position 6,955 of record CAZEAQ010000061.1, read on the forward strand.
ACAATTGGCGGCGCACAAGCGGTGGCGGCGTTGGCGTATGGCACGGCCACGGTGCCGGCGGTCGACAAAATCACCGGCCCCGGTAACGCCTATGTCGCCGCGGCGAAACGTCGTGTGTTTGGCACGGTGGGGATAGACATGATCGCTGGGCCGAGCGAAATCTTGGTCTTGGCGGATGGCTCAACGCCAGCCGATTGGGTGGCGATGGACTTGTTCAGCCAAGCCGAACACGACGAATTGGCGCAAAGTGTTTTGTTGTGTCCAGACGTTGCCTACATCGACCGTGTGCAAGCGGAGATAGAGCGTTTGCTGCCACAAATGCCGCGCAAGGACATCATCGAAAAATCTCTCAATGGACGAGGCGTGCTCATCCACACCCGCAGCATGGAAGAGGCGTGCGCCATTAGCAACCGCATTGCGCCCGAACACTTAGAGGTGTCGAGCAACGATCCGCACAAATGGGAGCCCTTGCTCAAGCATGCCGGTGCGATTTTTTTGGGCGCTTTCACGAGCGAAAGTTTGGGCGACTACTGTGCTGGCCCCAACCATGTGTTGCCCACCAGTGGAACAGCGCGTTTTAGCTCGCCTTTGGGTGTTTACGATTTTCAAAAGCGCAGCAGCTTGATTGAAGTCAGCGAGCAGGGTGCGCAAACGCTGGGCAAGATTGCAGCGGTGCTGGCCTACGGCGAAGGACTTCAAGCCCATGCGATGGCGGCAGAGTTTCGTTTGAAGCCCCCACACAAGGAAAAACAATGACCAGCCAAGCGACAGATGTGCTGCGCTTTATTCGCTCTGATGTCAAAGCCATGCAGGCTTACGCCGTGCAGCACTCGGTGGGTATGGTCAAGCTGGACGCGATGGAAAACCCGTTCACGCTCTCGCCCGCATTGCAAGCCGAATTAGGTAAGCGACTGGGCGCTGTGGAGGTCAATCGTTATCCGGGCGCACGTATTGACGATTTAAAAACTGCGCTGGCCCAATATGTCGACTTACCCAAAGGCTACGGCTTGATGTTGGGGAATGGGTCAGATGAATTGATCTCCCTGTTGTCTATGGCTTGCTCAGGGGACGAGGCCAAAGTTTTAGCGCCTGAACCCGGCTTTGTGATGTACAGCATGAGTGCGCATTTACAAGGGCTGCCCTACATTGGCGTGCCTTTGACAGCAGACTTTGAGTTGGATGAACCCGCGATGAGTAGCGCGATTGCGCAACACCAACCTGCGATTGTTTACATTGCGTATCCAAACAACCCAACGGCCAATTTGTGGAGCGCAGACACCATTCGTCGCCTCATTACACAAGTGGGTGCCTATGGTGGCTTGGTGGTGATGGACGAGGCGTATCAACCGTTTTCAAGTCGAAGCTGGTTAGACGAAATTCGACAACACCCTCAAGCGAACGCCAACGTTTTGCTGATGCGCACTTTGTCTAAATTTGGATTGGCTGGCATTCGCTTGGGCTACATGCTCGCGCCTGAAGCATTGATTCATGAAGTTGACAAACTTCGCCCGCCCTACAACGTCAGCGTGCTCAACGCAGAGTGCGCTTTGTTTGCTTTGGAGCACACCGAGGTGTTTGCCGAGCAGGCGGCAGTGATTCGCACCGAGCGGGAAGCGTTGTTCAAGGCTTTGCAACAAATGCCCAATGTGACCCCCTATGCCAGTGAGGCCAACATGATGGTGTTGCGTTTCGATGGCTCGCCTGACGCGGCGCAGCGTGCATTTGAGGTGCTGAAGTCGCACAAGGTTTTAGTCAAGAACGTTTCTAAAATGCACCCATTGCTTGCCAATTGTTTGCGTTTAACCATCGGCACGCCCGATGAGAACAAACAACTTTTGAGCGCTTTGCAAGCTGCTACTTCTTAATGAAAGTCACCCATGACCGCCCGCACCGCTGAAGTTACACGCAACACCAACGAGACTCAAATTACCGTCAAGGTCAATCTGGATGGTTCGGGCAAGTCCAACTTGTCGACAGGCATTGGTTTCTTTGACCACATGCTTGATCAAATCGCACGTCACGGACTGATCGACCTCGACATTCAAGCCAAAGGTGATTTGCACATTGACGGGCATCACACCGTCGAGGACGTGGGCATCGCTTTGGGTCAAGCGTTTACAAAAGCCGTTGGCGACAAAAAAGGCATTCGCCGTTATGGCCACGCCTATGTGCCACTCGACGAAGCGTTGAGCCGAGTGGTGGTGGACTTTTCAGGACGACCCGGCTTGGTGATGCATGTGCCTTTTAAGAGCGGAATGATTGGTGAATTTGACAGTCAATTGGCCTTTGAATTTTTTCAAGGTTTCGTGAACCACGCCTTCGTGACGCTTCACATTGACAACCTGCGTGGTGAAAACGCCCACCACCAAGCCGAGACTGTGTTCAAAGCTTTTGCGCGTGCGTTGAGAACGGCTTTAGAGCTAGACCCACGCTCCGCGGGCGTGATTCCGTCGACCAAAGGAACGCTTTGAACAACAAAGTTGCAGTTGTCGACTACGGCATGGGCAACCTTCGTTCGGTCGCTCAAGCGGTCATGCACGCCGCCTCTGTGGTCGATCATGCGGAAGTTGTTGTGACGTCTGACCCTGCTGTGGTGCGTCAATCGCATCGCGTGGTGTTGCCCGGTCAAGGCGCGATGCCCGATTGCATGCGCGAGTTGCGAGAGTCTGGCTTGTTAGACGCAGTGCTAGATGCCGCCGAGAAAAAACCGTTGTTTGGTGTGTGTGTGGGTATGCAAATGATGCTCGATCACAGCGCCGAGGGCGACACGCCGGGTTTGGGTTTGATTCCCGGCGAAGTGGTGAAATTCGACTTGGCAGGGCGCAATCAAGCCGATGGCAGTCGTTTCAAAGTGCCGCAAATGGGGTGGAACCAAGTCAAGCCGACACGCGATCATCCAATGTGGGAGGGTGTTCCTTCTGAGGGCGGCGGCAGTTATTTTTATTTTGTTCACAGTTTTTACGCGCGGCCTCAAAACGAGGTGCACAGCGCTGCTCAAACAGACTACGGCGGGCTCTTCACATGTGCCGTCGCACGCGATAACATTTTTGCGACACAATTTCACCCGGAAAAAAGCGCAGCGCATGGCTTAGCCCTGTACCGCAACTTTTTGCATTGGAACCCTTGAACTTTTCTCGTCATCATGTATTTAATTCCTGCCATTGACCTCAAAGACGGACATTGCGTGCGCCTCAAGCAAGGCGATATGGATCAATCCACGACCTTCGGTGAAGACCCCGCGCAAATGGCGCTCAACTGGGTGGCCAAAGG
>CAZEAQ010000062.1:0-10019 GCA_964510145.1 uncultured Bordetella sp.
CCAAAGACAGCGGCGACGACGAAGCCATGTTCTTCGACCACGACTTTGTGCGTGCGCTCGAATACGGCATGCCGCCAACGGGTGGTTGCGGCATTGGCATTGACCGCTTGATGATGTTGCTAACCGATAGCCCAAGCATTCGCGACGTCATCTTGTTCCCCGCTTTACGACGCGAGGTTTAAAAAAGTATGCAGCCCATCAAATTCTTCATTTCGTTTTTGATGGTCGTCTCGGCGGTGGGTGTCGCTGCGCAAACAGCGTTCCCAACCAAGCCGATTCGTGTGGTGATTGGTTTTCCAGCGGGCGGCCCGCTAGATCAACACGCTCGCTTGTTGAGCGACAAATTGCAACAAGTGCTGGGGCAACCCATCATCATTGACTACAAGAGTGGTGCGGGCGGCACGGTTGGCGCCCAAGATGTGATGAAAGCCGCGCCCGATGGCTACACCCTCATGTTGGCCAACACCGGCGTGATGGTGATCAACCCCGCCCTTTACAGCAAACTGCCCTACGGCACATTGAAAGACTTTGTGCCCATCGCTCGCACTGCCATGCAACCCTTGGCATTGCTGGTGAATCCGCAAGTGCCGGTGAACAATTTAAAAGAGTTCATCACCTACGCAAGACAACGCCCGGGGCAAATTAACTATGGTTCTGCAGGTAACGGCGGTATCAGCCACTTGGTGCCCGAGATGTTTAAAACAGCCACGGGTTTGTTCATGGTGCACATTCCCTACCGAGGCAGTGCGCCAGCGTTTACCGACTTGATGGCAGGACAAGTGCAGTTCATGGCGGAGTCCATTCCGCAAGCGGCCAACTATCACAAGCAGGGCAAAGTGAAAGCGTTGGCGGTCACTAGCAAAGAGCGCAACCCTGCATTGCCCGACGTGCCCACGGTGATGGAGTCGGGCGTGCCGCACTTCGAGGTGGTGGGCTTTTACGGATTTTTAGCGCCCGCTGGAACGCCTCGCGACATCACGGCGAAACTCAGCGACGCTTTCCGTCAAGTGTTGAGCGCCCCCGATATTCGCAACAAGATGGTGGCGCAAGGCGCAGACCCTGCATTTTTGGGACACGAAGCTTTTGCCAGCTTCCTCAATGCAGAACTGCCGCGCTGGGCGGCAGTTGCGAAGGCGTCGGGCGCAAAGCTCGACTAGTTACACAGCGCAATTACTGCGGCTGAAATCCGCTGGACTTAATCAACTTAGTCCACACCTGTGTGTAAGCGCGCTCGCGTTGTGCGAGTTGAGTTGCCGTCATGTAGCCCACAGTCAAGCCCATTTTGGTGAGGTGGTCGTGCACATCAGGCATTGCCAAAACTTTGGATAACGCTTGTCCAAACTGATCCATCGTGGCTTTAGGTGTGCCTGCCGGCGCAAAGATGCCGTAGTAAGGCATGTCTTCTAAGCCCGACAAACCTAATTCGGTGAAGGTTGGCACATCAGGCAACGCAGCTTGACGCTTTGCACCCAGAACAGCAACGACACGCATTTTTCCTGCTTTGTGGTTCTCAATAAAGTCAGGCACTGATCCAACACCAGCTGCAATTTGGTTGCCCAACATGTCGGCCATCATCGGCGCACTGCCGCGGTAAGGGGCTGCTACCAAGTCGAGTTTGAATTTTTCGCCCACAACTTTGACCAAGAATTCGGGTGTTGAAGCAGGTGCCGGAATTCCCACTGCCCCTTTACCGCCTTGTGTTTTGACCCACGCCAAATATTCGTTAAACGTTTTGGCAGGTGTGCCACCCGAGACGGCATAGGCATTCACGAAAGTGGCAAAGCCTGCGACGGGCACAAAGTCTTGCGCGGGGTCAAAGCCAGGGTTCTTCACCACCAAAGGCAAGATAGAAATGGTGTGATCGTGCGAAAGAAAAAGCACCGTGCCATCTGCAGGCGAGGCCTTTAAAGCTTGTGCAGCCAGTTGTCCGCCTGCACCGGGTTTGTTTTCGACCACAACTGAGACACCCAACTCATCTTTGAGTTTGTCGGCCAATACTCGCGCGACAGCATCGGTGCCGCCACCGGGTGGAAAGCCCACCATTAGCTTGATAGGTTTAGTAGCTTGTGCAGCAGCTAATCCACAAAATGTGGCGAGTGTCAGCGCTGCAAAAAGACGACGTGAAGGAAACATGGCAGAACTCCTTGGGTAAAAAAATTAAGGTTGAGGTGGTGAATCGGGTTCGAGAGGTGCATCACCTTCGGGAGAATTTTTACGAGCCTCGCGGTCTTTGAGCTTGTCTTCTTTTTTCTTTTTCTTGGCCAGCTCACGTTGACGCTTTTCGTAGTTGTAGTTGGGGGAGGCCATATTTATCTCTTCTCAAGTGGTGGTTTGCAATCAAAGCAAAAAAAGGCCAATGTGCCAGCAAAGCGGCGTTGACTGCCTAAGCGTCTGGGTTTGTGAAGTCCGCATTTCATGCACGACATAGTTTCGCCGACCTTTCCCATGCCAATAAATGGGGAGCCATTTTCTCGACTGGTGAAGCGCAATCCGCTGTCGCTGATTTCATTCTTTCCATTTTTAGTCGCCATTCAAGCTTTCAGTGGGGTGGCGAACTTGGCTGCCAATTAAGGCAACAAGTCCAATGCCCGCAGGTAAGCGGGGTGAGTCATTAGCGCATCCCAAGCTAGCGGCGAATGGGTGGGTAACAAAGCCAAACGACGCTGCTCGCTCGCTTCACTGGCTTGCCATTGGTGCTTCAAAAGTCGCTCGGTTAAACCGGTCAACATGTCGTCCACCGCATGGCCATGACCCACACTTTGATTACACAACAAAATTAAATCGCACCCCGCATTGAGCGCAGCCACGCCGGCCTCGGCAAAACTAACGGACTGACCTTGAATACGGCGAGCGCCCTCCATAGAAAGGTCATCGCTAAAAATAGCACCATTGAAATGCAACTGACCACGCAAAATATCTTGCAACCAGCGCTTCGAAAAACCAGCGGGCAAGGTGTCCACCTTGGGGTAAATCACATGGGCGGGCATCACGCTGGTCAAGGCGGTGCTCAGTGCGGTGTAGGGCAACGCGCAGTCAGCCAAGATCGCTTTGAGGCTGCGCTTGTCTACTGGAATATCCACATGTGAGTCGGCTTTGACAAATCCATGCCCGGGAAAATGCTTGCCACAGTTGGCCATTCCAGCCATCAGCAATCCATGCATGACGCTTTTGGCAAGGACAGCTGTGAGGCGAGGATCACGGTGAAAGGCTCGGTCGCCAATCACGCCACTCTCGCCATGATCAAGGTCAATGACGGGGGCAAAGCTAAAGTCCACCCCGCAAGCACGCAGCTCACTGGCCAACACATAACCACAAGCGGTGGCGGCATCGATGGCAGCGAGCGCACCTTTTTTGCTGTCCATCCACATCTCGCCCAATGCACGCATGGGTGGAACGTGGGTGAATCCATCGGTGCGAAAACGCTGAACGCGACCGCCTTCGTGATCCACACAAATTAGCAAGTCGCTGCGCACATCTTTAATGGCAGCGCATAAGGCGGAGAGTTGTTGGCGGTCTTTCCAATTACGGCCAAACAAAATAACGCCACCCGTCAAAGGATGTTTGAGGCGTTTGATGTCGGCATCGGTCAGCTGCGTGCCGGCGACATCAAGAATCAGGGGAGCGTGGTGATGCATGACTCAGTTCTTCTCAATTTGTTTTTTCAACAATGACAAAGCTCGTGGCGTAATCAGATTCGTCGCTCACACTGACTTGTGCTTTGAGCCCTCGCGCTTCAAACCATTCTTTTAATTCGCCGTGCAAAACAATCACTGGCTGGCCACTGGGCAACTTGGCAACTTCACACAAACGCCAAGTCATCGGCATGCGCATGCCTAAACCAATGGCTTTGCTAAAGGCTTCTTTGGCGGAGAAACGTGTTGCCACATAACGCACACCGCGTTCGGGCCAACGCTCTGAACGGAGACGCCAAGTTTTGAGCTCAGCGTCGGAGAGCACTTTTTGCGCAAATCGTTCGCCATGTTTTTCGAGTGACGCACGAATGCGACGAATGTCGCAAATGTCAGTGCCAACGCCGTAAATCATTGAGGTATGCAATCCAGGTAAGCACGCACCGTCGAGGCGTATCCCATTTCAAGCGCATCGCTCATCAGCGCATGACCAATCGAAACTTCTTGCACACCAGGAACAACCTTTAAAAAAGTCTGCAAGTTGTCACGATTTAAATCGTGCCCCGCGTTGACACCCAGTCCAGCATCTAAAGCGGCTTGTGCAGTTGCTTTAAACATCGACAACACTTTGTCTTGCTCGGGCGTACCAAATGCCACGGCATAAGTTTCGGTGTAGAGCTCCACACGATCGGCGCCTGTGGCTTTAGCGAGCGCCATGCTTTCGGGTACGGGATCCATAAATAAACTCACGCGTACACCCAAGGCTTTGGCCTCTGCAACCAGAGGTGTGAGACGCTCTAAGTCTTGCGGAAAAGTCCACCCGTGGTCGCTGGTGAATTGCCCTTCACTATCGGGCACAAACGTCACTTGATGCGGACGAATGCGGCGCACAAAGTCCATCAAGTTGTGAAACGGGTTGCCCTCAATGTTGAACTCACGATCAGGCCACGCCTTGAGCAATTCAGCCAGTGCAGACACGTCGTCCGCACGAATATGGCGTGCATCTGGACGGGGATGAACCGTGATGCCGTCAGCCCCCGCTTCTAAACAAAGCGAGGCCGCTCGCGTCACGCTAGGAATACCCAAATGACGGGTGTTGCGAACCAACGCAACTTTGTTCAAGTTGACTGACAAAGCCGTTCGGCGGCGTGAAAGCGACGAAGAAGTTGGAGACGATTCAGTCATTGATTACTCAAAGAGATTGCAAGTCAATCATCATTTGCCGCGTGCGCAGCGTGTGAACCCCGCAATGGTAGTGCAGCAAGGCGCGAAGCTGCCCTTGCAATGCGTTGCGATGCTCTGAAGACAATTCAGCGCACACACGCAGTGTGGCAACCATAGGCGAATCACTTTGCATACTTTCGTGCAGTTGCAACCAAATGCCACCCAATAAGCCTGCGCGATCTTGTGCATTGTGTTCTCGCAGCCCACCCTCCGGCACCAAAACATAAGCGTGCAGAGGGTCGATCGGATGCAGCGTAAGAGTTTGCACATTCAGCTCGGGCAGTAGCCCCACATCACGAAGCAGCAACAGTTCAAACGCTCGCAACGCAGGTGCCACAGTGCCTTCATGACCGGACGCCAACACCTGCACAACTTGCGCGTACAAATCGAACAGCGTCGGATGCGGATCATCACGCGCCAGCAATCGCAACAGCAATTCGTTGACGTAATAGCCAGACAGCAGCGCTTCGCCCATTGGCATGATGTGACCACCAACCCACTCCGCACCTTTGAGCGTTCTGATTTCTGCATCACCCGAATAAGTAATGCTCAAGGGCTGCAGGGGCAACAAAACTGGACGGAAATTAGAGCTAGGTTTTTTAGCACCTTTGGCCACCAAAGCTACGCGCCCATGATGACGCGTGAAGGTTTCCAAAATTAAACTGGACTCACTCCAGTCGTAGCGGTGCACAACGAACGCGGGCTCGTCATGAATGCGAGGAATACCTCGCGTCGTCGTGGTGGTACTTGATTTATTCGTAGCCAAAGCTACGCACCCGCGCTGCGTCGTCGGCCCAACCTGAGCGCACTTTGACCCACAGCTCTAAAAAAACTTTGGCGTCGAAAAGCTTTTCTAGTTCGGTTCGCGCCTCCATTCCCATGCGCTTTAAACGCTCGCCTTTGTCGCCAATCACCATGGCTTTGTGTCCATCGCGCTCGACCACGATAGTGGCTGCAATTCGCACCATGCGCTTGATGCCTTTGCTCTTACCTTTTTCTTCTTCGAACTTATCAATCACCACCGTCGAGGTGTAGGGCAATTCGTCGCCAGTCAGTCGGAAGAGTTTTTCGCGCACCATTTCAGCGGCCATAAATTTTTCGCTGCGATCGGTGAGCTCATCCGCTGCATACATCCAACCTTGCTGCGGCAGATATTTTTCGCATATACCCAGCAAACGCTGCACATCTTTGTCGTTCTTGGCCGACATGGGCACGAACTCAACAAAGGGATGGCGTGTTTGCATGTCTTGCAACCAAGGCGGCACATCCGCGCGGCTTTTGACTGAGTCCAACTTGTTAGCCACTAACAACGTGGGAATACCTGGCGCTAAGAGCGCCAATACTTTGGCGTCTGCGGGTGTAAAGCTACCGGCTTCAACCACCAACAAAACGAGGTCAACATCGCCCACCGCGCCTTGCACCGTTTTGTTTAACGACTTGTTTAAGGCGTTGCCATGAATGGTCTGAAACCCCGGGGTATCTACAAATACAAACTGCGAAGCCCCTTCGGTGCGCATGCCCGTGATGCGATGCCGTGTGGTTTGCGCTTTGCGCGAGGTGATGCTAATTTTTTGGCCCACCAAGGCATTGAGCAAAGTGGACTTGCCCACATTGGGTTTGCCCACGATTGCGATCAACCCACAGCGCTGGTCTGCAGGTGCCACCACCGCTTGACTGGCGACGACTCGCGTGCCTTTGCTAGCGGCCAACATGGCGTCAATGTCTTGCAGGCTTTGTTGAGGCTGATCGGGTGAGGTGGGCTTTGCCGTCATTTGTGATGCTCTTTAATTACTTCGAGCATGGCTGCTGCGGCAGCTTGCTCACCTGCGCGGCGAGATCCGCCAATGCCACGCTCGCAGCGGGCTAGTTCTGGAACTTCGCATTCCACGTCAAATGTCTGGCGATGTGCTGCGCCTAGCGTGCCAACCACTCGGTAAATAGGCAGCTTAAATTTGCGGGCTTGTAACCACTCTTGCAACTCCGTTTTGGGATCTTTTCCAACGGCTTGCATTTCGGGGTTCACTTCTACTTTGTCAAAAATGCGCTGCACTAAAGCATCTGCCGCCTCATAGCCCGCATCTAAATACACTGCGCCCAAAATTGCTTCTAAAGCATCGGCCAAGATCGAGGGGCGTTTTTGACCACCCGATTGCATTTCGCCGTCACCTAAACGCAAGATGCCAGACAAGCCCAACTCGACGGCCAAGTGATGCAACGTATCTTGCTTGACTAAGTTGGCACGCACACGGGACAAATCGCCCTCAGGCAACGAACTAAGCCGCTGGTAGAGGAGATTTGAAATTGCCAAATTAAGCACAGAGTCACCTAAAAACTCTAACCGCTCATAGTGGTCGGCGCTAAAGCTGCGGTGGGTCAGTGCTTGAACCAATAACTCAGGTTTTTGAAACGTATATTGCAAGCGCTCTTGCAAGGCTGCAATGATTTGCTGTTGAGACAAAGTCTGTCGAGCCATACGTGAGCGTTCGGTCATTCAAAAGCGCCGATGCGCGAAATATTCCCAAAGTTCATCCAAACAAAGAAGGCTTTGCCCACTATGTTTTTCTCAGGGACAAAGCCCCAATAACGCGAATCTAACGAGTTATCTCGGTTGTCGCCCATCATGAAATAGTGCCCTTGTGGCACCTTGCAAGTGACACCTTCAACGGTGTAATTGCAATTTTCTTTGAACGCAAAATCATCTGCACCAGGAACAAACGCAGGTCGATCTTTGTCGTTCAACAAGTTGTGCGTGCGTGCACCTTTCATCTCTGTCGACTTAGAACCAATGGGCAATTTCTCTTCAAACTGGGAGATATAACGCAAGCTCTCTTCCTCAAAGAAATCTGTGCGCACGTCCTTGCTGATGGGTTGTCCGTTAATCGTCAAGCGCTTGTTTAAATAAGCCACTTCGTCACCTGGCACACCCACTACGCGCTTGATGTAGTCCAAGCTGGGTTTGGGTGGATAGCGAAACACCATGACGTCGCCGCGCTGAACTGGATTGCCTTCGGTCAATTTGATATTGAGCACGGGCAAGCGAACACCGTAGTGATATTTGTTAACCAAAATTAAGTCGCCCACCAACAAGGTTGGAATCATGGAGCCGGAAGGAATTTTGAAGGGCTCGAACAAAAAAGATCGGAGCACAAACACCACAGCAATGACGGGAAACAAACCCGCTGTCCAATCTAACCACCATGGCTGCATGTAGAGGCGCTCTTTGGCCTCACTGACATCCACATCCGTTTGGGTAATGCCCTGTTGAAGCAACTTAGCGTGACGTTGATCGGCTTCGGTTTGAAGTTTTTCGGCTTCGGCTTTGCGTTGTGGCAAAAAGTAAAACTGTTCAGCCAACCAGTAAACACCCGTCACAACGGTTGCCATGAACATGAGCAATGAAAAATTGCCCTCAATCACGCCGATGTACCAAAAACCGGCGTAGCTTACAAAGGCAGCCAGAACAAATGCGGTCAACGTTGCCATTAATCTTCCACCTGCAAAATAGCCAAGAAAGCCTCTTGAGGCACCTCGACAGAACCGATTTGTTTCATGCGTTTTTTACCTGCTTTTTGCTTCTCGAGAAGCTTGCGTTTTCGACTGATGTCGCCACCGTAGCATTTTGCCAGCACGTTCTTGCGTAAAGCCTTGATGGTTTCGCGTGCAATGATGTTGGCACCAATCGCAGCCTGAATCGCCACATCAAACATCTGACGACTAATAATTTCGCGCATCTTGGCAACCACTGCTCGTCCACGATATTGCGCCTGAGTTCGGTGCACGATGATGGACAAAGCGTCTACCTTTTCGCCATTGAGCAAGATGTCCACTTTCACGACATCTGAAGCTCTGTACTCTTTGAACTCATAGTCCATGGACGCATAGCCACGCGAAACGGATTTGAGCTTGTCAAAGAAGTCCAACACAATTTCACCCAACGGCATCTCGTAGGTGAGCATGACTTGGCGGCCGTGATAGGCCATATTGATTTGAACGCCACGCTTTTGATTGGCCAGCGTCATGACCGGCCCCACATAGTCTTGCGGCATATACAGATGCACCGTCACGATGGGCTCGCGAATTTCGTGCAACTTGCCCTGCTCGGGCATCTTTGATGGGTTTTCAACCATCACAACTTCACCACCGGGCATGACGACTTGATAAACCACACTCGGCGCCGTTGTGATGAGGTCTTGATCGAACTCGCGCTCTAAGCGCTCTTGCACAATTTCCATGTGCAACAAGCCTAGAAAGCCGCATCTAAAACCAAACCCTAAGGCTTGCGACACCTCGGGCTCGTAGTTCAGCGATGCATCGTTCAGCTTCAGTTTTTCGAGCGCATCACGCAGTCCGTCATACTGATTGGCCTCCGTCGGATACAGACCCGCAAAAACTTGCGGTTGTATTTCTTTAAAGCCAGGCAGCGCCTCCTCGGCTGGCCCTAAGTTGTTAGGCAACTTCTTTTCTAGCGTGATCGTGTCACCCACTTTGGCTGCCTGTAACTCTTTGATACCGGCAATGATGTAACCCACCTCGCCGGCTTCAAGCGACTCGCGAGGCTCGTTGGCTGGCGTAAACACACCTAAGTTGTCAGCGTTATAGACCGCATTGGTGGCCATCATTTTGAAACGCTCACCTTTACCAAGCCGGCCATCTACAACCCGCACCAGCATCACGACGCCAACGTACGTGTCAAACCAACTGTCAATGATCATGGCCCGTAATGGTCCGTTTGGATTACCTTTGGGCGGCGGCACTTTAGCCACCACGGCCTCCAAAATCTCATCTATCCCCATGCCTGTTTTGGCTGAACAGGGAATGGCATCGGTGGCGTCGATGCCAATGACATCTTCGACTTCAGCTTTTGCATTTTCAGGATCTGCATTCGGCAAATCCATCTTGTTGAGCACTGGCAAAACTTCTACGCCAAGATCAAGTGCGGTGTAGCAGTTAGCGACTGTTTGCGCTTCAACACCCTGACTCGCATCTACGACGAGCAACGCACCTTCACACGCAGACAGCGAGCGACTCACCTCATATGAGAAGTCCACATGACCCGGTGTATCGATCAAATTCAGGTTGTAAATTTGCCCATCTTGCGCTTTGTATTGCAGCGCAGCGGTCTGTGCTTTGATAGTTATCCCACGCTCTTTCTCGATGTCCATCGAG
>CAZEAQ010000063.1:0-7021 GCA_964510145.1 uncultured Bordetella sp.
GGCTTTTGTTTGGCTCCTCAACCTGGGCTCGAACCAGGGACCTACGGATTAACAGTCCGGCGCTCTACCGACTGAGCTATTGAGGAATACAAAAAAATTATAGCGCAAAATTTTGCAGTTTTAGAGGCGCTTCGTAACCGAAGCTGCCATGATGGCTTGCAAGTTTTTGGCTTCATCTTCAGCGTTTTCGGCGCCTGTAATGGCTCTCACCACTGCAATAGAGCCAACGCCACTTTGCATCACCAGCGGAATTTTGGCTGCGTCTATTCCACCAATAGCGACCAAAGGGAGATGTTGCATAAGTTTGGCGTAGGCATATAAACGCCCGGTGCCTTGGGGCGCTGTTTGCATACGCTTGAGGGTGGTCGGAAAAACCGCACCGAGTGCCAAATAGCTTGGGTTAACCGCGTTGGCTCGCAACATTTCTGCGTAGCCGTGCGTGCTGAGTCCTAGTCGAAGTCCAGCGCTGCGTATTTGTGCGATGGGGGCTTCGTTCATGTCTTCTTGACCGAGGTGAACGCCGTAAGCGCCCGCGTCAATAGCGGCTTGCCAGTGGTCGTTAATGAAGAGCAAAGCCTTTGTGCCTTGAACGGCTTGAACGGCGCTACGTACTTCTTTTTCGATAGCACTTGGATCGTCTGACTTAAACCTCAATTGCACCGTGGGCACACCGGCGCGGGCCATTCGGCCTACCCATTGCGCGTCGGGCAGCACAGCGTAGAGGCCAAGTTGGTGTGGGCAAGGCGCAAACGAGTGAGGGGACGGATAAGACGTGTTGATGCCAAAGTCTTGTGGGTTAACAGGCCAATCTTCGATGGAGAAGTGGCCGGTTCTTAGCGTTTGTTGATGCCATGCTTGTGCGACGCATTGCGCATCGTGCTCTAAAAAACCAAGCATGCGACAGCCTTGTAAAACTCCTGCAATTTGCGGCTTTAGTTGGGTGTCATTTGCGTGCACGGCTTGTGTGTGGTCGCAAGCGTTGCCAGCGAGCATGTCGGCGTGATGTTGCGAAATTTTTTTCGCAATGTCTGTTGATGTTTCTTGGCTCATGCTTGATGCCAAAAAGGGGTTCCCAACACAGGTGTGCTGGGCTGTGCGTTGTCTTGCGCTTGCATGGCGCCTGCTTGGTAGGCGCTGTGCCCCGCTTGAACAGCATCGGCAAAAGCGCCGGCCATGGCGACAGGGTCTTGCGCCAATGCAACTGCGGTGTTCAAGAGCACAGCGTCGTAGCCCCATTCCATCACCTGACATGCGTGAGAGGGAAGCCCCAAACCGGCATCGACGATAAGCGGCACATTCAACCGTTCGCGCAAGGTGCGAAGAGCGTGCGGATTGATGGGGCCTTTGCCTGTGCCAATAGGTGCTGCCCAAGGCATTACTGCTTGACAGCCCACGTCCACCAAGCGCTGACAAAGCACCAGGTCGTCGGTGGTGTAGGGCAGCACTTTAAAACCAGCTTTGATGAGACGGCTTGCCGCCTCTGGCAAATGAAGTGTGTCGGGTTGAAGCGTGTAGTCGTCGCCAATGAGTTCTAGTTTGATCCAATCGGTCTCGAAAACTTCACGCGCCATTTCGGCGGTCGTGATGGCTTCTTGCAAACTATGACAACCTGCGGTGTTGGGTAAAACGGGAACATTGGCTTGGCGCAACAAGTTCCAAAAACTTTGCGATGCTTCGCCACCGCTCCCAGTTTGTCTGCGCAGCGACGCTGTGAGCATGGCTGGTTTAGCGCGCTCAATTGCTTGCAAAAGAATTTGGGGCGAAGGGTAGCGAGAGGTGCCGAGTAATAAACGACTTGCAAATTTTTCGCCGTAAAGAACCAGTTCGCTATGGGGTTGATGTGTGGTGGTCATGAATATTTAGCCTCCGGTAATGGGCGCGATGAGTTCAATTTGATCGTTGGGCTGAAGCGTGTGTTGTGCATAGTGCGTGCGCGGCACAAACTGCAAGTTAACGGCTGCTGCAAAGGGTGGTTTTATTCCCGCAAGTTGAACGGCATCGGCCAGTGTTGCGCCTTGCGGTAATTCGTGCGGTTGATGATTGATGAGAACTTGCATCATAATTTTTACGCTAGCGTGAAGAGCGATCGAATTTCAAATTAAACGAGTCGGCCAGAGATGTGGTGTTGTGTTGAACCCATTCCAAAACAACGTCGAGCATGGCGGGTGCAATTAAAAAGCCATGGCGATACAGCCCGTTAATTTGCAACGTTCGTGGCCCCATGCAACGAATAGCCGGCAAGTTGTCTGCCAAGGTAGGGCGAGCTTGTGTGGCGACTTCTAATATTCGCGCCTCCGCAAAACCACTGTGCACGGTGTAGGCAGCGCTAAGGAGTTCGAGCGTGGAGCGAACACTTGCGGGGGAGAGATCTTCGGTTTCAATTTCGGTTGCGCCGATGACAAATACATGGTCTTGTTTGGGCGCGATATAAATCGGATAGCGAGGATGAATTAAACGCGTGGGCCTTTGAAGCGTGACATCGGGGGCGTAGAGGCGAATCACTTCTCCGCGTACGCCGCGTAATTGGGCCCATTGCGTTCGGGCACCTAAGCCACGGCAATCAAATACCCAATCGGGTTGACCTGTTTCGCCTGGCTTAAAACTGTCGGGTGAGCGAGGGGTATGCCAATGCAAATTAACGCCTTGTTTTTGCAAACTATCAAGTAGCGCAGACAGCAGTTGGCGGTTGTCTAACTGACCTTCGCCGGGTAAATACAGACCGTTTGAAAAGCGGTGTTCTAGCGCAGGTTCTTGCGTAGAAAGGTTGGCTGCATCAAGCATGACAGCAGCAGGCAAGTTGGGGAGTTGTTGTTGAGTACGCGCTAAAAGTTGTTCGAATCTTTTGGCTTCTGCAGCGTCTTGTCGATGCCACAAAACCAACGTACCGTTTTGCTGAAAAAAGACTGGGGTAGGCAATGGCGCAATAATTTCTGGCCAACGCGTCAACGCGTGTTGACCCATTTGCACCACAGGTAATTCCGTAATCGCAGACTCGGCCAGCGGCGCCAACATGGCCGCTGCAACGCGTGCTGCCGCACCCTGTGCATCTTCACCTTGGGCTTCGTAAACGTCTACTTTGTGCCCTAGCTTTGCGAGGCTGTGTGCGAGCAATCGACCCATGAGCCCTGCACCTAAAACGACGCTAGAAATTTGTGTACTCATAAGATTTTGATTTGCGGATAATTCGGCGCATGACTCATTCTTCTACTCATTACGCTCGCGTGCTCACCATCGCTGGATCTGACAGCGGCGGCGGCGCGGGGATTCAAGCCGACTTGAAAACATTTGCTGCTTTGGGCTGTTACGGCATGAGTGCCATCACAGCGTTGACGGCACAAAACACGATCGGCGTGCAGGGCATTCACGCCGTGCCGGCTGCTTTTTTGAAAGCGCAAATTCAGTCGGTGGTGGAAGACATTGGGGTCGATGCCATCAAGATTGGCATGCTGCATGAACCCGGCATTGTTGAGGTGGTTGCGTGGGCGATTGATCATTACAAATTGACCCGCGTGGTGCTTGACCCCGTGATGGTGGCCACCAGCGGCGACCGATTGATTGCCAATGACACCGTGAATGTTTTGGTGCGAGAGCTGTTTCCACGCGTCAGCGTGATCACGCCCAATTTGGATGAAGCTGCTTTGTTGTTGCAACGTCCGATTCAGAGTGCTGACGAGTTGACGCAAGCTGCGCAAGATCTTTGCGCGATGGGTGCCCCAGCTGTGTTGCTCAAAGGTGGACATTTGGCTGGCAACGAGGTGGTCGATGTGTTGTTGCAACGAGGGGATGTCGCACCTAAACGATTGGCGTCGGCACGCATTGAAAGTCGCAACGTGCATGGAACGGGTTGTACGTTGTCTTCTGCCATTGCTGCGCATTTGGCTTTGGGTCATCCCTTGGGTGAAGCGGTGTCGTTGGCGCGTGAATTTATTTTGAGCGCCATTGCGGAAGGCGCAAACATCACCACCGGTCATGGTCATGGCCCGTTGAATCATGGGTTTGCACCTGTTGCGCTTCATCGCATCACCAATCCGCCATCGACGAGCAACACCTGACCTGTCATAAAACGGCTCCAGTCAGAGGCCAAAAAAAGCACTGGGCCAGTGACATCTTCAGGTGTGGCGATACGACCGAGCGGCGTTTGGGCAATTAGAAAATCTTTCACCGATTCTTTCGTGCCACGACTCGATTCGGTGGGCGCCACCAACCCGGGTGCAACACAGTTCACGCGAATGCCCAATGAACCTAACTCAGTGGCTAAGTTGCGACTAAAACCCACCAAGGCTGATTTGGCAGTGGTGTAGTCGTGATACGCGATGCTGGGGCGATCGACTAAATCGCTCACCAAGTTGACGATGTTGCCGCGCCCCCGTTTTTTAAAGTGTGGCAACACTGCCTGACAAACGTGATAGGTCGCTTGGACAGCACCCTCGAATTGCGTTTGATAGGCTTCCCATGGCAACTCCCAAAAGCGTTGACGCTTTTCAGGGTCGAACGCATAGGGGCTGAATGCGTTGTTAACCACCACGTCGATGTGTCCGACTTCTTTGATGGCAGTTTCAATCATCGCGTTCACTTCGTGTGCAGAACGCACATCAGCTTGCAACGCCCAGGCGTCGCCACCAGATGTGGCGCCAATGGTTTGGCATTGCTTGACAACATCTTGAGCGGCCGCCGTGTTGTTTAAATAATTGACAACCACCAAAGCACCTTCGCTGGCAAAAGCTTTGGCAATGGCCGCCCCAATGCCGCGGCTTGCGCCTGTGACTAAAACCACTTGGTCTTTGAATTTGTAGGTGCTTGCCGTCATCACTTAGCGCCTTTCGTGGGCGGTAATAAGTCTTGACTCACGACGTCGTTGACTTTGATGCGGCGCTGAATAAGCCCCACCTCTTTGTAGGCATCAGCGCCTTTTTGAAGAGCGACTAAATCAAAGGCACCGAGGCCACGTTGTTGGGTGATGGTCGATACGCTGGACTCATTGCGGAGGCGAATAATGTCTAAATTCAAACTCGCATTTTGTCCATCAATGGCGTATTTGGTGGCGAGCTTGGCGGCTTCTTCTGGCGATTGAATCATCCACTTCGCGCTGTTTTGATAGGCTTGTAAAAAGCGTTTAAGCACCTCTTTCTTTTGCTGGTAGGTGTCTTCGCGCACGACAAAAAAATCGCTCGACATATTGAGATGATTTTTAATTTCCATCACATTCACCCCCCCTAAACCTTTTTGACGACCGACTAAGAGGCCGGTGTCGGTGGCCGCTGTTGCGTCGACTTGTCCTTGCATGAGTGGGGCGAAATTAAGTAAGCCAGTGACAACAATCGTCACATCTGCTTCGGTCAGACCTGCTTGATGCAAAAGCACTTGCAAATTAAGACGTGTACCGCTGGAGAGGCTGTACACCCCAATGCGTTTGCCTTTGAGGTCGGCGGGCTTCAAAATGTTTTGAGTTTTCAAAGACACCACATTGAAAACATTTTGGGGGTAGATGTCGTAGATGGCGCGCAGTTTTTCACCTTTGTCCAAGGCCGCAAAAAATGAACCCGGATCAGTGAAGGCAATGTCCGCTTGTCCACTGAGTAAATTGCGTACTGCATCGCCACCCCCTGCGCCCGATATGTAGCCAAGCTCAATACCTTTGGCCTTAAAAAAACCTTTGTCTTCTTCGACGAGCAGGTTGGTAATTTCAGTAATCGGTTTACTCCAACCCGCCACCACGACTTTGTCGAGTTTGTCCGTTGTTTGCGCAATTCCTGACGAGCAGGTGAATATGCCAAACAGCAAAGATAAAACTATTTTTTTAAACATAAAACTACTTTCATTCTTCGAGTTGATCGCCGCTTGTACGCGATAGCCAAAGGCTTCGTTCGAGCCATGTGACGCATTGATAAAAAACCAAACCTAAAACTGTGATGACACACAACACTGCAAACATCAAAGGTGTATCCATCGAACCCTGTGCGGCAATGATTAACGCGCCAAGGCCTTGATTCGCGCCAATGAACTCTGCCACCACGGCGCCCACCCAAGCCAACACGACGGCCACTCGCAGCCCAGAAAGAATGTGTGGCAAGCCCGCAGGAATTTTTAGACGCCATAAGGTTTGCCATGTGTTGGCGCGCAGCATTCGAAAGAGTTCGAGTTGATCGCGCTCGACGTGCTGCATACAGGTGATGGTGTTTTCAAGCAAAGGAAAAAAACAAATGAGTGCCGTCATCACGACCGTCGGCAACGTGCCAAACCCAAACCAAACAATGAACAACGGGCCAAGTGCTAGTTTGGGCACGACTTGACTGAGTACGACATAGGGCATCAGCACGCGACGCACTGTGGTGGACTCGCCCAACACCAGACCGCCTAGAAAACCAAGACCGCCACCCACCAGCAATCCAAGCAGCACCTCGGTGAGGGTGTGCCAAATATGTGGCCATAGATAGCCGTTATTCAGCCCTAGCCATAGCGTGTTGGCCACGACAGATGGGGCAGGCAATACCAATGCAGAGGTTTGATGCAAGGTCACCCATGCTTCCCAGCCCAAAATGAAAGCAATGCCGAGGGTGAATGAGAGCCATCTTTCGCGTTGCATTACAAGGCTCCGTCCATCGCTTGGCGAAGCTTCGCGCAAGTGTTGTTAAACGCAGTTGTATATCGAACGGAGGGGTGCCTTGGGCGTTCCATCTCTACCGACAAGGTGTGTTGAATTTGGCCCTCAGTCATCAGGTGAATTTGATCGGCTAAAAAAACAGCTTCAGTGATGTCGTGGGTGACAAAAAGCACAGAGATTTTTTCAGCCATACACAGCGCAGATAAATCGCGCTGTAGCTCTTCGCGTGTCATGGCGTCGAGGGCGGCAAAGGGTTCATCCATTAAAAGCAGCGTGGGTTTGGTGACTAAAGCACGCGCAATCGCCACACGACTTTGCTGACCGCCAGAGAGCTGCGTCGGGTGTTTGTTTTGCATGGCATCAAGACCCATGCGTTCAAGTAATTGTTGGGCACGAACACGCACTTCAGCGTGAATCGGG
>CAZEAQ010000063.1:7121-9833 GCA_964510145.1 uncultured Bordetella sp.
GTGATTGGGCGTGCACGGTCATATCAACTCTCGTAGCGCGTCCATTGCTCTGCGCTTTGTTCGGTGCTTTGTTCAACATCCACCATGCGTACAAGGTCGAGCAAACTAAAGCGGCCATCGTGGTGCCAGCCTTCTTGTGGAGAAGTCATCGCGCCTATTGCGCAAATACGCGTTGCACCCGCTTGCCCCAGCATTTGTGAAGTTGGCAAGAGTTCTTCGGGTGAAACTGCCAAGCCCACAGTTTGTAAATAATCGCGTTGCGTTTCGATGAGGGCTGCAACTTCTTTCAGATCATTTATTGCAACCACTAAAACGCATCGGTTCAGTGGACTGGGGGACAGAGCTTGTGGCGTGTCTGAATACACCACACAGTAGGGTTGGTTTTTGTCGCCTAACACCTGAATGTCGTTGTGCTGCAAGCTTTGCAGTTCGAGCGATTCCCGCCACGTTGCCACACTGGCTGACTCTTCGAGCGAGAGTTCGCGCAGCGGCATTTTGTGTTGAAGTGCTTCAAGCTCATGCCCTAAGCGTTGTGCAAATTCTTGCGGGCCGATAGCACCGCCGCGTTGAATATAAAAAACTTGGGGCGAGTAACAACCTTGTTGGTCGTAGCGCACGATGTCATGCGCTGCTTGCCGCACGGTGGCAATTCCTTTTTGTGCGTTTAGAGCGTTTGCGGAAACCAGGCCTAGGCTAAGTTTGTGTCCATGTGCCAAGAAGCGAGTGGTAATTGGTGCATTTTTTTGCATGGCTTGCAACGCTTCATTGCCACCGTAGGCAACCACCACATCGGCATTTTTAAATGCAGTGCGCTCCAGCGACTCATCGCCGCCTTGCCACCACACGACGGCTAAGCAGTTTTTCCAACGTGGCTCTATCTCGACCAAGAGTTTGGCAAAAATTGTGGCGAACACAGGTTCTGCACTGGCCACTTTGCCGATCGATCCTGCTTTGACTAACAACCCGCAAACCAAGCTCCAAAGCGATAGGGCCGGCACATTGCCTGCCCAAACGTGCACCAGTAGCTCTGGTCCATACGCCTTGCACCAACCGCCTGAGGCACGGGGTTGAAACTCATCCAAGACTTTGGGGTTGGCAAAGTCTTCGGCCACAAAGCGGTGCAGTTGCAATGAACGAAACGTTTGTAGGTATGAATTTAAATTGATGCGAACCATTTCTGCATCAAACCCTGTCACTGCAGGAAGAAGTGATTCGAGTTGTTGCCGGTAAGCATCGTCTCGGTTTAGTAAACGTGCAATTGCTTGATCAATGATTTGCACAATTTGCGATACCGACATGGTTTGAAGTTGCTCGCGACTCGCCAGCTTCACACGCGCCGCTAAGTCTTGCATTTGTTCATGGGTGAGTCGCGGGACTTGAATGTGCACATGGCTTGAAGTGGAAGGCTTGCTTGCACGCAGTTCTAGCGTGTGCCATTCAACGTCGTTGGCGTTGATACCTGGTAAATAGCCTGCAATGAATGGTGTGTTCATGTGCGTGCTGCCTTTAAAAAATCTTCAACGGCAAGCGAGCAACCTTTGGCTTGTGCGCCTTGAGCACGACCGAGTAAAACAAAACCATCGTCAGTCGCAACGCCAACGTCTTCAGTCAAGATGGTGGCGACGGAGTTGAAATTCGCCAAATCGGTATGCGCCAAAATTCCCCGCTCACCAGAAGGCATATCGACCCCCGTGATCGGGTCGACAACGCGTGAGCGTATCCAATGCGAACCCCGCTTCACGCTGGGAACGACAGCGTTGCCAGCGTCATAAAACTGTGTGCTCAACTCGGTCATGCCATACATGTTGATGCACTGGTGACGCGAGATACCAAACGTGTGTGCGAGTTGGTTATAAAAATCGTTGATCTCTAATTCGCGCGATTGGCCTTTAAAACCACCGGTATCTAGTAAGCGACTGCCTGCGGGTAATTTGAAAGTCAGGCCGCGCGTTTGAAGCGCATCTAATAAATGAACAAAGCTGTAGCTCGCGCCAAGTAGGGCCAGAGGTTCGTCGCTTTGTTGAGCTTGTTGTAGGGTGGAGCACAACGCATCTATGTTGAGACCGCTTTCGTCTAAGTAATAAGCGCTCTCTGGCGTTCCAAAATGCTGCAAAGCCAAGTGCAAATAATGCGCCAAAGACGAGTGGGGCAGGGTGGTTTCTGTTGGAAACAAAATGCCCATCTTGATACGTTGGGGCGATGCATTTAAAGCAGCAGACATAAAGTGTTGCTGAAAATTGCGAGTCATCGATGCGTCGTACACCGCCATCGTCGGGTGATAGTGCCGACCCTTAACGTCCCCGCGTGTGGTGCCACTGGTCATAAACACGCGCTCGCATGAATCGGGGGGCATGCAACTGAGCGTTAAGTCTTTGAACGCATTGATGGGGACAGCCGGAATGGCGGTCCAGTCTTTGACGCTGCGAGGCGTTTTACCGCGCATTTGGCAGAAGCGTTGAAAGGGAAGGTTGTGCTCAAACTGCGTTGCAAAAAGACGCAGCGCCATGGCATTGAAGTCGTCATCGTTGGTGCGATCGTTGGCGATAAAAGCCAACAAATCAGCCGTGATGCTGAGGGACCATGCATGCGAATTTGTCATTGTCCAATGCCATTTCAAAACGGCAGGTCAGCTGACGGAAAACGGGAATAGTTTTCAGAGCTTCCCTGCGCGAGGATTACCTCAATCAGGTTCAAAGGGACTTTCTCAGTCGC
>CAZEAQ010000064.1:0-4038 GCA_964510145.1 uncultured Bordetella sp.
CCAAGCTCATGCCCATGATGGTGTCGCCGGGTTTTAAGAAAGCTAAAAACACAGCTTCGTTGGCCGATGCGCCGCAATGCGGTTGCACGTTGGCTGCTTCAGCGCCGAAAATTTGTTTCAGGCGGTCAATGGCTAATTGCTCGGCGACATCCACGTTTTCGCAGCCACCGTAATAGCGTTTGCCGGGATAGCCTTCGGCGTATTTGTTGGTCAGCTGTGAACCCTGAGCTTGCATGACAGCAGGCGAGGCGTAGTTTTCGCTGGCAATGAGTTCGATGTGGTGTTCTTGTCGCGCGTTTTCGGCTTGAATGGCAGCCCAAAGTTCGGGGTCTGTTTGTTCGATCAAGATGTTGCGGTTGTACATATTGGCAGTCCTAGAAAAAGGTGATGTTGGCTGCCCAGGCGAACGGCAAAAAACCTCTGTGAACAAAGGCTGCGCGCTTCCCAGTGGTCATATTTCCACGTCAGCGGTGTAGGGCAAAACCTACACGCCTATCGCCAGTTGCGCGCGGGCAAATTTTACCGTGGTTCGTCTTCGTCCTTGCCAAAGGGGGTTAAGCGCTGGGCTTTTTGCCATAGGCTTTCTAGACGCGCAGTGGCTGCCTCAGCAGCGGTCGAAGGTGGCGGGGCGAGCGGCACTTGCACGCCTTTTGCCACTTGTAAAAGTCGGGCATGTTCGGCTAACACACGGCCCGTGTAGCCTAAATCGTCTTTTTTGTTGCCAGCGCTCACGTAGAGCTTGAGCCCGGCTTCGGTGCTACCCGCTTGGCTGATGTATTCCCTCAAAACGCTCACGCCAACGCGCAGATTGGCAATGGGGTCGAAGGCGGCGAGTGAACCGCCAAATCCTTGGTATTTTTGTTCGTGGGCCTTGGTCATGACTTGCATCAAGCCCTGACCACCCAGCGAGCTTTGTGTGAATGGGTTGAATCCCGATTCAACGGCAATGACGGCCAATATCAATGTCGGGTCAATTTGGTTGTTCGGGCCGATTTCGTAGGCCTCGGCGACAAGCGCGCTGACGGGTTCTGGCGCGACGCGGTATTTACGGCTAAGCCAGTAGGCCAAATTGGCTTGTTGTTTGGGCAGGTCGCGCGGGTCGCTGGCAGTGGCGCGGTCAACGGCGTCTGAACTGACGCCAATGCCTAGTTCGTCATATTGACGCTCTTGCAGCCAGCTGATGAGCTTGGCTTCGGCTACCACGCGCAACTCGGGGCGAACCGACAAAGTGACGATAAAGAAGAATATGGACACCCCGAGCATGGCCAAACCGTTGTGCGAAATAGCAAAAAAACCTTGCACAACATCGGCAGAAAAGGTTCGCAGTCCTAACTTTAATTTGGCGAACACAGACATAGATATAAATTTATAGATTAAGAGTCGGGGAAAATTTTAAAGCCTCGGCGACAATTGCGTCTAATTTACTGTGAGCCCTGCTTGTGACTGATTCTTCTAATACCTCTCTCGATCTCGCCGCTTTGGACGCTTTAACGGGCGGCGCTTTTTCTGTTTCTAATTCTGCGGAGCGAAGCGCGCGCTTAAAAGAATGGCTGACGACGCAGCCCACTTTGCCTCAACTGCAAGCGGTGTTTGACGAAATGAGCCACCGCGACAAAGGGGCTGCCAAAGTGGTGCGCGAAAAATTAGACGAGTTACGCCGCAGCAAAGGCCAAGACGCTTTGATTCAAGAGTGGACCGCCAAGGGAGAGGCGTTGCGCGATGCGCCGCGACTCAATTTGGGCGACGCTTTGGGCTGGCAACGAGACGCAGCCAAAGCGGGCGCACCCTTGTCGCGCGAACCTCTGGCAAGTTTAAAAACGGCGCTCTCTGAGCGTGTCAAAGCCATTGAAGATTTACAACACCAGACCCAAGTTCAACGCGAAGCTGCAGTTTTGCTGGCGCAACGAATTGAGGTGCTATCCACCAAGTCTTGGCAAGACGCTTTGGCGCAGCGCGAGGGATTGCAGGCCGACTTAGACCGCTGGGTGGGTCAGGCCGAAGCACTGGCGGCCGATGCGCAGTGGCCCAGTGTGGACGCTAAATTTCCGCCTGCCCTTCAAACCAGCACGCAACAAGTGAAGGCGGTTTGGGAGGCGTTTTGCGCTGCTTTGGTGATTACAGAAACAGCCGCTGCAGATGCGCAAGCGCCTTTGCCTGCCGTGCCTGCATGGGCCGATCAAATTCGCGTCGCTCGCGGAGAGGTTTTGCCTCAGGCGGCTGTATCCCAAGCCGCTGCTGCTAAAGCTGCAACGGGTGTAGGCGGAGATGCCACACGCAAAGTCAAACCCACGGCAGATAAAGCCGTAGTCGATCAAAAACGTACAGAGCTAGCTGAGCAAGCGGAGGCTTTGTTTAAGGTTGCCCCCGTTAAAAAAGTTGCTGCGCCTGTTGAAAAAACACCCGTTCAAGACAGTCCAGCAGAAGAGGCGGCAGAGCGTGTTGCAGCCGAAAGTGCCGTTCAAGAGCCAGCTGCGACTGAGCCAGAACTGGTGCCCGCAATGGGCGGTCGCAAGATGCAAGAGGCTTTGCGCAATTTGCGCGAGCAGTGGAAAAAAGTAGACAAAGAAGCCGCACCCAACCCCGCACTTTGGAAGCGATTTGATGCTGCTTGTAATCGTGCGCATGTTGTAGTCGATGCTTGGCTGAAAGAGGCGCGAGCGCAAACAGCCGCTCACAAGGCGCAACGCTTGGCATTGATTGAAGAGGTCAAGGCGTGGACGGTAGAGCACGCCCATGGACCAGACTGGAAGGCTGTGGCGCGTCAATTGCACCAATTCGCGCAACGCTGGCGCGAGAGCGGGCATTTGAGCGAAAAAATGTTTGCGGAATTGCAACCTGTTTGGAAGGCCGCGATTCACGCGGCGCATGAGCCGCTGGAAGCGGTGCAAAAAGCCAGTTTGGCCAGACGCCAAGCACTGATTGCCGAGGCGCAAGCGCTAGGTGCTGCGCCTACTTTGCGTGTGGACGCCGTCAAAGCTTTACAGCAACGCTGGCAAGAAGAGGCGCAAACGGTAGTGCTAGACCGCAAGCACGAACAGAAGTTGTGGGACGCGTTCCGTCAACCGATTGATGAGGCTTTTGCGCGCAAGTCGGCAGTACGTGAGCAGTCACAAACTTCGTTGACCCCACACGACAAGGCCGTGCTCGAAGCGGCGAAAGCGCTGGAGTCCGCAACAGCCAAAGGCGATGCCTCGCAAATTAGAGCGGCGATGCAAGCACTTGAGCAAATTGCGCGAGGCGAGGCGGTTGCAGCTGCCAAACCCGCAGCGGAAAAACCTGTGGTTGAAGTTGCTGTTGAGGCTACCGTTGAAGTAGCGCCGGTTGAGTCCAATCCAACTGAAACCGAAGCTGTGGTCTCTGAAACGGAGTCGAGTCAAACTCAAGAAGAGGTTCAAGGGGTTCAAGAGGGTGAAGCTACTGAAGTGGCTGAGCCAGTCAAACCAGCCACACCCAAGGCGCCGCCCAAACCTGTGGTGGCTGTTCGCGGGGACGACCGTCCTGGGCAGAAGCGCACCGAAGCAGCGAGTGCCGGTCGTGGGCGTGATGGAAAGCCAGGCGGTAAATTTGGTGACAAGCCGGGGTTTGGACGTGACTCTGGTCGCGATAGAGAGGGGTTTGCACCGCGCGGTCCTCGTTTGGGCGATGCCGCCTTTAGGGCGCAACGGTTCGCGATGGAAGCCGCTCAAGACGCTTTGCGTCGTTTAGCTGCGCAGGCACATGGCGAAGTGCTGACGCAGTTGATGCATGCATGGGAAAAACGAGACGCCTCGCAGGTGCCCACTGCGCAAGCTATTGGCAGCAAACTCCCGCCCGCGCAGCGCACGCTTTGGACACAAGCGTTGTCTCAGCCTGCACAAGGTGATGCTTTGACACCTTTGTTGCGCTTAGAGGTGGCTGCAGATTTGCCAACGCCAGCCGCCAATATGGACGCGCGCAGAGCGCTGCAATTGCAATTGTTGACGCGTCGTCATGACCCAACGCCGCAAATGACTTGGGCGTCAGATGCCGCGCAAGTGCTAGCGGCTGCACATGATGAAA
>CAZEAQ010000064.1:4138-9595 GCA_964510145.1 uncultured Bordetella sp.
TCAGCGTAGTCCGTGTGCGTTTTTTTACGAGCTTCGCTTTGTGAACGAATATGACGTGCAATAGCTTCGCGTTCAGCCAGAGGCTTTGCTAAAAACTGTTGTTGCCAAGCAGGTTGGCGAACCTCTTGACGAAAAGTTAAATAGTCTTGGTCGTCTAGGCACAAGCAGTCGCCATGACTGAGTAAAAAACGAATCGGTGTTTGAGTGATGGACGGAATTTCTAAAACAGTGGGGTCGTTTAAACCGTGAATCCCAGTTGAGTTTAAAAAATCAGAACCCACTAAAAAATCACGATTCCCATGCATGAAATGCACAGGCATACGCTGAGAGGCAGCTCGCAGAATGTCTTTGCACTGCAGGATGAAAGGATCGGTGTTGTCGTCGCCGATCCAGACTTCAAACAGATCTCCCAAAATAAACAGCGCATCCGCTTTGGTTTGCGCCATGTACCGAGCCCAAGCCTTGAAGGTCTCGGGCTCATTGGCATCTAGATGCAGATCAGAAATGAAGTCGATTCGTTGCCAACTCGCTGGTGCCTTGACGCAATGTAATGAAAAGTTTGGCAAAGCTGGCATGCGCATAAACGGTGTGCGCGTTAGAGAGCTACCGCCTTTTCAATCACGACATCTTCTTTGGGCACGTCGTCGTGGAAACCTTTACGGCCCGTTTTAACTTTGGCAATCGCGTCTACCACTTCGCTGCCACTCACTACTTTGCCGAAGACGGCATAGCCCCATCCTTGCATGCTGGGTGCTTTGTGATTTAAAAAATCGTTGTCAGCGACGTTGATAAAAAACTGCGCCGTCGCAGAGTGGGGGTCTGACGTGCGAGCCATTGCCACGGTGTAGTGGTCGTTTTTGAGTCCGTTATTGGCTTCGTTTTCGATCGGCTCGTCACATTCTTTCTGGGTCATGCCGGGTTCAAATCCGCCACCTTGCACCATGAAACCTGGAATGACGCGATGAAAAATTGTTTTGTCGTAATGACCTTTGTTGACGTAGTGCAGAAAATTTTCAGTGCACTTGGGCGCTTTTTCTGAATCGAGTTCAAGGGTGATCACGCCGTGATCCATGATGTGTAGCTCTACTTTAGGGTGACTCATGATGTTTCCTTATTGCAAGGTTGCAGATTGAATAACGATAGGTGTGCGAGGCACATCTGAAGAGAAAGGGCCACCAAAACTTGTGGGGGTGTTTCGAATTTTGGTGACAGTTTCCATGCCAGAAACAACACGACCAAAAACGGTGTAACCGGGTTGCTGTGAGTTGGGATCTAAAAATGCGTTGTCGACCACGTTGATGAAGAACTGGGCAGTGGCAGAGTTGGGCGCATTGGTGCGAGCCATGGCGACGGTGCCGATGGTGTTGCGCGGACCACCTTTGGCGAGGGCTTCACGACCTTCATGTTCGATGGGGGCACGAGTTCGGCGTTCTATGTAACGTTGGTCGTAGCCGCCACCCTGGATCATGAAGTTGCTGATGACACGATGAAAAATAGTCCCGTCGTAGTGTTTGTCGCGCACGTATTGCAAAAAGTTTTCAACCGTTTTGGGCGCTTTGTCTGGATACAGTTCTAAAACAAACTCTCCAGCGTTGGTCACAAATTTCACGCGAGGTGCATCTTGTGCAGATGCTTCCAGGGCGGTGATTCCAAGTATGACAATGCTTGCGATACAAAAAACGCGGCGAGTGAGACAAGTCAAAGAGATGAGTTTCATGGTTTAGTGGCTAAGGGTTTTTCTTGTGTGAGTTCTAGCGCGGGCTTGAGCCGCTCCATTTTCTTGGCGGGAGCGCGTTGAGATCCGTCAAGTTTTAAGGCGCGCTCATAAGATTGGTAAGCGAGGTTGGCGAGAACGTCACCCATGTTTTCATGCGCAGCAGCGTAGTTTGGGTTTGCACGCAAAGCCGCTTCTAGGGCTGCCTTTGCTTTGGCGTAGTCGCCCTTGGCCGCGTAGATCACACCTAAGTTGTTGCTGGGCTCTGGAATCTCTGGATACTCCTGCGTGAGTGCAAGGTACACCTGAAGTGCCATGTCGGGCTGGCCCATTTGCTCGAAGATATAAGCCTGCCAAAAACGCATTTGAGGATCACGCGGATTGTTCGCTAAATTTTTATTCACGATCAGCAAAGCTTCAGCGTATTTGGCTTGGCGTAAAAATTTACGCACCTCGTTGTGAGGCGTGGTTTGCATCAAAGGGATGGCCGGCGTTTGACCGGGTTGCCATTCCAGCGCCTCGACGCTTTGCGCATTTGCGTTCGTCGCCATCGATACTCCCAACAAACAGGCGCAAGCAGAAAGCGTCCACTTACTTAAAGTCGTTGCGGGTATGGATAACCGTTGAAGTTGGGGAAGGGGATGAGGGTTTTTCATGTGCTTTGTATACTCTGTTCATTGTAAAACAGGGGTTTGATCAAACCTTTGACATGACCTCAATACCGACCCTTTGCTGCGGTCTCTGACAACTCACTCATGACGCTTCGCATTCACAACACGCTCACGCGTGCGATGGAGAATTTTTCCCCGCTTGAACCTGGGCATGTCCGCATGTATGTCTGCGGCATGACGGTGTACGACTTATGCCATTTGGGGCATGCTCGCTCTATGGTTGCCTTTGATGTGGTGCAGCGTTGGTTGAAAGAGAGTGGCTATCGTGTTACTTATGTGCGCAATATTACGGATATTGACGACAAAATAATTAAACGTTCTTTGGAAAATGGCGAGACGGTTCGAGCGCTAACCGACCGCATGATTGAGGCGTTGCATCAAGACGCGGACGCTCTAGGAATTGAACGACCCACCCACGAGCCACGCGCCATGGACTATGTGCCACAAATGTTGTCGATGATTGGGGCCCTGCAAAATAAAGGCTTGGCTTATCAAGCGAGCAACGGTGATGTGAATTTCGCCGTACGAAAGTTTGCAGGCTACGGAAAACTCTCGGGTAAATCATTAGATGAGCTGCAGGCTGGCGAGCGTGTAGCGGTGGACGACGGTAAACACGACCCACTTGATTTTGTTCTCTGGAAATCTGCGAAGACTTCGGAGCCAGACGATGTGAAATGGCAAAGCCCTTTTGGGGTGGGGCGTCCCGGATGGCACATCGAATGTTCAGCGATGAGCTGCGACATGTTGGGCGAAAGTTTTGACATTCATGGCGGTGGTGCTGACTTGCAGTTTCCACACCACGAAAACGAAATCGCGCAAAGCGAAGGCGCTTCTGGCAAAAAAATGGCCAGCGTTTGGATGCACAACGGGTTCATCAACGTTGACAACGAAAAGATGTCCAAAAGCTTGGGTAATTTTTTCACGATCCGCGATGTGCTCAAAGAGTTTGATGCGGAGACGGTTCGATTTTTTGTGGTTCGTAGCCATTACCGAAGCCCTTTGAACTACAGCGATGTGCATTTAAATGACGCCCGCAATGCCTTAAAACGGTTGTACACCGCACTGGGCTCAGTGACACCAGATCAGGTCGCGATAGATTGGTCTCAGCCACACGCTGCACGATTTAAGGCGGCCATGAATGAAGACTTCGGAACGCCAGAGGCTGTTGCTGTTTTGTTTGATTTGGCGAGTGAGTTAAATCGAAATCCATCTTCAAAAACTGCAGGGTTGTTGAAGGCATTGGGCGGTGTTTTAGGTCTGTTGCAGGACGACCCTCAAGCATTTGCGCAAGCCGGGGCTTCAGTTAATGAGGAAGCGATTCAATTGCAAATTGAAGCGCGAGCTGTTGCAAAAGCTGCCAAGAATTTTGCTGAGGCTGATCGCATTCGAAATGACTTGCTGGCGCAAGGGATTGTTCTAAAAGACTCGCCGACAGGCACAAGCTGGGAGCGTGGCTGATTATGGTGAGCACTGAAAAAATAATTATTTCGACGCCTGACTATTGGGCGGATGCCTGCAAGCATCTGGTTAAAAAAGATCGGGTGATGAAACGACTCATCCCTCAGTTTGGTGAAGCCTGTTTGCAATCTCGCGGTGATGCGTTTGTCACCTTGGCGCGAAGTATTGTGGGTCAACAAATTTCTGTCAAAGCCGCGCAAACTGTTTGGGATCGTTTTGCGCTGTTGCCCCGAAAAATTACCCCAAGCAACGTACTCAAGCTCAAAGTGGATGACATGCGCGATGCGGGCTTGTCTGCGCGCAAAGTGGAGTACTTGGTCGACTTGGCACTGCATTTTGACAATGGCGCGCTGCACGTTAAAAAATGGTCAGAAATGGAAGACGAGGCCATCATCGAAGAGTTGGTGGCTATTCGAGGTATCGGGCGCTGGACTGCAGAAATGTTTTTAATTTTTCATCTAATGCGGCCCAATGTTTTGCCTCTGGATGATGTTGGACTCATCAATGGAATTAGTCACAACTATTTTTCAGGTGAGTCGGTGAGTCGAAGTGAGGCGCGAGAGGTGGCCGCAGCTTGGGCTCCTTATTGCAGTGTGGCCACTTGGTATATTTGGCGATCTTTGGATCCGCTGCCCGTTGAATACTGAGCGGCTTAGGAGTAAGAATTTTGGCTAAAAAAATATTTCTAGATTTTGAACAACCCATTGCTGAATTGGAAGGCAAGATCGACGAATTGCGTTACGTGCAAAGCGAGTCTGCTGTTGATATTTCAGAAGAAATCGACCAGCTCAGCAAAAAAAGTTTGCAGCTCACAAAAGAGATATACAGCGATTTAACCCCTTGGCAAATTACCAAGATCGCACGCCATGCAGAGCGTCCTTACACGCTTGATTACATCAACGATATCTTCACGGATTTTGTGGAGTTGCACGGCGATCGTCACTTCGCGGATGACTTGAGTATTGTGGGTGGCTTAGCGCGTTTTAACGGTAACGCTTGTATGGTGTTGGGACATCAAAAAGGCCGAGACACCAAAGAGCGTGCTGCGCGTAACTTTGGGATGAGTCGTCCAGAGGGTTATCGCAAAGCTTTGCGCTTAATGAAGACGGCTGAAAAATTTAAGTTGCCCGTTTTTACATTTGTAGATACGCCAGGTGCTTATCCAGGCATCGACGCTGAAGAGCGCAGCCAAAGCGAAGCGATTGGTCGCAACATTTATGAAATGGCACAGCTTGAAGTGCCGATCATTACCACCATCATTGGTGAAGGTGGTTCGGGTGGCGCGTTGGCTATCAGCGTTGCCGATCAAGTTCTGATGCTGCAATATTCGGTTTACTCGGTCATTAGCCCCGAGGGCTGTGCATCTATTTTGTGGAAGACTTCGGATCGCGCAGAGGACGCAGCAGAGGCCTTGGGTATCACGGCGCATCGTCTCAAAGCATTGGGTTTAGTCGACAAAATTGTGAATGAGCCTGTGGGCGGTGCACATCGCGATCCCAAGCAAATGTCAGCGCAACTCAAGCGCGGCCTGAACGACGCTTGGAGACAAGTGACGGATCTCAAGGTCAAAGAATTGCTCGATAAGCGTTACGAGCGTCTGCAAAGCTATGGCCG
>CAZEAQ010000065.1:0-9468 GCA_964510145.1 uncultured Bordetella sp.
GCTGCCATATTGCGAGCTGGCTTTGTGGTGGTGAATATCAATCCGCTTTACACCACACGAGAGTTAGAGCTGCAGCTCAAAGACTCAGATGCCAAAGCGATTGTGATTCTCGAGAACTTTGGCGCCACTTTGCAGCATTGTTTAGAGCGCACTTCCGTCAAGCATGTGGTGTTGTGCGCCATGGGCGACCGATTGGGTTGGCTCAAAGGCACGATCGTGAACCATGTGGTGCGTCACGTTAAAAAAATGGTGCCAAGCTACAGCTTGCCAACCGCCGTTCGCTTCAACGATGCGCTGGCGCAGGGCGAGCGTTGCACTTGGACAGCGCCTCAAATTCACGCCGATGACTTGGCTGTTTTGCAATACACCGGTGGCACCACGGGAGTGTCTAAAGGCGCTGAGTTATTGCACCGCAATTTGGTGGCCAATGTGTTGCAGTCCGAGGCTTGGAATTCTCCAGCGCTTAAACGCATTCCAGCAGATGAGCAAGTGACGTTTGTTTGCGCATTGCCGCTGTATCACATCTTTGCGTTCACCATCAACATGATGTCGTGCATGCGCATGGGTGCTTGCTCCATTTTGTTGCCCAATCCGCGCGACTTGCCTGCAGTGATGAAAGAGTTGTCGAATCATCGTTTTCATATCTTCCCTGCGGTGAACACCTTGTTCAACGCCATGGCGAATCACCCCGACTTTGACAAAGTGGATTGGTCGCACTTGGTGGTGTCTTTGGGCGGTGGAACTGCCGTGCAAAGTGCTGTGGCAAAACTGTGGCTAGAGAAAACGGGTTGCCCGATTTGCGAAGGCTATGGCTTGTCCGAAACCAGCCCTTCTGCGAGCTGCAATGTGGTGACGAGTCAAGCGTTCACGGGAACGATTGGCGTGCCAATACCCGGCACAGAAATGAAGATCATCGATGACGATGGCCATGAAGTGCCCGTGGGGCAGCCGGGCGAAATTGTTATTCGGGGGCCGCAGGTGATGGCCGGTTATTGGCAGCGCCCAGACGAGACGGCACGAGTCATGACGGCGGACGGCTTCTTTAAGTCGGGCGACGTGGGTGTGATGGATGAGCGCGGATTTTTCAAAATCGTGGATCGTAAAAAAGACATGATTTTGGTGAGTGGCTTTAACGTCTATCCCAACGAAGTTGAAGAAGTGGTGGCCAGTTTGGCTGGCGTTTTAGAGTGCGCCGTGATTGGTATTCCAGACGAACGTTCGGGCGAAGCCGTCAAGCTTGTGGTGGTTAAGAAAGAGGAGTCTTTGACCGAAGAGCAAGTGCTGGCGCATTGCAAAGAAAACCTGACGGGTTACAAAGTTCCTCGCGCGATTGAGTTCCGTGCTGAGCTTCCCAAAACTCCGGTAGGCAAAGTATTGCGACGCGAGCTACGCGACAAAAAATGACCCGTATCGCGCTCGTCAGTGCCATGCACGAAGAGCTGGCAGCCGTGCTGGAGCGCATGCCCGACGAACATAAAGAGGTTGTTGCCGGGCGTGAGTTTTGGCTCGGACATTGGCAGGGTCATGAGGTGGTAGCGGTGCTTTCGCGCATAGGAAAGGTCGCCGCAGCGACCACGGCCACTGCATTGATCGAGCGATTCGGT
The DNA here is from genome assembly GCA_964510145.1 of uncultured Bordetella sp. Classification (GTDB taxonomy): domain Bacteria; phylum Pseudomonadota; class Gammaproteobacteria; order Burkholderiales; family Burkholderiaceae_C; genus Limnohabitans. Next base: position 1,605 of record CAZEAQ010000065.1, read on the forward strand.
GTGACTCGCATGGTTTTTACGGGCGTCGCGGGTGGACTAGCGCCGCAGGTGCGAGTGGGCGATGTGGTGGTGGCGAGCGAATTTATTCAGCACGACATGGATGCGTCGCCGCTGTTCCCAAAGCATCAGATTCCGTTAACGGGCATGACGCGGTTTCCTGCGGATGCCGTGTTGACTCAGGCCTTGTTGGCGGCGGCGCCTTTGGCCATGCAAGATGTCGCGGCTTCTTTGCCTCGGAATGATTGGATGAATATTGATCTCGCTGCCGCGAAGGTTCATCAAGGATTGATCGCAAGCGGTGACAGGTTTGTGTCGCAAACGGTCGAGAGTCAGGCGCTAAAAAACGCTATTCCAGATGCACTTGCGGTCGAGATGGAATGCGCAGCCATTGCGCAGGTTTGCCACGATTACGGCGTTCCGTTGGCCGCCGTTCGCACCATATCGGACCGCGCGGATGACGATGCGCATGTAGATTTTCCGCGGTTCATTCAAACCATTGCCAGCCGATACAGCGTGGCGGTGCTTGACCGCTTACTGGCCAAGTTACTTTAGCCAGCCACGTTTTCTGAAATACCACATCGGGATCAAAGCGCTGCCCACCATCAAGGCTAAAGCAAAGGGGTAGCCCCATGTTTTGTCGAGCTCGGGCATGAACTGAAAATTCATGCCGTAGATGCTGGCAATCAACGTGGGTGGTAAAAGCGCGACGCTGGCCACCGAGAAGATTTTGATGATCTTGTTTTGGTTGATGTTGATAAAACCAACGGTTGCGTCCATCAAAAAGTTAATCTTGTCGAATAAGAAGGCCGTGTGGTTGTCTAGCGATTCAATGTCGCGCAAGATTTGCCGAGCTTCTTCAAACTGCTCTGCATTCAACATACGCGAACGCATCATGAAACTCACTGCGCGACGGGTGTCCATGACGTTGCGTCGAATGCGTCCGTTCAAGTCTTCTTGGCGAGCAATAGCGCCCAGCACTTCGCCAGCCAAAACGTCGGTCACGTCTTCGGAAAGTACCAACTTACCGGCTTTTTCTAGCTGGTCGTATATGCCTTCTAAGGTGTCGGCAGAATATTCGGCGTCTGCGTCAAAAAGTTTGAGCAAGACGTCTTTGTCGTCTTCAATCAATCCTGGCGCACGTCGTGCTCGCATCCGCAACAGACGGAAAACAGGCACGTCCTCGTCGTGAATGGAGAACAGAACCCCGCGGCTTCTCAGCGCGGTGTTGTTTTGATTCAAGATGAAAGCCACGCGAACAGTGCGGGGCTCGTCTTCATGGGCGATTAAGAAGTCGCTTCGAATATGAAGTTCGCCGTTGTCTTCTTCGTAAAAGCGGGCGGATTCTTCAATGTCCTCGTCCATCGCATCTTCTGGAATGGAGAGTCCGTAATATTGTTTGATCCAGCGCTTTTCCTCAAGCGTAGGCGCTTCGAGATCCACCCAGATAGGTTGGAATTTGGAGAGTTCTTCCAGCGATTCGATCTCTTCTTGAAAGAGACGACCGTTGGCCAGCGTAAAGATATTGAGCATGGCAGTCCTCGTGCAGGGGGCACAAAATTCGAAGGGTTTGAAATGCAGCTTTCGAATTCGCGTGCCTAAAGGGGCCGGATGCGATTCGAAAGCTACCGACTAGGGTAGGTTTCCAAGGAGATAGCTCCGCTGTTGATGTGGCCAGAATTATCGCACCGAGAAAATGCGAATTAGGGTTTTCCGTAGTCGGATTTCCTTTGAAATTTGCCTTTTGGCATTGCCTTTTGGTCAAACCCAAGGCATAGTGAAATTGCTAACTCACCTAAAGGAGGCTTTCTATGAACTTAACGATCAGCGGTCATCATCTTGAAGTTACCCCAGCGCTACGCTCATATGTGACAGGGAAACTAGACCGAATTACCCGACATTTCGACCAAGTGGTCGATGTCAAGGTGCTGCTTAGCATTGAGAACCAAACGGAGAAGGAGCGGCGACAGAAAGCTGAATGCAATATTCACGTAAAAGGTAGCGATATGTTCGCCGAGAGTGCGCATGAAGACATGTACGCCGCAGTCGATGAATTGGTGGACAAACTCGATCGACAAGTCGTGCGTCACAAAGATCGTTTGCAAAACCACCACCACGAGAGCCCTAAACGACTGATGTAGTTCTTAGTTTCGATAGCTAAAACTTATCAAAACCGCCACTAAAAATGGCGGTTTTGTCTTTTCAGGGATTACCCCAGATGTGTGCATAATCTGCGCTCAATCATGAACCGTTTAGCTTCCATCCTTCCTCAGGCGCAAGTTCTTGTGCAAGTTGAGGTCACCAGTAAAAAGCGCGCCTTTGAGGAGGCGGGTTTGCTCTTTGAAGACCTTCATGGTTTGAACAGAGCGTTAGTGGCTGAGAGTTTGTTTGCACGCGAGCGTCTGGGCTCTACGGGTTTGGGGCATGGCGTGGCCATTCCGCACGGGCGTATCAAAGGACTTAAGTCGCCGATGGCGGCAGTCTTTCAGTTAGACAAGCCGATTGGTTTTGATGCGCCCGATGAGCAGCCGGTCGGTTTGCTGATCTTCTTGCTGGTGCCCGAAGCCTCGACGCAAAAGCATCTAGAGATCTTGTCTGAAATCGCCGAACTTTTGAGTGATACGAGTTTGCGCGAAAAAATTAAATCCTGTGACGATGCCATCGAATTGCACCGCATCGTCTCTACCTGGAATGCGTTGCAGTCGTGAGGCCTTCCGTTATCAGCGCGGATTTGCTGTTTGAGGCTTTTCGCAGCCAGTTACGTTGGGAGTGGATCGCTGGACTAGGCGCATCCGAGCGCCATTTTGACGAAGTGGCCGTTCGGGCAGCGCGTTCAGGTGCAGATTTGGTGGGGTATCTCAACTACATCCATCCTTATCGCGTGCAAATTTTGGGTGAGCGCGAGGCGAGTTACGTCAGCAAGACGACGCCCGACGATTGCGCTCGCCGCATTGCAAGAATTGTGACGCTAGAGCCGCCCATGGTGGTGATCGCAGACGGTCAGACGGCGCCAGACGAATTGATCGCCATGTGCGAGCGTGCGCAAATTCCGCTTTTTGCGACGCAAGAATCAGCAGCTTTCGTGATCGATGTCCTGCGGGCCTATCTGTCCAAACATTTCGCTGATCGAACCACCATGCATGGTGTGTTCATGGATATTTTGGGCTTGGGCGTCATGATCACCGGCGAGTCAGGTCTGGGTAAAAGCGAACTGGGCTTGGAATTGATTTCGCGCGGCAACGGCCTCGTAGCCGATGACGCCGTAGATTTGTATCGCATCAACCAAGCCACGATTGAAGGCCGGTGCCCAGAGTTACTGCAGAACTTGTTGGAGGTCCGCGGCATTGGCTTGCTCGATATTCGCGCCATCTTTGGTGAGACGGCTGTGCGCCGCAAAATGCGCCTCAAACTCATCGTTCATTTGGTGCGCAAAGAGACGCTAGAGCGTGACTACGAGCGACTACCCCATGAGCCTTTGACCCAAGATGTGCTGGGCGTGCCCGTCCGCAAAGTGGTGATACAAGTGGTGGCGGGTCGAAATATTGCGGTGTTGGTTGAGGCGGCAGTGCGCAACTCGATTCTGCAGTTACGCGGTGTAGACACCTACCAAGAATTTATTGCACGTCACCAACGTGCCATGAATCAAAAATAAAAATCAGGTCGCCGAAGGGCGGTGCTCGCACGACTTTTTGCGACAGTGCCCGTAAAGGCTGAGTGCATGGTCGGCAATCTCAAAGCCGTGGCGTTTGGCAACCTTAACTTGTAGCGCTTCAATTTCTGCGTCGTGAAACTCCTCTACACGGCCGCAATCAAGACACACCAAATGGTCGTGGTGCTCGCCTTCATTGAGCTCATACACAGCGCGTTCACTTTCAAAATGACTGCGTTTGAGGATGTTGGCTTGTTCAAACTGCATCAAAACGCGATAGACAGTCGCGAGGCCGATGTCTACTTTTTGAATCATCAAATGCCGGTAAACATCCTCAGCGGTCATATGTCGTTGCCCGCCTTGCTGAAAAAGCTCGAGAATTTTGAGGCGTGGAGCTGTCGCCTTGAGTCCAATGCTTTTGAGATCGTCGGGATGCGCCATTTGGGTCTTCCATCGGAGGGCGAAATAGGTCCCCCGCTACAATGATCTGATCATAGCGTTACAGCCTTATTCGGCCTTTCACACCATGCTCGAACCTCGTCGAAAAGCCTCTTTATTTTTACGCCTTCAAAGCGCGGTTGTTATCGCTGCAGCTTTGACATCAGGGCTCATGCTCGTCGCTTGTTCGAGCCCTTTGAAAGTTTATAAGCCTGAAGTGGTTCAGGGCAATTTTGTTTCTAAAGAGCAGGTGCAAGCTTTACGTCCCGGTATGCCTCGTCAAGCCGTGCGAGAAATTTTGGGAACGCCTTTGGTCACGAGCTTGTTTCATGCGGATCGTTGGGAATATGCGTTCACCATCAACCGGCAAGGCACTGAGCCTCAGCAGCGTCGTTTCAGTGTCTTCTTTAAGGGAGATTTGTTGGAGCGAATTGAAGGCGATCAGTTGCCTACCGAAGCAGAGTTTGCCGCCAAACTAGACACGCGTGCACCGCCGACTAAGTTGCCTGTTTTAAAAGCGACTGAAGAAGACTTGGCCAAGTTCCCAGCCAAAAGCTCCAAAGCATCCTCCATACAAGGCGCCTCAAATTCGGGTGCGCCCGCTGTGACTTACCCGCCCCTTGAAGGCGCTCCTCGCTAATTATTGAAAGTGCCGACCATGGCCCATCCTTCTGACTTGTTGAAAATCGCGATTGCAGGCGCAAGCGGCCGCATGGGGCACATGTTGATCGAGGCTGTTCGTCAAGACAGTGGCTGCGAACTTGCTGGGGCGTTAGACGTGTCGTCCAGTCCCGCAATTGGTAACGATGCCACCGGTTTTTTGGGCCAAGCCAGCGGCGTCACGATTGAAGCGGATGTGCGCAAAGGGCTAGCGAACAGTCATGTGTTGATCGACTTTACGCGCCCCGAGGGCACGCTGAATCACTTGAAAGTGTGTCGTGAAATGGGCGTCAAGTTGGTCATCGGAACCACCGGATTCTCTGATGCGCAAAAAGCCGAAATAGCGGCGGCAGCCAAAGATATTGCGATTGTCATGGCGCCCAACATGAGTGTGGGTGTGAATGTGACGCTCAAGCTTTTACAAATGGCGGCGCAAGCCATGCCCACGGGGTATGACATCGAAATCATTGAGGCGCATCACCGTCATAAAGTTGATGCGCCATCCGGCACCGCCTTGAAAATGGGTGAGGTGATTGCCGAAGCGATGGGGCGAGATTTAAAAGACTGCGCTGTCTACGAGCGTTATGGCCACACCGGCGAGAGAGACCCGTCCACGATTGGTTTCGCAACCATTCGCGGTGGCGATATCGTGGGCGACCACACGGTTTTGTTCGCGGGCACTGGCGAGCGGATTGAGGTGACCCATAAATCGTCAAGCCGTGCAACCTATGCGCAGGGTAGTTTGCGGGCCGCTAATTTCTTGGCAAACAAGAAAACCGGCTTGTTCGATATGTTTGATGTGTTGAATCTTCGCTAAGCGCCATGAATTTTTTAACAACCGCTTTGCAAGGCGATGCACTCAGTGCAACCTTGGCGCTGGTCTTGTTGGCGATGTCGGTTGCGAGTTGGACAGTCATTTTTTATAAAACGTGGCTGCTTCGACGCGTCAGCATCGACTTAGTGAATGGCAAAGCCATTTTTTGGCAAGCGCCAACGTTGGCTCAGGCTCAAAACGCATTGGCCGAGGTTGATCGTGCAGCGGTGTTGTTGCCTTTGGTTCAGGCGAATCAGCAATTGGTCCCCAACACCCTAGGCGCCCAAGGCGATGTCACCGCGCAACGCACGCGAGTGTTGCGCGACGCCTTGCACGCGGTCTTGCGCCGCTTACAAACAGGGCAGGTTTTGCTGGCCACGGTCGGGTCGACGGCGCCCTTTGTGGGGCTGCTTGGCACAGTTTGGGGTATTTTTCATGCGCTCACAGGCATTGCAACGGCCGGACAACTCACCATTGAACACGTTGCCGGGCCAGTGGGTGAAGCTTTGGTGATGACGGCGGCTGGATTGGCTGTCGCATTACCTGCGGTGCTTGCGTTTAACGTGATGGGCCGCGTGATCAATCGATTGGAGCAAGAGCTCGAAGGCTTTGCCCACGATTTGCGAGCGCTTTAATGGCATTTGGTCGTTTCGAGCGAACCCCGGGCGAGACGCCCATGAGTGATATCAATGTCACGCCACTGGTCGACGTGATGATGGTGTTGTTGGTGATCTTCATCATCACAGCGCCTTTGATGGTGAGCGCACTGAAACTTGATTTACCCAAGATTGAAGGGGCTCAGGCCAGCAGTGCGCCCCCGCGTTTTGTCAAATTAGGCATTGACGCCAAAGGTCTGGTTTACCTAGACGACAAAGTGCTGACGTTGGCTGAGCTTAAGTCTGAGCTTAATGTGCAAGCTTCAAAGGCAGCGGCAAGCGGACAGGGCGAGTTGCCAGAAGTTCAGTTGCGTGCAGACGAGCGCGTGCCTTATGGGCGTGTGGCTGAAGTCATGGGTTTGGCCCAGCAAGCTGGAATGACGCGCATAGGCTTCGTCACTGAGCGCAAGCCTTAAAATCTAGCCCGTTTCCAGCCTTTGAATTTTTAAGGCGCTACGCCCCAGTTGTTGGGGTTTCTGACTAATTCCATGCAAGACAAATACAACCATACCGAGGTCGAACGTGCTGTTCAGGCCGCTTGGACAAAAGCTGATGCTTATCGCGTAACCGAAGACGCGTCGAAAAAGAAGTTTTACGCCTGTTCGATGCTCCCCTACCCCAGCGGCAAATTGCACATGGGGCACGTTCGCAACTACACCATCAACGACATGCTCACGCGTAATTTGCGCATGAAGGGCTATAACGTCTTGATGCCGATGGGCTGGGACGCTTTTGGCTTGCCTGCAGAAAACGCAGCACTTAAAAATGGCGTGCCACCTGCCAAATGGACTTACGAAAACATCGCCTACATGAAGCAGCAAATGCAAGCGATGGGCTTGGCCATTGACTGGTCACGCGAAGTGGCGACTTGCGATGCGACGTATTACAAATGGAACCAATGGCTGTTCTTGAAGATGCTCGAAAAAGGAATTGCCTATCGCAAGACCCAGGTGGTCAATTGGGATCCGGTAGATCAAACGGTGCTGGCGAATGAGCAGGTAATTGATGGCCGCGGCTGGCGCACGGGCGCGTTGGTAGAAAAGCGCGAAATTCCAGGTTACTACTTGGACATTTCTCGCTACGCCCAAGAGCTGTTAGACCATGTACAAATTGGCAACGAAAAAGCCACTTTGAATGGTTGGCCAGACAAAGTTCGACTGATGCAAGAGAACTGGATCGGCAAGAGTGAGGGCGTGCGATTTGCATTCACACATGACATTGCTGGCGCTGACGGCCAACTCATTGGCGACGGCAAGATGTATGTGTTCACCACACGCGCTGACACCATCATGGGCGTTACCTTTTGTGCTGTGGCGGCCGAGCATCCCTTGGCGTTGCACGCTGCGGCGAATAACCCCGCTTTAAAAGCCTTTTTAGACGAATGCAAAAGCGGTGGAACGACGGAAGCTGAGTTGGCCACGCAAGAGAAAAAAGGCATGGCCACCGGCTTGTTCGTCACGCATCCTTTGACGGGTGAAAAGGTCGAGGTTTGGGTGGGTAACTACGTGCTCATGTCCTATGGCGACGGCGCGGTCATGGGCGTGCCCGCGCACGATGAGCGTGACTTTTCGTTTGCTTTGAAATACAACTTGCCTATCAAGCAAGTGGTGTCTGTGAAAGATCAAAGCTTTAACGATCAAGAGTGGCAAG
>CAZEAQ010000066.1:0-9325 GCA_964510145.1 uncultured Bordetella sp.
AGATTTAAAGACTACACAAGGTCAAACTGCACTGCATAAATTGCTAGCGAAAACAGATGTACTCATCACGTCGTTTCGACCCTCTGCGCTAGAAAAATTAGGGATTTCATGGAATGTCATTCAAAAAAAATATCCAACTTTATGCATGGTCAGCATTGTGGGATCAAGCGGTGCAAGGGCTGAGGAGCCAGGACACGACCTCACCTACTTAGCGGAAAACGGATTAGTGAATGGCCTAGAAATGCCTGCTACGCTTTTTGCAGACATGACAGGTTCACTCATGACAACAGAGGCCGTGATGCAAGCACTGTTGCTTAGAAATAGTGAAGGAAGATACAAAAATAAAGGCGTGTTCTACGAAGTGTCACTCAGCCAAGCCGCTGAGTATCTGGCTCTTCCTCGCAAGTGGGGCTTAACGCTCCCAACAGGGGATGTCGGCGGAAATCATGCTGGTTATCGCGTATATCCCTGCAAGAACGGGCGAGTCGCAGTCGCCGCTTTAGAACCGCACTTTGCTCTCAGATTGTGCGAGGTTGCCGGATTGCCAAAGTCATCCGCTCTACAAATGCATCATAAAAATACACATCGCGCCATTGAGTCTTTTCTTATGAAACAAAGCCGAAAAGATTTAGATCGTCTGGCAAAGGTGTTCGACATTCCTTTGCATACCCTGTCCTAGTGCTTCTTATTTACTGAGTTAAGTGGCGCAATGGGTGAGCGTCAGCTGGCCATGGACTATCAAAAAACGGCATCACCATTGAATCTGTAACTTCAGATATTTGGCTTGGATTCCACTGGGGCTTGCGGTCTTTGTCAATGACTAAAGCACGAATCCCCTCCACCGTCTCACTGGTCGAAGCTTGACGACTCAAATGCACCGGATGGAAACAGTGACGAACCATATTTCGTTCCATCTGAAGTGATTGCGCCAACGTCATATTTCGTCCACGACGAATTTGTTCTAGTGTGACATTGAGCATTAATGGCGACTGCAAATGGAGCGCATTTCTCGTTCGCACCGCCCACTCATCTGAACCTGCTAATGCGTTATCTATTTCTAAAACACTCGGCAAACCAAATATTTGATCAATCACAGACTGATTCCAAGTTGGAGACGTTGAGATAGCGTGTTGTGTTGAGGTCTGTGTTTCAGCTTTCAGCCACTCAACTATTTCAGCAGGAGACGACCATTTCTTTTGCTGCAAGGCAAGCCATAAATTTGGCAGATCAACTGAGGCCATACAAACATCAGCCAATCCAGCTAATAAAGCCTCTGACCCATGAAGAACGTATCCAGTCAGGGCTAAGTACTCACCTAAATATCCCGGGCAACGACTTAAGAAATAACTGCCGCCAACGTCTGGAAATAATCCAATCAGTGTTTCAGGCATCGCCATTTGCGTACGTTCAGTCACTATTCGTAACGCGGCGCCTTGACTGATACCCATACCGCCGCCCATTACAACGCCGTCCATAAAAGCAACGTAGGGCTTCGGATAGGTTTGAATCAAAGCATTCAGCGAATATTCTTCGGTGAAGAAATCTTCGAGAGTTGGATCGCCCGCTAACGCTGCCTGATGAAAATATCGAATATCTCCACCCGCACAAAAAGCGCCAAATGCACCTTCTTTGTTTGAGCCACGAATCGCAACTGCCCAAATATTCGAATCGTCACGCCACTCGGTAAGCACACGAGCAAGCTCTCGAACCATGGGCAAAGAGAGCGCATTCAACGCTCTGGGTCGGTTGAGCGTAATTAGTCCAAGGTGACCATGACGCTCATGCAGCACATCTTCCGAAAAACTCATGTTTATTTATTGCGCTTGCGCTCATGTTCTTTCAAGTAACGCTTACGCAAACGCACGCTCTTAGGTGTGATTTCGACTAACTCGTCATCTTCGATAAATTCAACGCCATATTCAAGCGTGAGGTCGATGGGTGGTGTGATCTTCACGGCATCTTCTTTGCCAGACACACGGAAGTTAGTGAGTTGTTTTGTGCGTGTGGCATTGACAACTAAATCGTTATCGCGGCTATGAATGCCCACAATCATGCCTTCGTAAACGGGATCTCCGGCTTTCACAAACATGCGGCCACGGTCGTCTAATTTACCGAGTGCATAGGTAAATATTTCACCGTCATCCATGGAGATCAAGACGCCATTCTTGCGCCCGCCAATCTCACCTTTATGTGGCTCATAACTGTCAAAAATATTGGAGATCAAACCGGATCCACGCGTTAAGTTCAAAAATTCATTGGTAAACCCAATCAATCCTCGCGCTGGAATACGATATTCCAAACGCACACGACCGCGACCATCTGGCTCCATATTGACGAGCTCACCCTTTCGTTCACCCAACGCTTGCATCACGCCGCCTTGGTGCTCTTCTTCAATGTCAGCCGTTACCAATTCAATAGGTTCATGACGCTCGCCATTCACATCGCGATAAACCACGCGTGGCTTAGAAACAGCGAGCTCATAACCTTCACGACGCATGTTTTCCAACAAAATTGTCAAGTGCAATTCACCCCGTCCTGCAACATCAAAAACACCTTCTTCATCGGTTTCTTTGACGCGCAGAGCGACGTTGTGCTGAAGCTCTTTTTGTAAACGATCCCAAATCTGACGGCTCGTCACAAACTTACCTTCACGACCTGCCAAGGGGCTTGTATTGACGCAGAAATTCATGGTCAACGTTGGCTCGTCTACCTTCAACATGGGTAAAGGTGCAGGGGCGATTGGGTCTGTGACCGTGACACCAATACCGATGTCCGCAATACCGTTAATCAACACAATGTCGCCTGGACCGGCTTCAGTGACTTGAACGCGATCTAAGCCTTGAAATTTCAACACTTGATTAATGCGACCTTTGATCGACTTTCCATCCGGACCTTCCATCACCACCACGTCCATCATGGGTTTTAAAGTACCTTGACTGATTCGACCAACACCAATACGACCGACGAAAGTCGAGAAGTCAAGTGCAGAAATTTGCAATTGCAACGGGGCTGCAGGATCTCCTTGTTGTGGAGGCACATGCTTCAGTACTGTATTGAACAAGGCGGACATATCAGGCCCCCACTGCTCACCAGGCTCACCTTCTTCTAATGAAGTCCAACCATTGATACCCGATGCATAAACCACCGGGAAATCGAGTTGCTCATCAGTCGCTCCTAATTTATCGAATAAATCAAAAGCAGCGTTCACAACTTTATCGGGATTCGCACCGGGCTTGTCCACTTTGTTGACCACCACGATAGGCTTCAAACCCAGCGCCAAAGCCTTCTTAGTCACAAATCGAGTTTGTGGCATTGGCCCTTCTTGCGCGTCAATCAACAACACAACGCCGTCGACCATCGACAAGGCTCGCTCCACTTCGCCGCCAAAGTCCGCGTGGCCAGGTGTGTCAACGATATTGATGTGTGTACCTTCCCAACTCACCGCACAGTTCTTGGCCAAAATGGTGATGCCTCGCTCGCGCTCAATTGCGTTGTTGTCCATCACGGTGTCAATCACTTTTTCGTGATCAGCAAAGGTTCCTGACTGTCGCAACAACTGATCCACCATGGTTGTTTTTCCATGGTCAACGTGCGCAATGATGGCAATGTTTCTGATTTGTTTACTCATGCTTGGCTCTCCAAAATTGTTTGAATTTCAATGGGACTCAATAAACGTCCCGGAATTAGTTCGCCGGCCTTGATATGCGCCGTTCCTAATAAAGCTTTCGGTGCTTGTCCAAATACAGCGGCTTGAGCGCAATCAGCCCAAGCGCCTCTTCGTCGCACACCGCTTAAAAACCGTCCTGCATCCTCAGGCGATAAAGTGATCGGGTCATGTCCATCGAGTAGCGTCTCGACCGGCAGCAGGTGCTTTACTCGATCAGTCTCCGGCAACTGCTCCAAATCTTTAAGACTGATGCACTGATCAGCGACAAATGAGCCCGTTTGAATACGACGCAAAGCACTTAAATGTGCGCAAGTGCCAAGTTCAATCGCAATATCTTCAGCCAGCGTGCGAATGTATGTACCTTTGCTACAGACCACTGAAATTTTCAGCCTGCGACGATCTTCGATAGGTTCAATTTCTTCGATAGTTAGCTGATGAATAGTGACCTGACGCGCCTGACGCTCAACTTCAACACCCTCTCTTGCGTAGTCATAAAGAGCTTTTCCATCTTTTTTTAACGCGCTATACATCGGGGGAATTTGAGCAATTAGTCCTGTGAATTTTTTCTGCACTTGCAGCAATTGATCAGGCGAAAAATCGACTGATTTCTCTTTAATCACTTCACCCTCAATATCACCGGTTGCTGTTTGTATGCCTAAAACAGCAATTGCTTCGTAGGACTTGTCCGCATCAAGATGGATTTGACTAAATTTTGTAGCAGCGCCAAAACAAAGTGGTAACACGCCCGTAGCCAATGGGTCTAGGGTGCCGGTATGACCTGCTTTTTCGGCACGTAGCAGCCACTTAGCCTTTTGCAAAGCGTTGTTGCTCGATAGTCCATAGGGTTTATCTAGCAGCAACACCCCGTGCACAGGGCGTCGCTGCACCCTGGTGCGCGGCGCGTTCATGCTTAGTCGTCCTTTGCGCGAGAAGAAACCGCCTTCGCAATCAAGGCATTCATATCTGAGGCGCGTTCAGGCGTGCGGTCATACACAAAATGCAATGTCGGAACAGTGTGAATATGCAGTCGCTTGAAAAGCCCGTTTCGCAAAAAACCTGCCGCCTGATTCAAGCCTTCAGCCGTTTTAACTGGATCGCTATTGAGTACGCTGAAATACACCTTGGCATGCGCGTAATCGGGCGTGACTTCTACGCCCTGCAGGGTGACCATTCCAACACGCGGATCTTTCAATTCGCGAGCGATCAAATCGGCCAAATCACGCTGGATTTGGTCTGCAACTTGATAGCTTCGGTTGGGTGTGCTGCTCGGTTTACGTGCCATGGCCAATGCGCTTTAGAGCGTACGTGCAACCTCTTTGATTTCAAAGAACTCCAACACATCGCCTTCAACAATTTCGTTGTAGTTTTTGATGGTCAATCCGCACTCAAAGTTTTCTTTCACTTCTTTAGCGTCATCTTTGAAACGTTTCAAGCTATCGAGTTCACCCGTAAAGATGACCACGTTGTTGCGCAGCAAGCGAAGCTTGGCGGTGCGTCGTACCAGTCCAGAGGTCACCATACAACCTGCAATCGCACCAATTTTGCTGACGCGCAAAACTTGACGGATTTCGGCGGTACCAATGATTTCCTCTTTCTTATCTGGCGTGAGCATGCCAGACATAGCAGCTTTGAGATCGTCTACAGCGTCATAAATGATGTTGTAGTAGCGAATCTCAACTCCATTGCTTTCTGCCAACTTCCGCGCACCAGCATCTGCACGCGTGTTAAAGCCAATGATGACTGCCTTCGAAGCGATTGACAAATTGACATCGCTCTCACTGATACCACCCACAGCAGCGTAAACGAGTTGAACCTTCACCTCTTCGGTCGATAGCTTCAACAATGAGGCAGCCAACGCTTCTTGCGAACCCTGCACATCGGCCTTGACGATGATGGGCAACGTTTTAACTTCACCAGACGCCATGTCAGAGAACATGTTCTCCAATTTGGAGGCTTGTTGTTTTGCCAACTTGGTGTTACGCACCTTACCTGCGCGGTATGTGGCGATTTCGCGAGCACGACGCTCGTCAGACATCACCATGAATTCATCACCGGCTTGCGGCACTTCGGTCAGACCTTGAATCTCAACTGGAATAGAAGGACCAGCCGATTTAATAGGTTTACCGTTCTCATCCAACATTGCACGAACGCGACCGTATGTTTGACCACCTAGAACCACGTCACCCACATTCAACGTGCCAGACTGAACCAACACGGTTGCCACAGGACCGCGACCTTTGTCCAAACGCGCTTCAATCACCAAACCTTTGGCCATCGCATCCACAGGCGCCTTGAGTTCTAGCACTTCAGCTTGCAAAAGCACCTGCTCTAACAATTCGTCAATGCCCGCGCCGGTTTTCGCAGAAACCTCGCAGAATGGTGAATCCCCACCGAACTCTTCAGGCACAACCTCTTCAGCAACCAATTCGCCCTTGACTCGCTCAGCATTGGCACCGGGCTTATCGATTTTGTTAACTGCAACCACGATTGGCACACCCGCAGCTTTCGCATGCTTGATTGCCTCCTTGGTTTGCGGCATCACGCCGTCGTCAGCTGCAACCACCAAAATCACAATGTCAGTCGCTTTAGCACCGCGGGCACGCATTGCCGTAAAGGCTTCGTGACCTGGCGTATCCAAGAATGAAATCATGCCGCGAGGCGTTTCAACGTGATAAGCGCCAATGTGTTGTGTGATACCGCCCGCTTCGCCTGAAGCAACTTTGGCACGGCGAATGTAGTCCAACAATGAAGTTTTACCGTGGTCAACGTGACCCATCACCGTAACGACTGGAGCACGTGTGACAGATTCAGCGTGATGCGCAGATGCCTCTTCTTCTGTAAAGGCCTCCGGATCGTCAAGGGCGGCAATCACAGCCTTATGCCCCATCTCTTCGACAACGATCATGGCAGTGTCTTGATCTAACGGCTGATTGATCGTGGCCATCTGACCTAGTTTCATCAATTGTTTGATGACCTCTGAGGCTTTCACAGCCATCTTGTGAGCCAACTCGCCCACCGTAATGGTTTCAGGAACGTGGACCTCAATCACACGCGCTTCAACGGGCGCTTGTGGTGCGCGATCATCATCACGATCGCGCTCACGACGGCCCTTGGGGCCTCCGCGCCAACTGTTGCGACCTACACCGCCACTGGCATCTCCACGCGTTTTGATCGCTTTCTTTTTCGCTTGCTCATCTGCCCAGCTAGAGGAGAGTTTTGCGCTCTTAACTTCTTTGTTACCGGGTGATGAGGGCGCCGCATTCGCAGCTGCGGGACGAGCACCTGGCGTGCCTGCGGGCTTGTGCAAGGTACCTTTAATCGCCTTTGGATCTGGGGTTGGCTCGGGCTTCTTAGCAACCAGCGTTTTTTGAGGCGTGCTCATCATTAAACGAATCGCCTCCGCCTCCGCCAATGCTTTGCGGCGACGTGAATCTAAATCTACTGCGCGGGCACTGTCCTCTTCTTCGCGAGCTTTAGACGCAGCATCAGCTTCTGCACGCGCTGATAACTCAGCTGCTTCTTGAGCCTCTGCAATAGAGGGGTCAACAGATTCAATCTCAGACTTTTCTGTGGGTGCAGTAGTTTTCGTTTTTGCTTTAGAAGACGCCTTGGCTTTGGTCTCTGCTTCCTTCGCTTTTTCTTTTGCTTCGTTCTCTTCGCGCAAACGACGTTTTTCAGCTAATTCCTCTTCTTGACGACGAATTAACTCAGCCTGCCGACGCGCTTCTTCTTCTCTACGCGCAAGCTCAGCGTGGTCAATTACTGGTACCGCGGCCACATCAGCGGCTGGTGCAGGCGCTGAGACTGGTGCTTCAACAGTTTCTTCATCACGCTTGACAAAAGTTCGCTTCTTTCGAACCTCGACTTGAATGGTGCGTGCCTTACCCGTTGCATCCGCTTGCTTAATTTCGGTGGTCGATTTCTTGACCAAGGTAATTTTTTTACGCTCAGGCGATGCAGTGCCGTGACTGGCTTGCAGATGACTTAACAGCTTTTGCTTATCGCCCTCGGTCAGCACATCGCTAGCAGAAGATTTAGAGACGCCTGCTGCTTTGAGCTGGTCAAGCAGGGTATCGGTTGGTTTTTTGAGTTCGCTTGCAAACTCGGCTACGGTCGTACTGGACATATGTGATTTTCCTTGCCATGACCATTACTCTTGACCCGCGAACCAATGTTCGCGTGCCTTCAAGATTAGGGCTTTGGCCTCTTCTTCGCTTTGGCCGGTAATGGCTGTGAGCTCGTCTACGGCCAAATCGGCCAAATCGTCACGGGTGTGGACGCCACTCTCAGCCAACTTAGGCAAAAGATCAGCACTCAATCCTTCAAGGTCACGCAAATCTTGCGAAACCTCTTCGACACTTTCTTCGCGTGCGATTTCCATCGTCAACAAGGCGTCTTTTGCGCGAGTACGCAACTCGTTGACAGTATCCTCATCGAAGCTTTCGATCTCAAGCATTTCTTGCAATGGCACATAGGCCACTTCTTCAAGGCTTGTAAAACCTTCTTCAATCAAGATGTCTGCCACCTCTTGATCTACATCTAACTTAGCCATGAACAACTCGCGAATGCTGTGCGTCTCATCGGCCTGTTTTTGAGCCGACTCAGCCGCATCCATGATGTTGATTTTCCAACCCGTCAATTCAGCAGCAAGGCGAACGTTTTGACCGCCGCGACCGATAGCAATCGCCAAGTTTTCCTCGTCAACCACCACATCCATCGCATGACGCTCTTCGTCCACCACGATAGAGCTCACATTCGCAGGAGCCAGTGCACCAATCACAAATTGCGCGGGATCTTCACTCCACAAAACGATGTCGACTCTCTCGCCTGCGAGCTCTGTCGTGACAGCGTTCACACGAGTGCCACGCACACCCACACAGGTACCAATAGGGTCCACACGTTTGTCATGCGAAATAACAGCGATCTTGGCGCGAGAGCCTGCGTCACGCGCACAAGATTTAATTTCCAACATACCTTGTTCGATTTCAGGCACTTCATGACGGAACAGTTCAATCATGAACTCTGGCGCTGAGCGCGACAAAATGATCGGCGCTCCACGCAAGGTCAAATCAACGTCCATGATCATGGCTCGAACGCGATCGCCACTGCGAAGGTTTTCTTTAGGGATCATCTCGCCGCGACGCAAACGCCCCTCCACGCGACCTGACTCGACAATGATGTCGCCCTTGTCCATGCGCTTAACGGTGCCCACAAAAATTTTGTCACCACGAGACATGAAATCGTTGAGAAGCATTTCACGTTCAGCGTCGCGGATTTTTTGCAAGATAACTTGCTTGGCTGCCATAGCTCCAATGCGTCCGATAGGTAGCGATTCAACAGACTCTTCGATGTATTCGCCCTCTTCGACATCAGATACCCGCTCACGAGCGTCCATCAACATCTCTTCTGCGTCTGGATTTTGAAGGCCCGCCTCGTCGGGTACCACCAACCAGCGACGGAAGGTTTCATATTCACCAGAGTCGCGATCCATCGCCACGCGAATATCTACATCGCCTTGGTACAACTTTTTAGTTGCCTGAGCCAGCGCAGACTCAACGGCACTGAACACCACATCACGCTCGACGTTTTTCTCGCGCGAGATGGCCTCGACCAACATCAACATTTCGCGGTTCATGATCGGTTACTCCTTCTCTTACC
>CAZEAQ010000067.1:0-1816 GCA_964510145.1 uncultured Bordetella sp.
AAGGTACGCAACAACTCAACAACACGGCTCAACTGCGTCTGACACGTCGCAGCATTGCTCGTGCGAAAACAATCCTTGCTGAAAAGCAAGTCGCTGCAACCCCGAAAGCTTAAGGAGCAATCATGACGGAAGCTAAAAAATCCCTCAAGCGCACCTTGATTGGCAAGGTGGTTAGTGACAAGCGCGCTAAGACTGTGACTGTGCTTGTAGAGCGTCGCGTGAAGCACGCTCTTTACGGCAAGATTGTGGCTAAGTCTTCAAAGTATCACGCTCACGACGAAACAGGTGCTTATCACCTTGGCGATGTGATCGAGATTACTGAGAGTAAGCCAATTTCGAAAACCAAGAACTGGGTAGTGACCCGTTTGGTTGAAAAAGCCGCTGCGGTCTAAAGACTAAAGGGCTTCGGCTCTGCAAGACTTCATAAAACGACCCACAATGTGGGTCGTTTTTGTATTTGTAACATCAATTAATTGGAGACACCATGATCAAAGTTGGAGATACCTTACCCCACGCAACATTGATGGAGTACTCAGAGGTTGAAGGCGAAGGTTGTAGCATTGGACCGAATGCGGTCGACGTGGCCAAAGCTACAGCGGGTAAAACAATTGCCGTATTTGCTTTGCCTGGCGCATTCACCCCTACTTGCTCAGCAAAGCACGTTCCGGGTTATGTAGAAAAGCACGAGCAATTCAAGGCGGCAGGTGTCGATGAAATTTGGTGCATCAGTGTTAATGATGCTTTTGTGATGGGTGCATGGGCACGCGATCAAAAAACAAATGGCAAAGTCAGAATGCTTGCCGACGGCAGCGCAGATTTCTCAAAAGCAACAGGCCTGACATTGGATCTGACTGCAAGAGGTATGGGGCTGAGGAGTAATCGCTATTCCATGCTCGTCAAAGATGGCAAAGTTGTCACGCTAAACATAGAAGGCCCAGGAAAATTTGAAGTAAGCGACGCTGAAACAATGCTTCAACAAGCTAAGGCTTAAAGGCGACTATTTTTTTATGTGAGATTGACCAGCCGATACACCAAATAAGCGCACGCGATCCATAGGCATAGAGCAATTAGCCTGCTGAACATGGTGTCCTTTGAGCTTGGTGTATCTGCGTCAACTAACTTGTTGCCGTTGAGCATTGGCGTGATCAGATCTACTTTCTTAACGCGTTTGTAATAAAGAACAGCGGCTATGTGCAGGCATATTAAAGCGATTAAAAGCACTTTGCCGATTTCGCCGTGATAGCGTGTGGCGAAACTAACCCAATCCCCAGAAACAAGGTTAGTCAAAGGGCCTGAGTACGAAATCTCGTCATCGCTCATCAGGCCGCTAATGGCTTGAATCAAGCAGAAAAAAAGTAGGGCCAAAACAGAAATAGCACCTAATGGGTTATGACCGATATGGTTGACTTGCTCTCGCTTTTTTAGGCTATTGAGGTAAGAAAAAAGAGAAACAGGGGATGGGACGAAATTAACAAACCTTGACCACCGTCCACCGCAAACTCCCCAAACCAGTCTAAACAATACGAGACTAATGACCGAGTAGCCAAGCAAAAAATGTATCTCCATAAGAGATCCGCCGATTTCGCCGGTGAATAAAAGTCCAGCAACGCAAGTGGCAAGTAAAGCGTGAAAAATTCGAGTGGGAAGGTCCCAAATTCGAACAGAATGGGTGGAAGGACGAGTAGTCATAGATGCAGTCAAGTAGGAGAGAGACAAAAAGAAGAAAAATTCGTAAACTTAGGCTGTTCGATTAATTTTCTTAGAAAAAGGGCATTCAAATGAAAAAGTATTTCATGTGGGCAATGGTTGTTTGTGG
>CAZEAQ010000067.1:1916-3252 GCA_964510145.1 uncultured Bordetella sp.
GCGTCAATCTCTAATCCCAAAAGCTGCTGTAAAACTTCATCCGTGTGTTGACCCAATAAAGGCGGCGGCAAATCAGTTCTAACGGGTGTTTCGCTAAGTTTCATAGGGCTAGACACTAAATTAACTTTGCCTCCAACAGGGTGCATCCAAGTCGTCACCATGTCTCGTGCTTGAACCTGCGGATCGGCAAAAACTTCAGCCAAGTTATTGATGGCTCCGCAGGGCACTTTAGCGATTTCTAACTTATTTAACCAGCCGGCCTTAGATCTCGAGCGCATTATTTTTTCTAGCTCTGGGACTAAAACTGTGCGATGGCGAACGCGGTTTGCATTGGTCGCAAAACGTGGGTCAGCCGATAAATCGGGGCGTTCTGCGACTTCACAAAACTTTGCGAATTGACCATCGTTACCGACAGCCAAAATGAGGTGGTCTTTGGTTCCATCAGGTTGAGGGGCCACCTCAAAGACTTGATAAGGAACGATGTTTTGATGTGCATTACCTGCACGACCGGGAACCTTCCCCTCCTTTTGTCCAGCCACAAGATAGTTAGCGCCTAAGTTAGCGAGCATGGCTACTTGCGTATCGAGCAACGCCATATCGACATGCTGGCCATTACCAGATCGTTCTGCGTGTCTCAGTGCAGCAAGGATGGCGACGGTCGCATACATACCCGTGAACAAGTCGGCGACGGCAACGCCAACTTTTTGAGGCCCGCCCCCTAAATCATCTCGTTCTCCGGTGATGCTCATCAATCCACCCATGCCTTGCACGGCGTAGTCGTATCCAGCGCGATCTTTATAGGGGCCGTTTTGACCAAAACCAGTGACGCTGCAATAGACAAGCTTAGGATTCAATTGGCGAAGCGACTCGTAGTCCAACCCGTAACGAGCCATGTCCCCAACCTTGAAGTTTTCAATAAAAACGTCACAAGATTTGACGATTTCACGAATTAACGCTTGGCCCTCTGGTTTCGAAATATCACAAGTCACCGATCGTTTATTGCGATTGGTGCCAAGGTAATAAGCCGCATCAGACGATTCCTCGCCCTGGGAATTTTTAAGAAACGGAGGTCCCCAGCCCCGCGTGTCATCGCCTGAATGTGGCCGTTCTATTTTGATGACATCCGCACCAAGGTCGGCTAGCGTTTGCGTGCACCAAGGACCCGCTAGTACACGGGACAAATCAAGAATTCGAATGCCATCAAGTGAGTTCATGTGTAAATTGTCGGGCATGTGACAGAGCCGCAACGACAACTAAGCGACAAAGGCACTAAAAAAGCACGAACGCTAGATAATGAAGCTATGAACCAAGAAATTTTGCCGCGTCGCACCGCGGT
>CAZEAQ010000067.1:3352-5974 GCA_964510145.1 uncultured Bordetella sp.
TGATGGCGCGAGTCTTGATTGGTGTTGGCGTCAGCGCGTGTTTGATGGCGCCACTGACTGGGTATAGACGTTGGCTGGTCCTAGAAAAGCAGCAAAGAGCGAACGCTTGGATGTTGATGACGGGAGCTTTTGGCATGCTGGCCTCGACGCTACCCGTGCAGTGGTTGCTGCCTACGATAGGGTGGCGTTGGATGTTCATCGGCTTAGCTGTCTTTATTGTTTTAAGCATGGTGTTAATAAGCTGGCAGGTGCCAAAGTGGCAAACCGTTCAAGTCCAAGTTGAGAGTCAAGAAAAGCAAGGGCTATTTGCCAGCTATTCGCAGGTGTGGCGGCATCCCTATTTTCGTTCGCTCGTTCCTATGGGCTTTTTTAATTACGGCGGCATGATTGCAATGCAAACGCTGTGGGCAGGACCTTGGATGATTAAAGTTGCGGGGTACTCGCCTTTGGAGGCTGCAACAGGCCTTTTCTGGATCAATGTCTGCATGTTGGTTGTCTTTTGGCTATGGGGTCTTGTAACACCCTCGTTATATGCCAAGGGATGGACCGCCAATCAGCTCATTACCTTCGGGGTGCCGCTCAATTTTTGTGTGCAGATATATATCGTCTTAGCGGGTGAACAGGCGGGTGCTTTTCACTGGGCTTTATTTTGTATCAGCAGCTCATTTGTGTCCTTGGCGCAGCCTGCGGTCGGCATGGCCTTTCCGTCTAATTTGGCGGGAAGAGCGCTATCTGCTTACAACTTGGTTTTATTCTTGGGCGTATTTGTCGTCCAGTGGGGCATAGGACTGTTGATAGATGGGTTTAAAGGAGTGGGCTTTGCAGAAACTTTGGCCTTTCAGTCCGCGATGGGCGTATTCATGGGCTGCTGTTTGCTGTCCTTTGGTTATTTTTTAAGACACAAGTCAGACAGTTGATAATGCGCAGCTAGAAAAATATGCGCCTATGAGTAACAGCATTTTCATCATTGCCCACGCACCGCTCGCACAAGCTTTGCGCGACTGCGCTATGCATGTCTACCCTGAATGTTCAGAGGATGTGATTGCGTTGGATGTTTTGCCAAATGCGCAACCTGAAGACACACTCAATACGGCGCTGAGGCTCTTTGAGCAAAGCGCTCATGACAGTATGTTGGTGTTGACCGATATTTTCGGCGCGACACCAGCCAACGTGGCTCAAAAACTAGTGGCAGCCACAAATTCAAAATTGATTGCTGGCGTTAATTTGCCCATGCTGTTCAGATCCGTTTGCTATCGCCACGAGCCCATCGATGCATTGGTGGCTCGTGCGTTAACTGGAGGAACGCAAGGGGTGATGCAGGTCGCAATCACCGCTCCGCAAAATCAAATCCGTCGAACCCATGATCAAAAAAGCAACGACCATCAGCAATAAATTAGGCCTTCACGCAAGAGCATCAGCAAAACTAACCAAGTTGGCGGGTAGTTTTCCTTGTGAAGTCTGGATCAGCAAAGGCGAGAGACGCGTCAACGCGAAAAGCATCATGGGCGTCATGATGCTTGCTGCAGGAATCGGCAGCGAAGTAGAGCTTGAGACCGATGGTCCCCAAGAGCAAGAGGCCATGGACGGGTTGTTGGCATTGATCGCAGATAAATTCGGCGAAGGTGAATAAGGCCTACCCATGACTTTTTCGATACACGGCCTTGCAGTCGCACGCGGCATCGCTATTGGGCGAGCCGTATTGGTGGCTTCTAGCCGCGTCGATGTCGCGCACTATTTCATTGAAGAATCTCAAATACGGGATGAATTAGTCCGACTGACTGAAGCGAGAAATGCCGTGGTCAATGAGCTTCAAAGCTTGCATGACAACCTGCCCAAGGAGTCCCCGCCAGAACTAGCCGCCATCTTGGAGGTTCACCTCATGTTGTTGCAAGACACCATGCTCGCAGATGGCGTCAGTTACTGGGTGAAAGATCGATTATTTAACGCAGAGTGGGCCTTGACCTCACAGCTTGACGTGGTGGCGCGTCAATTTGATGAAATGGACGACCCCTACTTGCGCGAGCGAAAAGGCGACTTAGAGCAGGTCGTGGAGCGGATGCTGAGGCACATGAAAGGCGTTGCCAATGTGATGCCTCACAGCATGAGTAAAAAGGCGGCGACTTCAAAGCAGCAAGATTTACAGCTTGATGACGGCATGGATGTGCCGTTGGTTTTGGTTGCGCACGACCTGTCTCCGGCCGATATGTTGCAGTTCAAGCAAAGCGTGTTTGCTGGATTCGTGACCGATGTGGGTGGCAAAACATCGCACACCGCAATCGTGGCCAGAAGCCTAGACATTCCGGCCGTGGTGGGCGCTCGAACAGCGAGCCAATTAGTGCGCCAAGACGACTGGATCATTATTGATGGCGACGCGGGCGTTTTGATCGTCAACCCCTCGCCCATCATCTTGGCTGAATATGGGTTCAAGAAGCGTCAAGCGGAGCTGGAGCGAGAGCGTCTTTCCCGCTTGCGTCATACGCCCGCTGTAACGCTAGATGGTCAACGCGTCGATTTGTTGGCCAATATTGAAATGCCAGAAGATGCGCCGGCCGCTTTAGATGTCGGCGCTGTTGGCGTAGGCTTATTTAGAAGCGAATTTTTATTCATGGGGCGAGAGGGCGC
>CAZEAQ010000067.1:6074-9267 GCA_964510145.1 uncultured Bordetella sp.
GCAGCGCATGGCCAAGTTCATCTGTTAATCCCGATGTTGGCCCATGCGCGTGAAATTAAGCAAACGCTGGCGCTTTTAGAGCAAGCCCGTGCGCAATTAGATGCCCGAGGTTTAGCGTTTGGTCCTCTCAAAGTTGGCGCCATGATTGAGGTGCCCGCCGCAGCGCTCACTGTCAAAATGTTTTTGAAATATTTTGATTACCTATCGATTGGCACCAACGATTTAATTCAATACACGCTGGCCATTGATCGCGCGGATGAGTCTGTCGCACATTTGTATGACCCCTTGCATCCCGCCGTGCTCCGCTTGGTTGCAGACACCATTGCTGAATGTCGCGCTCAAGGTAAGGGCGTTAGCGTGTGCGGAGAGATGGCTGGAGACCCTGCACTCACTCGTTTATTGCTGGGTTTGGGTTTGCGCAGTTTTTCAATGCATCCAACGCAAATATTGGCAGTCAAGCAAGAGGTGATTCGTTCAGACATCACCAAGCTTGAGGCGTGGTCGCAAGAGGTTCTTCTTAGCGACGATCCGGCTGAGCTTTTGGGCGTTTAGTTTTTGCTGGCTGCAGCGTGAGCTTGTTGGTCAGCGTGGTAGCTTGAACGAACCATGGCGCCAACTGCTGCGTGGCTAAATCCCATTTCATACGCTTTTTCTTCATACATTTTGAAGGTGTCAGGGTGTACATAACGTCTGACGGGAATGTGGCTCGAGCTGGGTGCTAGATACTGGCCGATCGTGAGCATGTCTATGTTGTGCTCACGCATATCTTGCATGACTTGCAAAATTTCTTCATCTGTCTCGCCTAAGCCAACCATCAGGCCACTTTTTGTGGGCACATGCGGAAATAGCGCTTTGAATTTTTTCAACAAGTTCAGGCTGAACGCGTAATCACTCCCCGGCCGCGCCTCTTTGTAAAGTCGCGGAACGGTTTCCATGTTGTGATTCATCACATCAGGGGGGGCAGACTTCAAAATTTCGAGCGCTCTGTCGTCGCGGCCACGGAAGTCGGGAACCAAAATTTCAATTTGTGTCTTTGGAGAAAGTTCACGCGTTCGACGTATGCAGTCAACAAAGTGTTGACTGCCGCCATCGCGCAAGTCGTCTCTGTCTACGCTGGTAATGACGACGTAATTTAGTTTCAGCGCGGCGATAGTTTTGGCTAAATTTTCTGGCTCATTGACATCAAGCGGGTCAGGTCGGCCGTGCCCCACGTCGCAAAAGGGGCAACGGCGTGTGCACTTATCACCCATGATCATGAAGGTGGCGGTGCCCTTTCCAAAGCATTCCCCGATATTGGGGCAACTGGCCTCTTCACAAACAGTCACTAGTTTGTTGGCGCGCAAAACATCTTTGATCTCATAAAACCGAGTGGACGGCGAGCCCGCTTTGACCCGAATCCAATCTGGTTTTTTTAGCACTTCGCTTTGTTCCACTTTGACGGGAATGCGCGAGAGCTTAGCGGCGGCTTTTTGCTTGACCGATGGGTTGTAGTTCTCGACGCTTTGTGCTTCGCGAACAACAGATTTGTCAGAAATGGTCATGTCTTAATCCCTTTAATCAGGGGGCTAGATAGGTGATGAGTTTTTGTTTTAGGACGTCAGCCGCATCTTGCCAGCTAATGGATATACCAATTGTAGAAAGGTCAACGGTTTGTAGGCCTTGATAACCGCAGGGATTAATGCGTTCATAAGGTGACAAGTCCATGGCGACGTTTAGCGCAACGCCGTGATAGGTGCAATGTCGAGAAACTTTGATGCCAAGTGCGGCAATCTTGCCTAAGCCTTCGAAGTCTGGGCTGCCGGTTAATCCTTTTTGTGGGCGCTGTTCCAACAGGGCATGGCTGTGTGGGTCATCCAAGCGCACATAAATTCCAGGCGCATTTCCCACACGATGCCCCGTCACGCCGAAGTAAGCCAAGGTTTTGATGACAGACTCCTCAATGCGGTAAACATATTCCTTAACAAAATAGCCTGCACGCTTTAAATCTATCAGCGGGTAAGCAACCACTTGCCCGGGGCCGTGGTAGGTGACTTGTCCGCCCCTATCCGTTGTAACAACGGGAATATCTCCGGGAGCTAGTAAATGGTCACTTTTTCCAGCCAGCCCTTGCGTAAAAGTCGAGGGGTGCTCGCAAATCCATAACTCGTCAGCTGTTTCGCCGGATCGAGTCAGTGTGAAGTCACGCATGGCCTCGTAAGTGGGTAGATAAGGAGCGAGCCCGAGCAACTCAGTTTTCATTTGGCAAACTAGAGGACGACCTTCACCATCGGGTGTGTGGATAAGGTTCGATAGAGCTCATCGAGCTGTTCTCTGCTGGTAGCCGTGATCGTGATGGTGACCCCTAGATAATTCCCGCCTTTACTTTCACGGAGTTCAAGGGATTGGGTTGCGTCAAACTTCGGGTCAAATTTTTCGGCTATCTGCGTAATGGCATGAACAAAGCCGTCTACTTTTGCCCCCATGACTTTGATCGGAAATTGACTGGGGTACTCGATCAGAGACTCTTTGCGTGGATCATCGGCAGGGGGTAAAACGGATTTCATCTTGCAATTATCCCCTTTTGGTCTAATTTGGATGGGGATATATGGGTTATCACGTACAATAAGCGGCTTTGCAAAATCGTACGGATGTAACCTGGGCGTAAACAAACATGACCAGAATACAACCCGAAGATCAAGAAAGCTTAGAAGAAGCGTTTAAGCCGCTCACGGCTGATCAGGTGGTTGAATTGCGCAAGCGGCAACCTCTTTTGTCGGTTTGGCGGGTAGTCGCCACTCAAATTCTTTTGGGGCTCTTGACGGCGATTGCAGCGTGGTGGTTTTCTGGCCGTTTGGCGGTTGTTTATTCAGTCGTCTACGGCGCAATGACGGTTATTTTGCCGTCAGCGCTGTTTGCGCGGGGGTTGACCGGTCGAGTCGCCTCCATGAATGCGAGCGCTGCGGTGTTTGGCTTTTTCCTCTGGGAGATAGTCAAAATTGGCTTGACAGTCGCAATGTTATTTGCGGCTCCTCGCTTGGTGAGTGATTTGAGTTGGCTAGCCATGTTGGTTGGTTTGGTAGTGACAATGAAGGTTTACTGGCTAGCGCTTGGTTTTCGCCGAGTGTTTTATCCGGTTACTCAAACTTAAAAAGAGCGAACGAATGTCTGTTGAACACGGTCCGACCGCTGGTGAATACATTGTTCACCACCTGAC
>CAZEAQ010000068.1:0-8910 GCA_964510145.1 uncultured Bordetella sp.
GCTTACAAGTTCTAACCAACTCAACAAGCTTCGGCCCGTTTCAAAGCCTTCCCTCGGGAAGGCTTTTTTACGCTTGATGCAAAAGTTGCAGCAGAGTTTTCAAGCCGTGTTCAACGGCAGCTTCGCGCACCTGTTGACGATCGCCGTCAAAGCGCACACGTTCCGTTTTAACCCAAGCGGTTTCGGCGCCCAAGGTGGGGCCGGTATCGCTGGGTGTGGCCCAACCAAACCAAACCGTGCCAACGGGTTTGTCGTCAGAGCCTCCGGTGGGACCCGCAATGCCAGTGACCGCAATGGACACTTGCGCTCGCGAGTGTCGCAACGCACCCAACGCCATGGCCTGAACGACGGCCTCACTGACAGCGCCTTGAGCGTGGATGAGGGTTGAGTCAACGCCGAGCATGTCGTGTTTGGCTTCGTTCGAATAGGTCATAAAGCCACGCTCAAACCACTGGCTAGAACCCGCCAAATCGGTACAACGGCTCGCAATAAGACCGCCCGTGCAGCTCTCGGCTGTGCAGAGCATCCAGCCGTGATGCAAAAGCACATCGGCCAATTGTTCGACCAAGGTCAAAGTTTTTGCGCTAGAACTCATAACGACCTCCAAATCGCCATCACCAGCAAGGTGCAAAAAGCGGCCACCAAGTCGTCAAACATGATGCCCCAGCCACCACGCCAACCGAAGCCTTTGAACAAACTGTCGGCCCATCGCACGGGGTTGGGTTTGGCTGCATCGAAATAACGAAACAACAAAAATGCGCCCAGTTGTCCGCCGAATGTGGTGGGCGTTACCAGCCAAAGCACGAGCCAAAAGGCCACGATTTCGTCCCAAACAATTGCCCCCGGATCAGCCACGCCCATGTGCTGCGCAGTCACGGTGCAAGCCCACCAGCCTACCAACGTAGAGCCCGCAATGAGCAAACCCATTTCTAGCGGATTCAACCAAATTTGCAACAGTAAAAATACGGCCCACGCCCATAACGTTCCGACAGTGCCGGGAGCCATGCGGGACAGACCTGCACCCAGCCCCAAGGCGATGAAGTGCGCGGGGTGGGCAGTTAAAAAATCTCGGTTCAACATGCGCGAATCAAAGCTTTCAGAGGTTGATGCGATTTAAGCAAAGTGGTCAAAAGAGGCAAAACGTCGCGTAATGGGTTGCCCCTGCGGATCGACTAAAACCAAGCCTGGCTCTGCGCTCATTCTGCCAATGCGAGTCACGGGCGTGTTGCTCTCCCACGCCGCGGCGTGCACCAATTCGCGCTGGTTAACGGGGGCGGTAAAACACAGCTCGTAGTCGTCGCCACCTGCGAGTGCGAACTCTAAGCGTTTGTTCCATGGGAGTGCCATTAGTTGTGGCGATATGCCAGCGGGTAATTCGTCAGCGCCAAAGGTTTGTCGGTTTTGTAACCAATGCGTTTCGATGTGGGCGCCCAAGCCGGATCGTTTCAAGATGTGTCCCAAGTCGCCCAACAGACCATCGCTGATGTCAATCGCGGCGTTGGCAATGGCGCGTAATTCAAGCCCCAATGCAACGCGTGGCGTGGGTTGTTCCATGCGTTGTCGAGCAATCGCAAACGATGCGCCATCCAGCGATAGGGTGCCTCTGAAAACTTCAAGTGCCAGCCGCGCATCGCCCACGGTGCCACTGATGTAAATGTCGTCACCGGCTTGTGCGTTTTGTCGCATCAAGGCGTCGCCGGGCGGCACTTCACCAAAAACGGTAATGCAAATATTCAGAGGCCCTTGCGTGGTGTCGCCGCCTATGAGCTCACAGCCATGCAAGTCGGCAAGTTGTAAAAGCCCTGTTGAGAAGCCCGATAACCAGTTTTCATCGACGCGCGGCAGCGACAAAGCGAGCGTAAAGGCCAACGGCTCTGCGCCCATCGCAGCGAGATCGCTGAGGTTGACTGCAAGTGCTTTATGTCCAAGATGCCTAGGGTCGACGGTGCTCAGAAAGTGACGACCTTCCACCAACATATCGCTCGAAATGGCCAGTTGCATGCCGCGTGTGGGGGCGATGAGGGCGCAGTCGTCTCCGACACCAAGAGCTGCTTTGTGCGTGGGGCGTTTGAAATATCGCTCGATGAGGTCGAATTCACCCATGGTTGTCCAGTGAGGGTCTCAATGCAAATGACGACTGCCGGATTCGTCACTCAACGCGTCGAGCACGAACATGGGAATGTCAACGTCGAATTTTTCGCCGTCTTCGGCCACGCAAAAGTAGCTGCCGTGCATGGTGCCGGTGGGCGTGCGAAGGCGTGTGCCGCTGGTGTATTCAAATTGCTCGCCGGGTTGCAGCAAGGGCTGATGGCCGACGACCCCCAAGCCACGAATTTTTTCATGCAAGCCCGTGGAGTCGTTCACGTTCCAGGTGCGCGAGATGAGCTGCGCAGCGATGGAGCCCACATTGGTAATCGTGATGGTGTAGGCGAACATGTACATGCCGCCCTCCGGGTCTGACTGTTCGGACAGATATTGCGGGTGAACTTCGACTTGAAATTTGTAGCGTTGCATGGGGGCGATTTTGGCCTAAGCCGATACCCCTGGCAGAGAGTGAAATAATCTCCCCATGAAAAGCGCACGCCCCACATTCCGCATCGCCCCTTCCATCTTGTCTGCCGATTTCGCTCGCCTGGGTGACGAGGTGAAAAACGTCATTGCTGCTGGCGCAGACTGGATTCACTTCGATGTGATGGACAACCACTACGTGCCCAACCTCACGTTCGGCCCCAT
This sequence comes from uncultured Bordetella sp., assembly GCA_964510145.1. Lineage (GTDB taxonomy): Bacteria > Pseudomonadota > Gammaproteobacteria > Burkholderiales > Burkholderiaceae_C > Limnohabitans. The sequence goes on from CAZEAQ010000068.1 coordinate 2,734, forward strand.
GATTTGCCAAGCGCTAAAACCACACGCTAAAACTGCAAGCGGTGTGGCCGTACCCATCGATGTGCATTTGATGATTTCTCCGGTCGACGCCCTTGCCGCATCGTTTGCCGAAGCGGGCGCCGACCTCATTAGCTTTCACCCAGACGCCAGTGCCCATGTTCACCGCAGCATTCAGGCTATTAAAAGCAAAGGCGTGAAAGCTGGATTGGTTTTTAATCCCGCCGAACCGCTGGATGTGTTGGAGTGGACGATAGATGAGATTGATTTGATTCTTATCATGAGCGTCAACCCGGGTTTTGGCGGGCAAAGCTTTATCGATTCAGCGCTTCGCAAAGTGGAACACGCCAGAAAGCTGATTGACGCAAGTGGAAGAGATATTCGACTCGAAGTAGACGGCGGCATCAAGGCCGACAACATTCGCCAAGTGGCCGACGCTGGCGCTGACACTTTTGTGGCGGGTAGCGCTATTTTTGGCAAGCCCGACTACAAGGCGGTGATTGACCAAATGCGCGTTGCTTTGGCCTGATGTTTGAACGATTGCAAGCCGCCATCATTGATCTCGATGGCACGATGATCGATACCTTGGGCGACTTTGAGGTGGCGCTGAATCGAACGTTGACGGATTTAAATTTGCCACTCATCTCACGCCAATGGGTCGAACAAACGGTGGGCAAAGGCTCAGAGCACTTGATTAAATCCGTGCTCACGCATCACCTCGGTGTGGAAAACCATGCCGAAGTGGAGGTTTTGTTCGACTCAGCATGGCAGCGGTATCAACGTCACTATTTAGAAATCAATGGCGAGTTTGCGCAGGTGTATCCGTGCGTTGAAAGCGGTCTGCAACAACTGCGTGATGCAGGGTTGCGGTTGGCTTGCCTGACCAACAAACCCCTGTCGTTTGCGCAACCTTTGCTGAATGCAAAAGGATTGAATGTTTATTTCAGCCATGTCTTTGGCGGAGACAGCTTTGATCGCAAAAAGCCAGATCCATTGCCGCTACTTAAAACGTGCGAGGCCTTGGGCGTCGCCCCCTCTGCCACTTTAATGGTGGGCGATTCCAGCAACGACGCCTTAGCCGCACGCGCCGCTGGATGCCCTGTGGCACTTGTGCGCTATGGCTACAACCACGGCGAGCCCGTTGATGGCGTGGACGCAGATGCGCACATCGACCTGCTCACGCACATTCAGCGCGCCTTGACCGTGACCTGTTGAGCCTTTGATAAACTGAAACCTATGTTCATTCATCGCAGCACTGTTACAGGTTGTCACGACCGGGGAGCTTGGCCCTGGCGTACGCCATGTGTTGCGCTCGTTCAAAGCACGCTTTAAGGCCGTGCCCGCGCTGAAGCAAGTTTTTATTGCGTTCAGCATTTTTTCGAATGAACGCCCTTCTGCTTGAAGGGCAGAGCTGTGGAGGCTCTTGATGACTGAAACCGAATTTAAAAATCTAGCCCAACAAGGCTTCAACCGCATTCCGTTGGTCGCGCAGGCTTTTGCTGATTTAGAAACGCCGCTTTCTCTGTATCTCAAACTTGCGTATGTTCAAAACGGCGGCGCACATAGTTTCTTGCTGGAGTCGGTGGTCGGTGGCGAGCGTTTTGGCCGATACAGTTTTATTGGCCTGCCTGCTCGCACCTTGCTTCGCGCTACAGGTTTTGGCGCCGATGCCAAAACTGAAGTGGTGACAGATGGTGTGATCGTCGAAACGCACCCAGGTAATCCGTTAGATTTTGTGGCGGATTACCAGAAGCGTTTCAAAGTGGCGTTACGTGACGGACTGCCTCGTTTTTGTGGTGGTCTAGCCGGTTATTTTGGTTACGACACGGTGCGACATATCGAGAAGAAGCTGACGCATTCGTGCCCGCCCGATGATTTGGGAATGCCCGATATTTTGTTGCTGCAAACCGAAGAGTTGGCTGTGATCGACAACCTCTCGGGCAAGTTGTCGTTGATTGTTTATGCGGATCCAATGCAATCTGACGCCTATGCAAAGGCACAAGCGCGTTTGGCGGAATTAAAGCAACGCTTAAAGGCACCCGCGCAAGCGCCTTCCATTGCGCCATGCGATAGCCAACCCGCGCAACGCAGCTTTGCAAAAGAAGACTATTTATCAGCCGTGGGTCGAGCAAAAGATTTAATCGCCGCTGGCGACTTTATGCAAGTGCAAGTGGGTCAGCGGATTCATAAGAAATTTACCGCGAGCCCGTTGTCGCTCTATCGCGCCCTCAGGTCGTTGAACCCCAGTCCATACATGTACTACTACCACTTGGGCGATGCGCATGTGGTGGGGGCATCGCCCGAAATTTTGGTGCGCCAAGAATCGACGCCCGAAGGTCAGAAAGTCACCATTCGCCCATTGGCTGGAACTCGTCCACGAGGAGTCACGCCCGAGGCCGACAAGGCTGCTGAAATAGAACTGATCAATGATCCGAAAGAACGTGCTGAGCACGTCATGCTCATCGACCTAGCGCGAAACGACATTGGACGTATTGCTAAAACCGGCAGCGTGAAAGTGACTGAGGCTTTTGTGGTGGAGCGATACAGCCATGTGATGCACATTGTGAGCAACGTTGAGGGCTTGTTGTTAGACGGAAAAGACGGTCAACCACTTACCAGTATGGATGTGTTGAAAGCCACTTTTCCTGCGGGCACATTGACCGGTGCACCCAAGGTGCACGCGATGGAGCTGATTGATCAACTCGAACCCATCAAGCGCGGTTTATATGGCGGCGCGTGTGGCTATTTGAGTTTTGCGGGCGACATGGATGTGGCCATTGCTATACGAACCGGCATCATTAAAAACGAGACGCTGTATGTGCAAGCGGCTGCGGGGGTGGTGGCCGATTCGGTGCCCGAGTTAGAGTGGCGTGAAACAGAACACAAGGCGCGCGCTTTATTGCGAGCCAGCGAGTTGGTTGAGGAGGGTTTGGAATGAAAAAAATCAAACTACTCATGGTCGATAACTACGACAGCTTTACTTTCAACATCGTTCAGTATTTCGGCGAGTTAGGGGCGGATGTCGAGGTTTTTCGAAACGATGAAATCACGCTCGAGGGGATTGCGGCGCGAAAGCCTGATCGACTGGTTATTTCACCCGGCCCTTGTTCGCCTGCAGAGGCTGGAATTTCGGTGGCTGCAATTCAACACTTCGCAGGTAAGTTGCCAATCTTGGGGGTGTGTTTGGGGCATCAAAGTATTGGCGCTGCGTTTGGTGGCAAGATCATTCGCGCACAAGAACTCATGCACGGAAAAACGAGTGTGATTACCACCACGCAAGAAGGCGTTTTCAAAGGTTTGCCTGAAAAATTCACGGTGAATCGCTATCACTCCTTGGCCATTGAGCGCACTTCAAAACCTGATTGCTTGAAGGTCACAGCGTGGACAGATGATGGCGAAATCATGGGTGTGCGACACGCCGAGTTGGATATTCAAGGCGTGCAGTTTCATCCTGAATCCATCCTCACTGAACATGGCCACGCTATGTTGAAAAACTTTTTGTAAGGAGTTGCCATGACGACAACGATCCAAGCCCGCGCCATCACACCTCAAGAGGCGTTACAACGCGTGATCGAACATCGTGAAATATTCCACGATGAAATGTTGCACATCATGCGACTCATCATGTCGGGAGAAATGTCCCCGGTGTTGATGTCTGCGTTTATTGCCGCCTTGCGCGTGAAGAAAGAAACGATTGGCGAAATCACCGCGGCTGCGCAAGTGATGCGCGAGTTTTCGACCAAGGTTGAAATTGCAGACCGTCAGCACTTGGTGGACATTGTGGGGACGGGGGGCGATGGTTCGCACACCTTCAATATTTCGACATGTTCGATGTTTGTGGCGGCTGCTGCGGGCGCCAAAGTTAGCAAACATGGCGGGCGTAGTGTGAGCAGCAAAAGCGGGAGTGCAGATGTGCTCGAAAGCCTGGGGGTGAACATCAATTTAACGCCCTCAAAGATTTCGCAGTGTGTTGCGGATGTGGGTATTGGTTTTATGTTCGCGCCCAACCATCATCCGGCGATGAAAAACGTAGCGCCTGTTCGCAAAGAGTTGGGCGTGCGAACCCTCTTCAATATCTTGGGGCCGCTGACTAATCCGGCTGGCGCGCCCAATATTTTGATGGGCGTTTTTCATCCAGACTTAGTCGGTATTCAAGTTCGCGCTTTGCAGCGTTTAGGCGCAGAGCACGCGTTGGTTGTCTATGGTCGCGATGGACTTGACGAAGTTTCTTTAGGTGCTGCCACCTTGGTTGGCGAGCTGAAGAATGGTGAAGTTAAAGAGTACGAAATTCATCCCGAAGATTTCGGGTTTGCTATGAGTAGCAATCGCGCACTTCGTGTTGAAACGCCCGAACAATCGCGTGCCATGCTTTTAGATGTGCTGGATAACAAAGAGGGCGCGCCGCGAGATATTGTTGTGCTTAACGCCGCCGTGGCCTTGTATGCGGCTAATGTGGTGGCGAGTATCGAGCTAGGCATAACGAGTGCGCGTGACGCATTGGCTTCGGGTGCCGCGAAGAAAAAGCTAGAACAACTGGTGACTGCTGCACATCAACTCGCAGCTTGAAAGCGCAGAAAGAAACTATGTCAGACATACTAAAAAAAATCGTCGCCGTGAAGCAGCAAGAGGTTGCCGCAGCGCGTCAACGCAAGTCGCTTGAGGCGATGCGTGCCGATGCAGAAAGTCGTGTGCTCACGCGAGACTTTGTGGGCGCTTTAAAACGAAAAATTGAGGCGGGAAAGCCTGCGGTCATTGCCGAAATCAAAAAGGCCAGCCCTTCTAAGGGCGTCTTGCGAGAAGACTTCATTCCTGCAGATATCGCGCAAAGTTACGCAGAGCACGGTGCTGCATGCTTGTCTGTTCTGACCGATCAAGAGTTTTTTCAAGGCAGTGTTGACTACCTGAAGCAAGCGCGCGCATCGTGTGATTTGCCCGTTCTTAGAAAAGATTTCATGATTGACCCCTATCAGGTGTACGAAGCGCGCGTGATGGGGGCAGATTGCATTTTGCTCATTGCCGCATGTTTGAGCGACGCGCAAATGACGGACTTGGAATCGGTTGCAAAAAGTCTAGACATGGCGGTGTTGGTGGAAGTGCATGACGCGCCAGAGTTGCAGCGTGCGTTGAAGCTAAAGACGCCATTGGTGGGTATCAACAATCGCAATTTGCGCACTTTTGAGGTGTCGTTGGAGACAACGATTGGGATGATCAAAGACGTGCCACAAGATCGTATTTTGGTGACGGAGAGCGGCATCTTGCAAAGATCGGATGTTCAAAAAATGAGAGACGCCCAAGTTCATGCGTTTTTGGTTGGCGAGGCTTTTATGCGAGCCCCGGATCCGGGCGAGGCCTTGTCTGAACTGTTTTCGGCTTAGTTGCAGTTTTTATTAGGCGTCAGCATGTCAGCTGATTTGATCGGTGATTTGTTCGCACCGCGACTGTTGAGATGGAATCCAGAGGATTGGCCTGTTCACGCTGATTGGCAGCCTGTGCTCGACGCTTTTTGGAAAAGCCAAGAGGGGCAAAGGCTGGCGGATTTTGTGGCGAGTCGGCTGGACGCGGGTGCGGTGGTTTATCCGACTCATCCTTTGTGGGCCTTACAGTTGACGCCCTTGTCTGGTGTGAAGGTGGTTATTCTTGGGCAGGATCCGTATCACGGCCCAAATCAGGCGCAGGGTTTATCTTTTTCTGTGCCGACGGGCGTAAAAATTCCGCCATCTTTGCGGAATATTTTTAAAGAATTACAACGTGATTTAGGTCATCCAGCACCTTTGCATGGTTCCTTGGTTAGATGGGCAACGCAAGGTGTGTTGTTGCTCAACACCAGTTTGACAGTTGAAGATGGCTTGCCTGCAAGCCACGCCAAGCGAGGATGGGAAACCTTGACTGACGCTTTAATTGCAGAGGTGGCAAGAACTTCGCCTGCGTGCGTCTTTATGTTGTGGGGCGCGCATGCCCAAGCTAAGGAAGAATTAATTGCCTCCGAGGTCAACAAAACCAGCCGTATGGCGAGCACTTTGGTGTTAACGGCGAATCATCCATCCCCACTATCGGCGACGAGAGCGCCTCAACCATTTATAGGTTGCGGACATTTTTCAACTGCCAAGAATTGGCTGGCGGATCGTGGGCAATTTTTAGACTGGGCAATGGCTGACACGTAGGCTTGGGACGGCTGTGACT
>CAZEAQ010000069.1:0-8909 GCA_964510145.1 uncultured Bordetella sp.
CGGCACGATTAATTTCGGTGACCCAAACTAAGCCATCACCGATCTGTCCGATTTGTGCTGTGTGAACAATTAAGTCCACGATGCTGTCGCAAATTTCGTCGGGGGACACAATTTCAATTCGAACTTTCGGCGTGTAATCTGTCAGCTCATCTTTTAAGTTTGCAGGGCTGCGCAAATGTGTGGCAGAACACCCCTCAGCCTTGCTAACTGTCATACCCGGAAAGCCAGGAAGGCTACGCAGCTTTTCGCGCAAAGTTGGAAGTTTAGAGGGACGAATAATGGCTTTTATCTCTTTCATTTCTTCCTCGTCTTAGGCTTCGGGTTTCGACTCGTCAAACCAGTGATAAATGGTGGGGACAACTACTAAAGTCAAAAGCGTGCAAGTAATGAGGCCACCAATGACAACGATAGCTAACGGACGCTGCACTTCAGAGCCAGGCCCATCAGAAATTAAAAAAGGAATTAGCCCCAACATCGCCACCGTGGCGGTCATCATCACAGGTCGAAAACGTTGACGGGCACCCTCTAAAACGGCTTCTTTGACCGACATGCCGCCCTCACGCAAACTGCGAATGTAGGACACCAAGACAACGCCGTTTAAAACCGCAATTCCCCACAGCGCAATGAAGCCTACTGAGGCTGGTACAGACAAATATTCACCCGCGATAAACAAACCAATCACACCACCAATAGAGGCAAATGGCAAAACGGTGATGATGAGCGTAGCAAATTTGAAAGAGTTAAATAGAAGGAACAACAAAAAGAAAATGGCTGCAACCGTGATCGGAACAATGATTTTGAGGTGCCCTAGTGCGCGCTCCATATTTTGGAATTGACCGCCCCATTCCAAGTAATAGCCGTCTGGCAGTTTGATTTTGCTTTCTACATTTGCTTGAAGCTCTGTGACAAAGCTACCCAAGTCTCGATTCTTGACGTTGATACCGACAACGATTCGTCGCTTTGCCGACTCTCTAGATATTTGTGCAGGACCATCTAATACTTGAATTTTTGCGACGTCATCCAGTCTTGCTTGAGCGCCGTGTGAGGAGTTCAAAATAATGTTCGAAATGGCTTCAATGTTATTTCTAAAGCGTTCGGGTAAACGTACAACAGCCGAAAACCGACGTTCACCCTCAAACACTTCAGACGCTACTTTTCCTCCAATAGCAGTTTCAATCATGTCGTTGACGTCTGAGACATTCAGTCCCATGCGTGCAATGGCTTGCCTATCAATATCTATTTGTAAATACTGCTGTCCAGAAATTCTTTCGACGCGCAGATCTTGAGCACCCTGAATGGTTTGTGCGACTTTTGCAATCTGATTGGCCACGCGCCTGAGCTCGTTTAAGTCATCGCCAAAAACTTTGACAGCAATATCAGAGCGAACGCCAGTCACCATCTCGGCGACACGAGCAGAAATAGGTTGTGCCATCACAATTTGCACACCTGGCAGTGCTTTTAGCTTCTCGCTCATTGCATTGGTGATGTCAGCTTGATCCCATCCTGATGGCCATTCGTCTCTCGGCTTGAGGCTCACGATGGGGGTCGACTCATTTGCGCTTTGTGGATCGGCAGGCGATTCACCGCGGCCTAACCCAGAAATCGCCGACTTCACGCCCGGGACAGTCGTGATGAGTTTCATGGCCTGCATTTCCATTTTGATTGACTCATTCAGGGAAATGTTGGGAACTCGGGTGATGCCCGGAACAATGGACCCTTCCTTCATTTCGGGAATAAACGCAGTTCCTAGAAATGGAAGTAAAACAACTGCGAACCCAAAAGTGGCCAAAGAGATTTGTATGGTTCTCTTTTGGTTCGACATGGCCATGTCCAATAAAAGTAAATAGCGTTTTTTCAAAACCTTAATTAAACGCGTGTCGTGATCGCCATCGCCTTCAGGTGGCTTCAACAAATAGGACGACAGCACGGGTGACAACGTCATTGATAACACCAACGAAACAGCCAATGCAATGGCGATGGTGTAGGCGAGTGGGGCAAACATTTTTCCTTCCATGCCTTGCAAGGTCATGAGCGGCAGGAAGACCAAAATAATGATGCCCACACCAAATATCACGGGCGTTGCAACCTCAAGAACTGCATTCAAAATGCCGCGCACTTTGCTCTCGCCCAGCTCTGCAGCTCGACCCAGACGCGCATAGGCGTTTTCAACCACTACGACCGATCCGTCCACCATTAATCCAATGGCGATCGCAAGACCGCCAAGTGACATTAAATTGGCAGAAATACCCAGCTTATTCATCGCCATGAAGGTCAGTAAAGGGGTAAGAACTAGCGTAGCGACAACGATTAACGAGGACCGAACATCGCCCAAAAACAAGAACAAAACAACCACCACCAAGATGACGCCCTCAATCAACACCTTAGTGACCGTCCAGAGCGCGGCATCTACAAGTTCTGATCGATCGTAATAAGGCACTACTTTTAGATCTCCCGGAAGCATGCCTCGGTTGTTAATTTCTTTCACGCGTGCTTTGATACGACTCACAACTTCTTTCGCATTGCCACCCGTCATCATCATGACAATGCCGCCGACAGCCTCCGTTGTTCCGTTTTTAATAACTGCGCCTTGCCTCACTTCGTGACCCAGTGTTATTTCGGCGACGTCCCGCATATAGACGGGCGTGCCATTAACTTCTTTTAAAACAATTTGTCCTAAGTCGCCCACGCCTTGAACTAAGCCAACGCCTCGAATTAAATATTGCTCGGCCGCTTGTGGTAACACTCCGCCGCCGGAATTTGCGTTATTTCGCGAAACGGCGTCATAGACCTCTGAGAGACTGATTTTGTAGTGTCTTAATCGTTCGGGATTCACTAGAACGTGATATTGCTTCACATATCCGCCCTGTGAATTGATTTCAGCAACCCCCGGAATTGATCGAAGTAGTGGACGCAAAACCCAGTCTTGTACGACACGACGTTGCGTTAATTCTTCTTCACTTAATTCGTTTTTTCCATCATTGGCGTGTTCGATGGTGTATTGATAGACCTCGCCTAAGCCAGAAGAAACTGGCCCAAGCACGGGCGTAATTCCTGCAGGCAACCGATGCCCCACTTCCATCAAACGCTCCATCACCAATTGACGAGCAAAGTACACATTGGTGTTGTCGGTGAACACCAAGGTAATGAGAGACAAGCCCGGTTTATTTAATGACCTGAGCTCTGTCAAACCCGGAAGTCCCGTCATCGACACTTCAATTGGAACGGTTGCAAACCTTTCAACTTCTTCAGGCGATCTGCCAGGAGCCTCGGTTGCTATTTGCACTTGGACGTTAGTGACATCAGGAAACGCGTCAACAGAGAGTTTCGTTGCGGCGTTAAGTCCAAAAAAAAGTAAAACAACAGCAATGACACACACAACAAGGCGTTGTTTTAAAGCGGAGCGTACGAGCGACTCAAGCATGCATCAGCCTCCGCTTGCCGTATCTTTGAGATTACGGTGGTTGTTTAAATGAAATGCCCCTTCAGAGATGATGCGATTTCCAGTCGTAAGTCCTTCCAAAACAACGCGTTGTCCTTTTTGTTCTGGCGCTAATTTGACTTGCGTCAGTTTGAAAAGCCCATTTGATTGCTCTACGAAAACATAATCCGCATCGTTCTCACGCACAACCGCTGCAACGGGCACAGCAATTTTGGGGATTGGTGCTGACTCAATCAGCATTGATGCGAGCATTGAAGGTTTAAGGCGACCGCTTTTGTTATCTAGCTCCGTGCGTACTAAAACTGTTCGAGTTTCTGGGTTGACAGTTTGTCCAACATAAATAAGTTTTCCAACCAATTTTTCGTTTTCGAGCGCTGGCACTTCGATGCTGACAGCTTGCCCCACTTTGACTTGGTTTACTTGCTGCTCGGGCACTTCAGCAACCGCCCAGACGCGGCTTAAGTCTGCTACGGTAAAAAGAACATCAGAGGGTTGAACCACTTGGCCTGTTGAAACTTTTCGCTCGACCACGACTCCTTTGATGGTTGCTACAACGCCGGCGACAGAGTCAATGGCACCCGTTGATGCAAGGTTCGCAATAGCGCGTGGGCTGACACCCAAGACGCGCAACTGATCTTGCGCGGCACGCGTTTCTGCCGAGGCAATTTCGTATTCGTTTTCTCTACGTTGCAGTTCCGCCGCACTGATGACATCTGCTTCAAAAAGAGTTTTTGCTCTTTCAACATTTCGCCTGTGTAACTCTTTTTCAGAGCGCGCTTTCAAGTACGCAAGTTGCGATCCAGATAATTCGCTGCTATTGATCAAAGCTAGGGTTTCGCCTTTATTGACAGGCACACCTAGCTGCGCATTAATTTGAGTGACCCTTCCTGTCACGCTCGCGCCTATTCGCGTCAAAGCTTGTTGGTCGAAATCAATTTGCCCCGCAACACGCAGTGTTTCTGAAAGATCCTGGCTCAGTAATTCAATAACCTGAAGCTGTGTCTTGAGCTTCTCTGGAACCTCGACAAGCATGGCATCCGTTTTTGCTTCAACGTTCGCGCTATTCGTGGACTTTTTACATCCCGGAAGAATAAGCAGTGAACAAGAAAGAACTGCATGAATGATCCATGTACTGCGACAAGTTGATTTCATAAACTTTAGTTAGGTGGAGTTGCTCTTAAACGTTCAATTTCAGCCCAAGCGCTAGCTAATTCAAAGCGCGCCACGATGAGTTCATTTCGCGCAGCGCGATAAACACGTTGCGCATCCAGAACTTCCAGAAAACCTTTTTCTCCGGCTTTAAAAGCCACTTCTGCAATTCGTAAAACGTTAGCCGCTTGACGAACAATGCCAGATTCCAAAGCAATCATTTGCGCTTGTGCAATGTCATATTGCTGATAGGCTGCATCGAGTGATTGCACCAACGAAAACTCTTGATATGCAAGTTCATTGTTGGCCTGTGAATATCTAGCGGCAGCTTCGCCCACAGGACCACCGCGCCAATTCCAAATGGGCAGACTTAAAGCAACGCCAATGCGTTTGCTTCGGTATTCAGGGTCTTGATCTGAATCTGCACGCAGTGAAATTTTTGGAAATCGGAGTGCTTTTTCTTCACTCAGCTTTCTGTCGAGTTGTTCTTTTTCAAATTTGGCACGCAACAACTCGGGGTTATTTTGGAGAACTTCATTTCGAATACTTTTAAGGGGTGGCGGCGCTGGAAACTCGTTGCCATATTCTTGAATTTCAAAATCTTCGGGTAATTCTGGTCCGATTAGCGCGCGTAAAGCTGCGCGTGATTGCCTGATTCTTAGCTCCGCTGATTGCGCTAATTTTTGAGTGTTTAACATCTCAGCATCCGCTTTAATTAGTTCAAACTTAGCGGCCTCACCCGTTTCAACACGCAAAGCGATTCGGCTGCGAATGCCCTCCATCAACTGACTGTCTTCACGGCTAGAGCGTCCCTCAGAGAGTCTTCGAATTAAGTCGTAAAAACGTATCCTGAGTTTGGACCGCATTTCGGCAATAAATGCTTGCTCGTTGGCTTGGGCGGCTCTTAGTCCGGCTTCGGCTGCATCAACTCTTGGAAAACGATGCCAAGGCATGTCTAGTTCTTGTGTGACGCTGATTGTTTTAAGACTGCCATCGGTAGGAAGTGTGCCAAGTCTTGGGTTTCTTGAGCCATTCAAGATTTCGATTTCTGGATTGGCAATGGATCTTGCTGTCACGACAGCAGATTTCGCCACTTGAACAGAGTCCGCAGCGCCTTGAATCGCCCGGCTGTTGGACAGCATCATGGTTTCTAGCTGTTGCAAACTGACGGGTCTCGTTTGAGCCAAGCATTGATGCAAGGACAAACTTAAAACGACAAAGTAGAAAAGATTTTTTTTATTTTTGAGATTCACAAGAATTCCTTTTAGTCGAACTAAAGAGAATGAATCATATTGTCATCAGCTCTGAAATATCTTTTTTCTTTTAAGGAATTGATGGCGATGGGTCGCTGTATACAACCAGTATTTCTGAAGTTTTTAGAATTTATCTTTTGGAGCTCTCATCATGCGCCTGCTCGGCAAAGCCCTTACCTTCGACGACGTGTTGTTGGTGCCCGCCTACTCCCAAGTTCTGCCCAAGGACACTTCTCTCGCCACGCGCTTCTCCCGAAATATTTCGCTAAATTTACCCTTGGTGTCCGCTGCAATGGACACGGTCACTGAAGCGCGTTTGGCCATTGCGATTGCACAAGAGGGGGGCATGGGGATCGTGCATAAAAACCTCACGGCGCAAGAGCAAGCTGCGGAGGTCGCCAAAGTAAAGCGCTACGAAAGCGGTGTTTTGCTCGACCCCGTCATCATCACGCCAAACCATACGGTGCGACAGGTGCTTGCGTTATCAGAGCAACTGGGTGTGTCTGGCTTTCCCGTTTGTGATGGCGGCAAAGTCGTTGGCATCGTGACGAATCGCGATTTACGTTTCGAGACGCGGTACGACGTCTACATCAAAGACATCATGACCCCTCGCGAGCGGCTAGTGACTGTGCCCGAGGGCACAACGCCAGAGCAAGCTAAGGCATTGCTGAACAAACACAAACTTGAGCGTTTGCTCGTCATCAATGATGCGTTTGAGTTGAAGGGTCTCATTACGGTTAAAGACATTACCAAGCAAACCAGTTTTCCAAACGCAGCACGCGACAGCGCAGGACGCCTGCGAGTAGGTGCTGCTGTGGGTGTGGGCGAGGGCACAGAAGAGCGCGTTGAAGCGCTTGCCAAAGCAGGGGTTGACGCCATCGTGGTGGACACAGCGCATGGCCACAGTCATGGGGTGATTGACCGGGTGCGCTGGGTCAAGAAAAACTACCCACACATTGATGTGGTGGGTGGAAACATTGCCACAGGTGCCGCAGCTCTGGCTTTAGCCGAAGCGGGCGCCGACGCGGTGAAAGTAGGCATTGGCCCCGGCTCAATTTGCACCACACGAATCGTGGCAGGGGTGGGCGTTCCTCAAATCATGGCGATCGACAGCGTTGCGTCTGCTTTGCAGGGAACGGGCGTTCCTTTGATTGCGGATGGCGGAATTCGATACAGCGGCGATATTGCCAAAGCCATTGCAGCAGGCGCTTCAAGCGTCATGATGGGAGGCATGTTTGCGGGTACCGAAGAAGCCCCTGGCGAAGTCATTCTTTATCAAGGCCGTAGCTATAAAAGCTATCGCGGCATGGGGTCTATCGGCGCCATGCAGCAGGGCAGTGCGGACCGCTACTTTCAAGAGTCCAGCACGGGCAACCCCAATGCAGACAAGCTGGTTCCCGAGGGTATTGAGGGCAGAGTGCCCTACAAAGGCTCTATGGTCAACATCGTTTACCAAATGGCGGGAGGCGTTCGGGCCAGCATGGGATACTGCGGCTGCGCAACCATTGAAGACATGAAAAACAAAGCGGAATTTGTAGAAATTACCGCCGCAGGCATTCGTGAGAGCCATGTTCACGATGTGCAAATCACCAAAGAGGCGCCTAACTACAGGGCCGAATAACCGCTCAATAGGGGTTTGGTTTTTTGCGACAATAAGCGGTTAGGCCACTGACTGGCCGTTTTTTATTTATGTCGCATCAAAAAATTCTGATTCTTGACTTCGGCTCTCAAGTCACCCAATTAATCGCTCGCCGTGTTCGCGAGGCGCATGTTTATTGCGAAGTTCATCCTTGCGATGTTTCGGACGAGTGGGTTCGAGCTTATGCGGCTGATGGCACTCTCAAAGGCGTTATTTTGTCGGGCAGCCACGCCAGCGTTTATGAAGAGACAACAGACAGCGCTCCTGATGCAGTTTTTGAACTGGGCGTGCCTGTTCTGGGCATTTGTTATGGCATGCAAACCATGGCGCAGCAATTGGGCGGCAAGGTTGAAAGTGGTCATACGCGCGAATTTGGTTATGCCGAGGTGCGTGCCCACGGCCACACCACCCTACTCAAAAATATTGCCGACTTCACCACCCCAGAGGGGCATGGCATGCTGAAGGTTTGGATGAGTCACGGCGACAAAGTGACCGAGCTCCCCGCAGGCTTCAAAGTAATGGCCAGCACCCCAAGTTGCCCCATTGCGGGCATGGCCGACGAAGTGCGCAAATTTTATGCAGTGCAATTCCATCCTGAAGTCACGCACACGCTTCAAGGCCAAGCACTTTTGAATCGTTTTGTGATTGATATTTGTGGCACCAGGCCCGACTGGATCATGCGCGATCACATTGCCGAGGCCGTCGCTTTAATTCGCGAACAAGTGGGCGAGGAAGAGGTCATTTTGGGGCTGTCTGGTGGCGTTGATTCTTCGGTGGCCGCAGCGTTAATTCATCGTGCAATTGGCGATAAATTGACGTGTGTCTTTGTCGATCATGGCTTGTTGCGTCTCAATGAAGGCGACATGGTGATGGACATGTTTGTGGGCAAGTTGCACGCCAAAGTAATTCGTGTTGACGCCAGCGAGTTATTTTTGGGCAAATTAGCGGGTGTGAGCGAGCCAGAAGCAAAACGCAAAATCATCGGCGGGCTGTTTGTTGACGTCTTTAAGGCGGAAGCTGCCAAACTGAAAGCGGGCGACGGCGGGCACAAAGGTGCGACCTTTCTCGCTCAGGGCACCATTTATCCGGATGTGATTGAGTCTGGCGGCGCCAAGAGCAAGAAAGCGGTGACTATCAAGAGCCATCACAACGTGGGCGGTTTGCCCGAACAGTTGGGCTTGAAGTTACTCGAGCCCTTGCGCGATTTGTTCAAAGACGAAGTTCGCGAACTGGGCGTGGCGTTGGGCTTGCCCCGCGAAATGGTCTACCGCCACCCGTTCCCAGGCCCTGGCTTGGGTGTGCGTATCTTGGGGGAAGTTAAAAAAGAATACGCCGACCTGTTGCGCCGCGCGGATGCGATCTTCATTGAAGAATTGCACAATTTCAAAGACGAAGCCACCGGTAAGTCTTGGTACGACCTCACCAGTCA
>CAZEAQ010000070.1:0-8877 GCA_964510145.1 uncultured Bordetella sp.
GGCTTGTGCACTTCCAACACATAGCTTTGCAACAGGGTGTCGTGCGCATAGCCCTTCACGTCAATGCCGTGATTGGCCATGACGTGTCGGTCATATTTAATGTGTTGCCCCAGTTTTTGCGCCGCTGGGTTTTCGAACCAAGGCTTGAGTTTTTGCAACACTTCATGCAACGGCAGTTGCACAGGTGCATCGCCATAGCTGTGCGCCAGAGGGATGTAGCACGCCTCTCCGGGTTTGACCGAAAAACTAAGCCCCACTAGCTCAGCACGCATCGCGTCAAGCGAGGTGGTCTCGGTGTCAAACGCCACCAGTTCAGCCGCTTGCAATTTGGCCAGCCACAGGTCGAAGGCTTCCCAAGTGAGCACGCAGTCGTAGTTTTTTTGGGTGGCTTTAGAGACGGCTGGTTCGGGTTCGTCGAACAAACTTGGGTTGGGTTCAAACTTAGGTTTATCCGCTTGGGCTAAGGCGCTGCTGGCGCCCTCGCCTGCTTCGGCCAAGGATCGCGCTAGGCCTTTGAAGCCAAATGTTTCATAAAAATTCTTGAGCGCTGCTTTGTCTGGCTCGCCTATTTTTAATGCCTCCAAGTCTGGCAGGCTCGGCACATAGGCGGACAAATCGCAATCGGTTTTCATGGTGACGAGTTGTCGGCCCATGGGCAACCACGAAAGCGCTTGTCGCAAATTTTCTCCAGCCACGCCTTTGATGGCATCTGCGTTTTGCATCAACGCATCGAGAGAGCCATATTCCATCAGCCATTTGGCAGCGGTTTTAGGACCCACTTTTTGAACACCCGGTACGTTGTCGACGGTGTCGCCCACCAAGGTTTGAAAATCGATCATCAAATGCGGTGGCACGCCAAACTCAGCCGTTACGCCAGCCACATCGCGCTTCTTGCCGTTCATGGTGTCAATGATGGTGATGTGTTCGTTCACCAACTGGCTTAAGTCTTTGTCGCCACTCGATACCACCACCGACACACCTTGCTTGGCCGCGGTGACCGCTAAGGTGGCAATAACGTCATCGGCCTCTACGCCAGGCACGTCGAGTACGTTCCAACCCAACAAACGAACCATGGTGTGAATGGGTTCAATTTGTGTGCGCAAATCGTCCGGCATGGGCGATCGGTTGGCTTTGTATTCGGGATACAACTCATCACGAAATGTAGGGCCTTTGGCGTCAAAAACGCACACGGCATATTGCGTGGGCACCTCTTTGCGCAGGGCTTGCATCATGTTGATCATGCCGCGAATGGCGCCTGTGGCGGGGCTATTTGGGTCGCCGGGCACCGCGCGTAAATCGGGCATGGCATGAAATGCACGGTAGAGATAGCTGGAACCGTCTACCAGCAACAAAGTCTTTGATTCGCTCATGCTGCAATTGTGCCCAACTACAATGACGCCACACATTAACACCTTGGTTGTCATGGCAGTTTTTACCGAAGTTTCAGAGTCCACCGCACAAGAACTGCTGTCGCAACTTCGTCTTGGCGAATTGGTAGAGCTCAAGGGTATTCAAGGCGGTATAGAGAACACCAACTACTTTCTCACCAGCACCGAGGGCGAATTTGTTCTCACCCTTTTTGAGCGTCTTTCACACGCTCAATTGCCTTTTTATTTGTATCTGATGAAGCATTTAGCGCAGGGCGGCATTCCGGTGCCCGACCCTGTGTCTGGCCCAGACGGCGACATCTTGCTCACTGTTGAAGAAAAACCTGCAGCCGTGGTGAACCGCTTGCGCGGCAAAAGCGAGCTCAACCCAACCACCGTTCATTGCGCCGCTGTCGGACAAATGATGGCTCGTATGCACTTGGCGGGTGCAGACTTCAATCGCCAGCAACCCAATTTGCGTGGGCTCAATTGGTGGAACGACACCGTGCCGGTGGTGTTGCCCCATCTCACTACCGAGCAAACGCAACTGATTCAATCTGAGCTTGCTTTTCAAAACCACATCGCCGCATCGTCCACCTACACCGCGCTGCCGCGCGGACCTGTTCACGCCGATTTGTTTCGCGACAACGTGATGTTTGATGGCGATGAAGAATCTCTCGAACTCACTGGTTTTTTTGACTTCTATTTCGCAGGTGTAGACACTTGGCTTTTCGATGTGGCTGTCTGCCTCAACGACTGGTGCATTCATCACCCAGATGGCACACACGACGCAGACAAAGCGCAGGCCTTCTTGACCGCCTACCAATCTGTTCGACCCTTCACCGCAGCCGAACGGCAATTGCTCAACCCGATGTTGCGTGCAGGCGCCTTGCGGTTTTGGACATCTCGCTTGTGGGACTACCACCTACCGCGCGAAGCCAGCATGCTGAAACCTCATGACCCCACTCACTTTGAGCGCGTACTTCGTCAGCGCGTGACTCAGCCTTTGGCAATTTAATTTATGAAACTCAACCTCGTTTCCGCCAAAACCGGCTCTTTGTGGGTGCGACAAGGCATTCGTATTTTTTGGAAACAACCTTTGGCCATGACAGGGTTGTTTTTTATGTTCATGGCCGGTATGTCCGTGGTGTCGTTGGTGCCTGTGATCGGTAGCTTTTTTGCGTTAGTCATATTGCCCGCCATCACGTTGGGATTGATGGCCGCCACACGCGAAGTGGAGCTTAGTAAATTTCCAATGCCCATCGTCTTGATGGTTGGATTTCGTGCGGGGCCTCAAGGCAAACGCAATATGTTTATTCTGGGCGTGCTTTATGCCATTGGCTTTATCGGTTTGATGGGGCTCTCTGCACTTGTCGATGGCGGAGAATTTGCCAAGTTGTATTTAGTAGGTGGCTCGCTTGATATGGACATCTTGCTCAAGCCCGAATTTCAAAACGCCATGTGGTTGGCGTTGTTGTTGTACTTGCCTTTGTCTGCGGTGTTTTGGCATGCGCCCGCTTTGACACATTGGAACAATGTGCCTGTCGCAAAAAGTTTATTTTTTAGCACCGTGGCTTGCTTAAGAAACTGGCGAGCCTTCTTGGTTTTTGGTTTGATGTGGTCCGGTATTTTTCTGGGAACGATGCTCGGAATTACCTTTATTTCCGGCCTAGTCGGCGACAACGACTTCGCGGCAATGGCCATGTTGCCTGCTATGTTGATGCTGGCCTCCATGTTTTTTTGCTCAACCTACTTTAGCTACCGCGACTGTTTTAGTTCAGAAGACATTTACGCTTAAACAGTCAGCACCTTAAACCTGAGTGAGCTTTGCCACACTCAGCGCCAGCCACTTGGTGCCGTGGCGAGGGAAATTAACTTGCGCCCGCGCATCGTCTCCAACGCCTTCGATGCTAACCACCGTGCCCTCGCCAAACTTGGTGTGAAACACCTGAACACCACTGCGCACCCACGCATTCGGCCCATGACTCACGGGCGCCGCTCTTTGCGTGACAGCAGGTGCGTCGAAGAAATTTGAAGCCTGGTTTTGCCAACTATCTTGGCGTGATGGCAAGCCCTGCGAGAAGGCTGACTTAACCGGCGTGATCCATTTCAAAGCGTGTTCTGGCAGCTCTTCAAAGAAACGACTTTTAATGTTGTAGCGGGTTTGGCCGTGCAGCATTCGCGTTTGTGAATGGCTGAGATACAAACGCTTGCGTGCACGCGTGATGGCGACGTACATCAATCGACGCTCTTCCTCAAGTCCGTCGTAATCGTTCATCGAGTTTTCGTGCGGAAACAAACCCTCTTCCATGCCGGTGATGAACACGCAATCGAACTCCAACCCCTTAGAGGCGTGAACCGTCATGAGTTGCACCGCATCTTGACCCGCCTCCGCTTGGTTGTCGCCAGACTCCAAGGCTGCGTGCGTTAAAAATGCAGCCAGAGGCGACAAGGTTTCGCCTGTATCGGTGTTGATCATTTGCCCGTCTACAGGCAACGCCACCGCATCACGGCCAAAGCCTTCTTGGGTCACAAAACTCTCTGCCGCGTTGACCAATTCTTGCAAGTTCTCTATGCGGTCGGCGCCCTCGCGCTCAGCTTGATAGTGCTCGATCAATCCAGAGTGGTCGAGTAAAAGCTCAATAATTTGACGCAAATTTTGTCCCTGCGTGGCCTCTCGCAACACGTCCAGTTTGGCGACAAACGCTGTCAAATTCACGCCCGCTTTGCCAGACACCGCACTCACCGCATCGTGCATCGCACAACCCATGGCTCGCGCAGCGTCTTGTAATTGCTCAATGCTTCTTGCGCCAATACCGCGCGGCGGAAAATTAACAACACGCATAAAACTGGTGTCGTCGCGTGGGTTTTCGAGCAATCGCAGATATGCCAATGCGTGCTTAATTTCAGCACGTTCAAAAAAGCGTAATCCACCATACACACGATACGGCATGGCTGCGTTGAAGAGCGCTGTTTCAATGACGCGACTCTGTGCATTGCTTCGGTACAGCACAGCAATTTCATGCCGATGCGCCACTCCTTGCGAACCATCGCCGTTTTGACCGTCGCGCAAAAGTTGCTTCATCTCTTCAACCATCCACTGCGCTTCTGCAAAATCGGATGGGGACTCATAAACACGCACCGGTTCTCCCGCGCCTTGCGTGGTGTGCAAGTTTTTACCCAGTCGCCCTTTGTTGTGGCTGATGAGTTGGTTGGCACTGTCCAAAATATTGCTGAAGCTGCGATAGTTTTGCTCGAGTTTGATTTGATGCGATACCTCGTACTCGCGCACAAAGTCGGCCATGTTGCCGACCCGAGCACCGCGAAATGCGTAAATGCTTTGATCGTCGTCCCCCACCGCCAAAATTGCACCGCCACCACTCGCCGCAGGGCCTGCTAGTTGTTTAATCCAAGCGTATTGCAGCTTGTTGGTGTCTTGAAACTCATCAATCAAGATGTGTTGAAACCTGCGCCGATAGTGCTCTCGAACCGGCTCGTTGTCGCGCAACAACTCGTATGAGCGCAGCATCAACTCACCGAAATCTACAACGCCCTCTCGCTGACACTGCGCTTCGTAAAGCTCGTAGAGCTCTACTTTTTTGCGGTCATCGGCGTCCCTCACCACGACATCTTTGGGTCGCAAACCATCTTCTTTGCAAGACGCAATAAAGCGCATGGTTTGTTTTGGTGGAAAACGCTCTTCATCCACCTGAAATTGTTTGCACAAACGCTTAATGGCGCTCAACTGATCTTGGGTGTCCAATATTTGAAAGGTCTGCGGCAAATTCGCCAGCTTCCAATGGGCTCGCAAAAATCGATTGCACAAACCATGAAACGTGCCCACCCACATGCCCCGCACATTGACGGGCAACATGCTGGACAAACGGGTCAACATTTCTTTGGCTGCTTTGTTGGTAAAAGTAACGGCCAGCACACCACCGGGCGAAATTTGTCCGGTTTGTAGCAACCATGCAATGCGCGTAGTTAAAACTCGCGTCTTGCCCGACCCAGCGCCAGCCAAAATTAAGGCGTGCGCATGGGGCAGCGTTACAGCGGCAGCCTGCTCTGGGTTAAGCCCCTGCAGCAAAGAAGATGTGGGGGGACTGACCGAAGCCGTGTGGGCGTCAAACCCGTTAGAAATGTGCATGAAGCGATTTTAGAAGCCTCGTCAAGAAGCGCTGCTAAAATCAGCCACCGGGCCCAAGATTCTTGCGCTCGGTTTTTTATTGCCTGCACACATGTGTTTCCACGAGGCTTAAAAACCGGCCAAGCCAAGCGCTCAATCTTCGAACGTTACTTTCTGGAGCTTGGGAATATGGAAATTTTTGATTACGACAATATCTTGTTGTTGCCACGCAAATGTCGCGTGGAGAGTCGCTCTGAATGCGACGCTGGCGTTGAACTCGGGGGCCGCAAATTCCGCCTCCCCGTTGTGCCAGCCAACATGAAAACCGTGGTGGATGAAAGCATTTGCTTGTGGATGGCGCAGAACAGTTATTTCTACGTCATGCACCGCTTCGATTTGGACAACGTTCAGTTTGTGCGCGACATGCACGCCAAAGGCGTTTACGCCTCTATATCGCTCGGCGTCAAAGCGCCTGATCGTGCAACGGTGGACACCCTCGCCTCTGCAGGACTCACGCCCGAATACATCACGATCGACATTGCGCACGGTCATGCTGACAGCGTGCGCGACATGATCGCTTACATCAAAGGCAAATTGCCCAAGAGCTTTGTGATTGCTGGCAACGTGGCCACACCAGAAGCTGTGATTGACCTTGAAAACTGGGGCGCTGACGCCACCAAAGTAGGCGTTGGCCCTGGCAAGGTGTGTATCACCAAACTCAAAACCGGTTTTGGCACTGGCGGATGGCAGCTCTCGGCTTTGAAGTGGTGCGCACGCGTGGCAACCAAACCCATCATTGCTGACGGCGGCATTCGCAGCCACGGAGACATTGCAAAAAGCATTCGCTTTGGCGCATCGATGGTGATGATTGGTTCACTGTTTGCGGGTCACGAAGAATCGCCCGGAAAAACTGTTGAGGTCAACGGCGAGTTGTTCAAAGAGTATTACGGCTCAGCCTCTGACTTCAACAAAGGTGAATACAAACACGTCGAAGGCAAACGAATTTTGGAGCCTGTCAAAGGCAAATTAGCCAATACGTTGATCGAGATGGAGCAAGACGTTCAAAGCTCCATCAGCTATGCAGGCGGCACCAAACTCATGGATGTTCGCAAGGTGAATTACGTCATCTTGGGCGGTGATAACGCCGGTGAACATTTGCTGATGTAACTAAAAACACTCGGCATTTTGCCGAAGGGCGAGCGAATTACAGATTCATGAGTTCGCTTGCCAGCGTGTTTAAGCGATGCCCGGGCTGAGTCAATGCCTCAACAATGCTGAAGTGTTGCAAGCCCGGTAGCACTTCGACCACAGGCACACGTTCTTTGCCCCACGCGAGTTGCATCAGACTGTTGTGGCGCACAAACTCTTCACTTTCAATCCCGCCTGCAACGGTATAGAGGGTGCCTTGCTTAGGCGCAGGCATCCACGCTGGACTGTTTTGTAAGGCGACTTGTTCAGTTAACCGCAAACTATCCGTTAAAAAGGGCGTGGCGCGAACTGATTCCAACTCATACAAACCAGAGATCGACAAAGCTTTCGTCACTAAATGAGAAGGCAAATCTTTGGCATAAGCGGTCCAGTGACAAGCCAGCAACATGGTGGCCAAATGACCGCCCGCTGAGTGGCCAATCAGAGTGATGCGACTGGGATCGCCGCCAAAATTAGCAATATTGCGCCATACCCAGGCCACGGCTTTGACCATTTGCAGGGTAATTTCAGACACCGTCACCGCTGGACACAACGCATAGTTTGGCATCACGACATGCGCACCCTGCGCCGTCAAACTGGGTGCAATAAAAGAATGATCCGCTTTGTCCAATGAGCGCCAGTAGCCTCCGTGAATAAAGATCACCACAGGAGCCGATGACGTCGACGCCGGAAAAATATCGAGGCTCTCGTTAGGGCCGGATCCGTAGGCGACATCTTGAAAGCATCGATGCGTTGCACGAACCTGTGCTGATGCGTCACGCCAATTTGCAAAATGCGTCTCGTGTTCTGGCACCAACGCACGGTTGTTGTACATGCGGTCATACCAAGCGCCGTCATGTTGCGTCATATTTTTTTCTCCAAAAGAATTTGCACATTGGTCCACGATCTATTTTGGGTCGTGCTGTTTTCGCTCAAGGTACCGCTGCTGTAGCTGCTACCCGTGTTGTAGTAGCGCGGCGAGAAGTTACTCAAACTCAAGCGCCAGGCCGTCGAGCCATCTACACGCCAAAGGCCGTAAAGATCCATCACGCGTTTCTGAGATACCGTGAGTAATTGAACATCGCTTTGTCGCGTGGTGTAGCCCGGGTTGTAGTTGATATTGCCGCCAATGGTTAATGGCACGCTGCGCAATCGGTAGTCAGCGCCAAGGTTAACGGTCATGTCAGGCTGTTGATCAAGTCGGTTATTGGGCGACATGATGCTGGTTACGCGGGAGCGATAAAAGCTGACATTGCTTCGCAAGTCAATCGCAGGCGCCTCTTCAATCCATTGATTCAACCGAAACTTAGCCTCGAGCTCTATGCCTTCAGTCACCGCTTCACTGATGTTTTGCGGCGTAGACACCCACCGACCATTGCCATCTTGTGAGAGCGTGTTGCGGATTAAATTTTGCACACGACGATGGAACACATTGGCACTTAGCACGCCACCTTGGGGTAAATAGCGTTCAACGGCAATGTCTAAACCTGTTGCAATCTCTGGCTTGAGATTGGGGTTGCCAGAGGAATCGGGGTTCGTCACGCTGTTTCCATCGCGAACGTAAGTGCGTCTGGCCAGCAATGTTGGCATGCTGGGCGTTTTAAAACTTTTCGTTAAGCTCATTCGCACTTGATCTCGGCTGTCTGGATCTGGTCGCCACATCGCGTGCAACAAAGGTGTGAACACACTGTTTCTATTCGTCACATCACCCGAAGAGGTGTTGCCTTGCGTGACCAACTCTTCATAGCGTGCGCCTAAATGGGTAGACCAGTTCTTAGTTAACTGCCACTCATCTTGCGAATAGAGGGCGTAGCGCATAGAGCTGGCATGCAGGTCGGCGCTACCGTTTGCACTTTGATAGGAACCGACGATTTCTTGGATTCGGCGAACAGACTCAACCTCTCCGCCGCTCACCCATTGATGTCCACCGCCCATCACGTTGGTGTATTTGCCGCTCAAATTCACTGAGCGATCTTGAATAAAAGAATCTTCTTGCAAGTTTGGCAACAAATTAGCGTTCGCCGATGTTTGCTGATATCGCGAATGACTGTTCCACCCGCCCACATTGAACTTCCATTCCATGTTGCTATCGGCAGAAAGTTTTCGACGCCATTGCCCATTCAAACGAGCAATTACAAAATGGTTGTCGTTTCTATTTTCTGCCTCCGTCGAACCCGTCGTTAAAACGTTAGGCGA
>CAZEAQ010000071.1:0-8870 GCA_964510145.1 uncultured Bordetella sp.
GTGGGCGGGTCCGCACCACTTGCATTACACCGCTTTGCCTGACTGGACTCAGTCGTTGGGGATGGTGTTCTCGCTTGTTTTATTGGCACCTAGCTGGGGCGGCATGATCAACGGAATCATGACTTTGTCAGGCGCTTGGCACAAGTTGCGTGATGACCCTATCTTGCGATTCTTGATCGTGTCGTTGTCCTTCTATGGCATGTCCACCTTCGAAGGCCCGATGATGGCGATCAAGACGGTGAACGCATTGAGCCACTACACCGATTGGACGGTGGGTCACGTTCACTCAGGAGCTTTAGGTTGGGTGGGCTTGGTTTCGATGGGCTCCATCTATTACTTGATTCCCAAGTTGTTTGGTCAAAAAGAAATGTTCAGCCGCAAGGCCATTGAAGTTCACTTCTGGTTGGCCACGATCGGTATCGTGCTCTATATCGCAGCTATGTGGATTGCGGGTGTGATGCAAGGTTTGATGTGGCGCGCTATCAATGCCGACGGCACATTGACTTACACATTCGTTGAGTCTGTGAAAGCAACTTATCCCTTCTATGTCATTCGCATGGTTGGTGGTTTGTTGTACCTAAGCGGTATGGTCATCATGTTGTGGAACGTTTTGAAAACAGCCACAAGCGGTAATTCAGTTGCGGTTGCTATTCCTGCACCAGCACACGCCTGAGGAGAAAAATATGTCAGATAACACTTCCAAAGGCTTCTCACACGCTCGTGTGGAGACCAGTAACTTTTTGATGATCGTGTTGATTTTGGTGGCGGTGGCTTTCGGCGGAATCGTTGAAATCGTGCCTCTGTTTTTCCAAAAATCAACCACAGAACCTGTCACGGGTCTAAAGCCCTACACGGCACTTCAATTGGCTGGCCGCGATGTTTATATTCGTGAAGGTTGTTACAACTGCCACTCACAAATGATCCGTCCTTTCCGCGCTGAAACATTGCGCTACGGTCATTACTCTGTTGCTGGTGAGTCTGTTTATGACCACCCGTTCCAGTGGGGCAGTAAACGCACAGGCCCAGATTTAGCTCGTGTGGGCGGTAAATACAGCGATGAATGGCATCGTGTCCATTTGAACAATCCGCGCGATGTCGTTCCTGAATCAAATATGCCGGAGTACCCATGGCTGTTGAAAAACACCGTGGACGAAACGCAAGTGCCAAAAAATATGACGGCTTTGCGCAAAGTGGGTGTTCCTTACTCAGACGAAGAAATTGCGAAAGCTTCTGAAGAAGTTGCTGGTAAGACTGAGATGGAGGCCTTGATTGCATTCCTCCAATCATTGGGCCTTGCGCTCAAATAAATAAGGAGAGCCCTCATGGATGTTAATGACCTGCGTGTTGCCACTACGGTGATTTCATTTGTCGTGTTCATTGGGATCATGGTGTGGGCTTTTTCGCGACGTAACAAAGAGGATTTTGAGGCGGCTTCTAAGCTCCCTCTAGATCAAGACTGAGACTTGGCGTCTCTGTAAAGGAATCGAATCATGAGTGATTTCACAAGTAATTTCTGGTCAGTCTTTGTGGCTGCTATCTCTATTTTGGGTATCGTTTACTGCGCATTTTTGTTGTGGTTTTCGGCGAAGGTCAAAGTTGCAGCGCACGATGTTTCTGATGGAACCACTGGCCACGTTTGGGACGGCGATTTGCGTGAGATGAACAACCCATTGCCACGCTGGTGGTTATGGCTTTTCATCATCACGATGGTCTTTGCCGTTGTGTATGGCGTTGCTTACCCAGGCTTGGGAAGCTTTGCGGGTAAGTTGGGTTGGAGCTCGCAAGGTCAATACGACGCTGAAGTAGCCAAAGCCAATAAAGACCTCGAGCCTTTGTACGCCGCATTCAACGCACAACCGCCAGAGCAACTGTCTGGCGACCCTAAGGCAATGGCGGTTGGAGAGCGTCTATTTATGAACAACTGTGCGCAATGCCATGGCTCAGATGCTCGCGGTTCAAAAGGCTTTCCTAATTTGACGGACAACGACTGGTTGCACGGTGGTACGCCAGACAAAATTAAAGAAACATTGACCAAAGGTCGTATCGGTCAAATGCCTCCCATGGCCGCTGCTGTTGGAACACCCGATGACATTCGCAATGTGTCGCACTATGTTTTGAGCTTGTCCGGTAGTCCGCACGACTCGGTGCGTGCAGCTTTGGGTAAATCAAAATTCGGCGCTTGTGCAGCCTGTCACGGCCCAGATGGCAAAGGTATGCAAGCTTTGGGCTCTGCTAATTTGACTGACAAAGTGTGGTTGCACGGATGGGGTGAAGAAGCTATTACTGCCATGATCAATGGTGGCAAAGTGAACCAAATGCCTGCACAAGAAGGTCGTTTAACACCTTCTCAAATCCATGTGTTAACCGCCTATGTTTGGGGCTTGTCTAACAAACCTGCTGTTGCGAAATAAATATTTTGAATTCCGCTGACGAATCAAAGCAGCGAAAGACCATCCCTATCGTTCCAGAGCCTTCGGGTTCTGCGGACGAGGTGATGGTTTCTCTTTATGCTGCATCCAAGAAAATTTACCCTCGATCTGTCGAGGGTATTTTTGCCTATTGGCGTTGGATTTTTGTTTTCATCACGCAGCTGATTTTTTATTGTCTGCCTTGGTTTGAATGGGGTTCACGCCAAGCTGTTTTGTTTGATTTAGGTGCACGCCGTTTTTATATTTTTGGTTTAGTCTTGTATCCGCAAGACTTTATTTATTTGACAGGTTTGCTGGTTATCTCAGCTCTGGCGTTGTTTTTATTTACCGCTGTTGCGGGGCGCTTATGGTGTGGCTATGCGTGTCCACAAACGGTATACAGCGAAATATTTTTATGGATCGAGCGCAAAGTAGAAGGCGACCGTTCCGCGCGTATCCGCCTAGATGACGCTAATTTTTCGCTCGAGAAATTAGTGAAGAAATGGTACAAGCACATCATTTGGATTTTTCTATCTATTTGGACAGGCTTTACGTTTGTGGGTTACTTCACGCCAATTCGTGAATTAGCCATGGAATTTTTCTTAACTCAAATGAGTTCGTGGGAACTGTTTTGGGTATTCTTTTACGCGTTTGCCACCTACGGTAACGCCGGTTTTATGCGCGAGCAAGTGTGTAAGTACATGTGTCCATATGCGCGCTTTCAAAGCGCTATGTTTGACCATGACACATTGATCGTGACCTATGACGAAGAGCGAGGCGAGCCTCGTGGACCTCGCTCCAAGCAGGCCGATCTAGCCACAGCGCAACTGGGCGCTTGCGTGGACTGCACGTTGTGCGTTCAAGTTTGCCCGACTGGTATAGACATTCGAAATGGTCTGCAATATGAGTGCATTGGTTGCGGTGCTTGTGCTGATGTGTGTGACACCGTGATGGAAAAAATGGGTTATCCAAAGGGGTTAGTGCGCTACTCGACTCAAAACGCGATGACAAACCATTGGACTTCGGAGCAGATGTGGAAACGTTTGTTGCGTCCTCGCGTACAGATTTACACCATGATTTTGGTCGCCATCATGCTTGGATTGGTAGTGTCTCTGAGTTTGCGAACGCCATTTAAAGTAGATGTGGTGCGAGACAGATCAACGCTTTCTCGCATCACGGAGTACGGAACCTTAGAGAACGTGTATCGACTGCAAATTATGAATGCCGCTGAACATGTTCAAAAATATCGATTGCTTGTTCGTGGAGTTCCAAATATAAAAATCACGACCGATACCGAAGTTGAGGTTGATGCCGCTCAAGCCCGCTGGATTGTGTTGCGTGCAGACATTCCTTATGGTTCGGTGGAGGCGGGTTCGCACAAAATTCAATTTGAAATACAAGCGATTGGCACAGATGATTTTGCAATCGAAAAGTCGGTTTTTATTGTTCCAAGGTAATTGATATGACCCCATCCAATTTAGACACAAAACCTTGGTGGAAATATGGCCACGTTTGGCTCATCATTGCTGGGCCTATGTTGGTCATCGTGGCTGGTTTTATTACCCTGGCGATAGCTGTGCGTGTGCCAGATCCAGTAGTTGCAGAGGACTACTACCGCCGAGGTTTAGAAATTAATAAAACTCTCGCGGAAGAAAACTCTCAGCTTGCACCCGCAATGCAAGCACGCAATCATGCGGTGACCCCGATTAAAAAATCGAGCGATTAAAGCTCAAATTCTGTTTAATGGGTATGACAGGTTTGAGCATTCACGATGAGTTTGAGTGCTTCAGGATTCAAAATACGAACGTGACGTTGTTTTACTTCAACGATGCCGTCTTCCATGAACTTAGAAAAAGTTCGGCTAACCGTTTCTAATTTCAAGCCCAAATAACTGCCAATTTCTTCTCGTGTCATTCGCAAAACAAGTTCAGATTGCGAAAAGCCGCGTGCATGAAGTCGTTGGACTAAGTTTAGTAAAAACGCCGCTAATCTCTCTTCGGCTCGCATGCTGCCAAGCAAAAGCATGACACCGTTTTCACGCACAATCTCGCGACTCATGATTTTGTGAACATGTCTTTGCAGAGATATCACTTCACGCGATAGCTCTTCAATTCGGTCGAAAGGCATCACACAAACTTCGGCATCTTCTAGTGCAACGGCATCGCAAGTATGGTGATCACTGACGATGCCATCTAAGCCGATGATCTCTCCGGCCATTTGAAAACCTGTCACTTGATCGCGGCCGTCTTCCGATGAAATACGCGTTTTAAAGAAGCCAGTACGGATTGCGTAGAGTGCGTTGAATTTGTCCCCATTTCTAAACAGGTTGTCACCACGAGCGACTTTACGGCGTGTGGTTACGACTTCGTCGACTCGCGACATTTCTTCGGTGCTCAGCCCCAGAGGCATGCACAATTCGCGCAAATTACAGTTTGAACAAGCGACTTTGATGGTGTTTGAATTCATTTCGAACATTCAATTGTGTTGATGCAAATCAACATTTAAAAATGCGATTCAGGCACATTATGGTGTCTGAATTTGACTCAATTTTATGTCCTTATCACCGACGCATCGCGATAAAGAAATGAGCGCAGACCTCATCAATCCGGAACTTTTAAGCCGATACGATGTAGCCGGTCCGCGCTACACCTCCTATCCAACTGCGGATCGTTTTGTCGAGGCCTTTGGTGAGAATGACTATGTGCAAGCTCTAGAGCAACGCCGTGAGGGTGTGGGTGCTAAGGCGTATCCCCTGTCTTTATACGTGCACATTCCTTTCTGTGAGTCACTTTGCTATTACTGCGCATGCAACAAAATAATTACAAAACATCATGAGCGCGGTGCGGAATATTTGAGCTATCTCACGCGTGAGGTTGCTCTGAATGTTGAGCACCTAGGGGTAGGGCAGAGCGTCTCTCAACTGCACTTGGGCGGCGGCAGCCCTACCTTTTTAAGCGATGCAGAACTCGAATCGTTAATGACGATGCTGAGAGAGAACTTTGAGTTCGTGGCCGGAGGCGAGTACTCATTAGAGGTCGATCCACGCACTGTTTCAAAGGAACGATTAGCGACGCTCTCTCGACTTGGATTTAACCGACTAAGTTTTGGCGTACAAGACTTTGAGCCTTCGGTGCAAAAGGCGGTTCATCGAATTCAGCCCTCAAATCAAGTGTTTGATTTGGTCGCGGCTTCGCGTGAATTGGGGTTTGAGTCGATTAACGTTGATTTAATTTACGGACTTCCCATGCAAACGCCTGAAACGTTTGAGAGGACCCTAGAGAAGGTGATCGACTTACGGCCTGATCGAATAGCTCTTTATGCTTACGCTCATTTGCCTGAGCGGTTTAAACCTCAGCGACGAATTCACTCAGATGACCTGCCACCTGCGGCTTCTAAATTAATCATGCTCTCAAGCGCCATGCGCGTTTTGATGAGTGCAGGTTATGTGTATGTGGGCATGGATCACTTTGCACTTCCCAATGACGCCTTAGCTGTTGCAAAACGGCAGGGTCGTTTGCACCGTAATTTTCAGGGCTACAGCACCCAGCCCGACTGCGACTTGATTGCACTGGGCGTTTCCTCTATTGGCAGAGTGGGCGCAACTTTTCATCAAAACGTCAAAACCCTCGACGAGTATTACGACCTATTGAATCAAGGGCGTTTGCCCGTGGCAAGAGGGATGGCTTTGTCGAGAGACGACTTGGTTCGCCGCACGGTCATCATGGCTTTGATGTGTCAAGGAAGCGTTTTATTTGAGTCGATTGAAGTGTCACATTTGGTTGATTTCAAAACCTATTTCGACTCAGAGCTCAAGGCCCTTCATGCGATGCAAGACCAAGGTTTAGTGGTCATCGATGACTCCGCTATTCAAGTAACTGAGCTCGGATGGTTTTTTGTTCGCGGGGTAGCAATGGTCTTTGATAAATACCTGCAAGCAGACCGAACGCGAACGAGATTCTCTAAAATCATCTGATGAACACCACTTTGGCCCTCACCGCTTTACTTATGGGGTTAGCGGGTGGGCCGCATTGTTTGGCAATGTGTGGCGCCGCTTGCGCTGGCGTTGGTCGTGCAGCGCAAAAGCAGGGCGATGGGCAAGGCACATCGGCCATGTTGTTATTTCAGTTCGGCCGTGTTCTAGGCTACGGTTTGCTAGGGGCGATGGCTGCTTACACCATGCAAGGCGTAGGTTGGTTAAGCACCCAATCGGCCATGTTTCGGCCAGTGTGGACTTTGCTGCACATCATTGCTTTTCTAGTGGGCTTGTTGCTGCTCTGGCGTGCAGAGCAGCCTATCTGGTTGGAAGAGATAGGTCGCGTTGTTTGGCGCCGTGTGCAAACGATGACAGCGCATTTAAAACTTCAAAACGGCGGCGCTGTGTTGCTTGGGTTTTTATGGGCATTGATGCCTTGTGGTTTGCTCTATGGAGCACTCTTGGTTGCAGCACTTAGCAACAGTCCAATCGAGGGAGCAATGGTGATGGCACTTTTTGCAGCAGGCAGCGCGGGAGTGCTAACGCTGGGGCCATGGCTATGGTTGAGGCTAAGAGGAACGCCCACCCTAGAGGGGCGCAGTGGCGCCTGGGGGGTTCGTTTGGCAGGCGCTGCGCTAGCAGCCAGCTCTGCAT
The DNA here is from genome assembly GCA_964510145.1 of uncultured Bordetella sp. GTDB lineage: Bacteria > Pseudomonadota > Gammaproteobacteria > Burkholderiales > Burkholderiaceae_C > Limnohabitans. The sequence goes on from CAZEAQ010000071.1 coordinate 7,036, forward strand.
GGGTTTTATGGATGGGGCTGGTTGAGTACCAAGCACCTTGGTGCTTGGTGCCCCAATAAATTAGTTGCTAATACCTTTGTAAAACATATACGCTGCCAGCAAGTACAGAACGCTGGCAAAGATGCGTTTGAGTTTTTTGACCGGCAACATATGGGCAGCTTTTGCGCCGAGTGGCGCTGTAAAAACGCTGCATGCGGCAATCACGACCAGTGCTGGAATCCAGATAAAACCGACGGCATCTTCTGGTAATCCTTGCATCGATAAACCGCTCACGATGTAACCGATCACGTTGGCAACGGCGATTGGAAAACCCAAAGCCGCGCTGGTGGCGACTGCATTGTGAATGGCGACGTTGCACCAAGTCATAAAAGGAACGCTGATAAATCCGCCTCCAGCGCCTACCAACCCCGACAAGAAGCCAATGGCACTTCCAGCGCCCACTAAACCTGCAGTGGCAGGAACTTGACGGCTCGCGGCGGGTTTTTTGTCTAGGAACATTTGTGTAGCCGAGAACCCAACAAATAGACCAAAGAAAATCGCTAAGTAGGAGCCTTTGAGAATGGCAAAAACTCCCAAACTTCCGAGCATGCTGCCCAGCACGATACCGGGCGCTAGACCTTTGACCAAGTCCCAACGCACAGCGCCGCGTTTGTGATGCGCTCTCACGCTAGAGACAGAAGTAAAAATGATGGTTGCCATGGAGGTTGCGATTGCCATCTTGACGGCAAGGTCGGCATCAACCCCTCGATGAGACAACATGAACGTGATGAATGGCACCATGATCATGCCGCCTCCAATGCCTAAAAGTCCTGCCAAAAAACCGGTGCAAATACCGAGCGCGGCGAGTTCTAGGATGAGTTGGGGCTGAATGTCCATGAGGCTTGGCTTGGTGGGGTTGAGAAAAAGGTGTCTGCAAGGGCCTCAGGGCCGTCATCCTGAACCGGGGGTTCAGGTGGGCGAGGTCAGTTTGACGTTGGGTTCATCTGACGCGAGACGCTCACGCTCATCAAACGATGTTCCAAGCCCTGGCTCATATGAGCATTGGTTCAAGGAAATATAAAGCCCCAAGGACTTGCAGACGCGTGAATTGTAGGTCTGCTTAGATGAGCTGGTTGTCGCGTGTGAGCACCGCGTCGATGCGCTGCAGCAACGTGTGCAGCTGGGCGCTGGTGGTGTGGGTGTCGCCGGGGGATGTGCTCACAGGGCGGTCCGCCAAATCGAAAGCTAAGTTGAGCGCGGCCAGAACAGCAATACGGTCACGGGCTTTAATTTTTCCTGCGTCGCGAATTTTGCACATCGCCTCGTCCACTTTGGCTACGGCTTCACTTAAGCGTGCTTCGCCGCCTTCGGGGCAGCCTAAAACATAGCCTTGTCCCATGATTTGAACTTCGATTTGTTTCATGCGTTGTCCTTCGCCTCTTGGCCTTGCGGAAGACGATCGATCAGGGCGTCGATGCGGTGTCGGGCAGCCGCAAGACGCGACTTGAGCAGGTCTCTTTCATTCGTCAGTTCTTGCACTTGATTGGCAAGTAGAGCGTTGGTGCGCTGAAGTTCTTCATGACGCAGCAGCAAATGCTCCACACGTTCGGCGATTTGATCGATCAGAGGTGTTTGTGACATGGCGTTGACATTTTAAGGTGACTGAAAGGTTCCTCGCTAAAATTCTTGCTGTTGGTGCTCGAGGTGTGGTTCACATGCCTCAGTTCAACGGGAAGTAGGAGGGTTGCGTCGCTCGCTCGACAACGCCCCACCTACGCTGCCCCCGCAACGGTCAAACGGACGAGCTTCATAGCTCCGCTTCTGTCACGTAAGCCACTGGTCGCCTTGAACAAGCG
>CAZEAQ010000072.1:0-3048 GCA_964510145.1 uncultured Bordetella sp.
CGCATATCAGCGTGTGCGTCAAATCGGAAATGCCAAAAACTGCAACGTTCGTTGGTCAAGGCTGGGTCTACGGCAGAATAATTTAAAAACAAAGCACGGCGATCAGGTTCACGCTCGTTGTGCTTATTCAACGCATCAATCAATGCAGCTGCGACTGCCGAACTATTGCCCTGCAACACAAAACCAGCGCCATCATCGAGCGCCGAACGCAAAGCAGTCAACGCCTCCTCTGTTTGGCTTTTACTGTCGTAGCGCGTGATGACCAATTCGCGAGCGCCACCGGGTAGTTTGACTCCCCCGCGCAGATTCACACGCTCAACCGCCCACAGCAAATTGCGATAAACAGCCTCACCTGTATTGGCAAATGGGCCACTTAAGCCTTCAATCATGGCGAGCTTAATGGGCTCTCTAACTTCTTTCGCAGAAGGCGTAGCGTTGACTTGAAAAGAAAAAATACAACACACACACAACGCCTTGAAGACGAAGTTTTTTAGCGACAACATATCAACTCTCAATTAAATTTAATTCGGCCAATGGCCATCGCGGCTTCACATCAAAGCTATATTTTTTTTCAGTCTGCGCCATGCCGCTTTCGGTTTGTAGTCTCATAGCAGCAGCCATTGCGATCATTGCACCGTTGTCTGTGCACAAATGCAGTTCTGGGTAATGAACACGAACACCCTCTCGGTGGCAAGCTAAATTTAATTGTTCGCGCAATCGTTTATTGGCTCCCACGCCACCTGCAACGACCAATCGAGTCAGTCCAGTTTCACGAATCGCCTTGATTGATTTTTTAAGGAGAACCTCGACGATGGCGGCCTCGGTTGCGGCTGCTAAATCAGCTTTGCGCAATTCAAAATCGGGGCCTAATTTTTTGGCTTGCGTCATCACCGCAGTTTTTAAGCCAGCAAAAGAAAAATCCAGGTCACCGCTATGCAGCATAGGTCGTGGCAATTTAAAAGAATGCGAATCGCCCTGCTCCGCTAGCTTTGAGAGCGCGGGGCCACCGGGATAGCCCAAACCCATCAGCTTGGCCGACTTATCAAAGGCTTCGCCAGCGGCGTCGTCAATCGTCTCACCTAACAACACGTATCGCCCCACGCCATCAACTCTCATCAACTGCGTGTGCCCCCCTGAAACGAGAAGTGCCACAAACGGAAACTCTGGTGGATCAGCACTTAAAAACGGAGACAACAAATGCCCCTCTAAGTGATGGACGCCCATCACCGGTTTGTCTAAAGCAGCCCCTAATGCGCAGGCCACGCCAGCACCGACCAACAGTGCCCCTGCCAAACCTGGACCTCTGGTGTAGGCCACGACATCAATGTCGCTGAGCATTTTTTGAGACTCAGCCAGCACGTCTCTTGCCAAGGGAATAACCCGCCGAATGTGGTCACGACTTGCCAACTCAGGCACTACGCCTCCATAAGCAACATGCATCGCTACTTGGCTATAGAGCGAATGGGCTAGCAATTTGGGCAATCCACGGCTTTCAGCATGCACAAGCGCAACACCCGTTTCATCGCAAGAAGATTCAATACCAAGGATCAACATAGACGACAAGTTTATGTCGAGCTAAAAAATCTCAATAAGCTGCCACTTCGCGCACTGGTTCTTGCTTTGAATCGCCACCGTCAACCGCTACCGGCAAAGTGATGAGCGGCCCCGCTGCCACGCGACCCATCAAGACTTTGACATCAATAGGTGAGGCAAAGGCTATCGTGGCTGAAGCCACCACTGCCTTGATCACACCAAAACCTATGCCACCCCGTTTAATCGCAGTCTTCAAGGCACGGGAAACTCGAATATCAGCGGGATGCCCGCCGTCAGAGGCGTTAATTGTCAGTTGCGAAGAGCGGGAGATTGATTCAAGTGACTCAGAATGTTCTGGCAAGGATTGAGTTTGACTAGATGCATCAATCGCATCAGGGGTTGGAAAAATAACCTCATTGCGGGCAATCGATTCGTTCACTAATTGACGATTAACACCCTGAGCACTCTCCATTTCAATAGCCGCAAACGAATCGTTGAATCTGGCTTTTCGACCGACCTGTAAAAAACCATAGTTTTGAACTTCGAAACGATCTAACTTATCTCGAACGTGATCCGTAATCGCATGAATGTTTTGCGCTCTAGTCTCAACATCAATTTGCTGCCGATTTGGATCTAAACCTTCCAGGCATATTGCTTGGCGATTGGAAGGCGTTAATTGTCCTTCGATGGTCTGGCGGTTTAGGGCGACATTCGAATCCGTAACTTTTTGACGATTTGAATCAACGCTATCTTGTGCGATCGCTTGACGGTTTGAGTCTTCGCCATTTTGTTTGATCACCTGACGGTTAGCACTTGCGTCATCTTGCGCAATAGTTTGACGATTTAGCGCCTGAGCGTCATTGTTAATTTTTTGTAGATTCAAATCATCTGTGGCGTTCTGCGCGACCTTCACCACGTTATCTTGACTGCCAAAATCGTCAGATACCGATTGAATGTTGTCTTGCATCGTCCTGGAGATCTGAGCCCCCATTGATTTAGAAGTGTTTGATAGATTCCAACTTCCTTGGCCTGCTGCTTGGTCTATACCTGCCAATGAAAATGATTCATTCGCAGCCGTAGACAGATCATTTTCGAACTGAATTCCATCCTCGTTTTCGCCCTTCAATGCCCGACTGTGAGAAGTCACGTTTTTAAAAGTGCTTGTGTCAAATGGCTTAACGTTCTTAACTTCTAGGACTTGAAAGTAATTTGCAAACGACGCTTCATTAAATTCAAACGCCGTCAGTATCGTGACAAACACCTTATCCTCAAGAGCAGCCACGTTACCGTCGGCCATCATCGAATCGCACACGTTTGTGAGAATGTATAACTTCTGCTCAACACTGAGCAGTGGCACCGCCAACTTCAAAAAAGGCTTAAGTTTTGTTGAACGCACATACTTGAGCGCTGCAGCCTGCAAACCCTCAAACTCACCAATGACAGCTTCAAGTTGGCCTATCTCCTCCGTGCCAATAGAACCATCTGCAGTCAACATGTAAAGCAAAGAAACTGCTA
>CAZEAQ010000072.1:3148-8575 GCA_964510145.1 uncultured Bordetella sp.
TTGCAAACGCGTTAACTTGAAATGAATCCATCCATCAGTTTGGTTGTAATTCAAAGCATTGACGTAAAGGTTATGAATCAACTGATGAATGAGAGTTTTGTCGCAACGCCATGAAATAGAGGGTTCAATAGTCGCTCTAATTTCCAAATTTGAAATATTGAAAGTTCTCGCATCTTCTACTAATTCATTCAACATATCGCTGATGTTGATGACATTCAGTTGTTTAATCAAACTATTGGCATCCGCTCTGGAGAGCAACAGTAATTTTTCTGTAATTTCAATCAACCGTTCTACTTCATCGCTTGAACTACGGGCACGAACTTGCAGATCTGAACCTGTAGGCAAATCATGAATCAACTGCTCGATATTGCCTCTGAGAATTGTCAAAGGCGTGCGTAATTCATGCGATGCATCTGCAGCGAATCTTCTAGCGGACACAAAACTATCGTTTAACCGTTGACGCATTTTGTTAAATGCGTCTGCCACATGATCAAACTCTCGATACGGTGCTAAAAAGTCTGAGGATTGCTCAAGATTATTGGCCGTTAAATCCGACATGCGCTGCCCAATAGATGCGATAGGCTGCAAGGTTAGCCGCGTCATATACAAGGTCAAAAGCATTAAAAGAATGGCAATACTGGGAAGAACAAAAATGAGGTTGCGATCGCGCAAGTTCCAAAATTTACCCACTAAGCGTTCAACGTCATCACTGCTTAACCATAATTGCAAGCCATTGGGATGCTCTGCAAATCTGACGGCGTACCAAAATCTTTTATCCACGAATCCATTTGCAAATTCAATAGAGCTCGCGTTGATCGTGCTGTTTGATTTCCAGAAATCTGGCTGCTTATCAAAGCCCTGGCATTCTGGGGAAGCTTCTTTGCCGCAAAACACATAAAAATCCGAGACGTTATTGACCACGCTTCCTGCTTCTTTTGATTTAAAGCAAGTCAGAAACGCATCGCGATCACCAAACTTATCGCGACACTCATGCAAAGCTAGACCCATTTCTTGATGAGCCTGCTGTTTTATTTGATTCGTTAGAAAGTATTGCGCTATAAATCGATTGCACAAAATCACCAATAACGTAGTAATAAATAACTGAATGAAAAATTTAAATTTAAATGACCGCTTCATTCAGTTTCCCTGGTACTAAATCGATATCCCACACCGCGAACAGATTCAATCGGGAAATGAGATTCCGACCCTGCTCGGCTTAGTTTTCTTTTAACGCGTCGAACACAGACATCGACCACATTTGTTTCCGGATCAAAATTTAAATTCCAAACATGCTTGAGTATTTGTTGCCGTGAAAAAATATAGCCGGGAGAACGCATTAAAAACGCCAACAAACTAAATTCACGTTGGCTCAAAATAGCACTAACGCCATCCCACTGCGCCTTGCGGGTGACAACATCTAAGACCAAATCTGACGCAGTTAAAACTTGTATGCCCTCAGCACTTTTGCGATGCGTGAGTGCTTTGATACGCGCAATTAATTCTTCTACAAAGAACGGCTTAGGCAAATAATCATCCGCGCCTAAATCAAAGCCCTTTAGCCGATCTGGCAAGTCAACCTTTGCGCTCAAAATAATCACAGGCGTTTCAAAACCTGCTTGTCTGAATTGCTGCAGCAAATCTAGACCGCTTAGTTTTGGAAGCATTAAGTCCAACACCATCACATCGTGCGCGTTGGTTAACGCCAACTTCAATCCCAGTTCCCCGTCGCTAGCATGCGCCACTTCGAAGCCCTCAAGCAGCAAGCCCTTGAGAACGAACTCAGCAATTTTGATCTCATCCTCGATGAGTAGAACTTTCAAAGATCACCTACTTTCATATGCGCTAATTTTGAAGCGATTACGAGAGACGACCAACAGATAAACATGACAACTTCGTCATTCAAGGCTGCGGGCTTGGGGTCGATATTACGTTTACACAAAATCAAATATGCAGCCATGCCCTCCGATTCGATCGTCACTAACTTATCGTTACCTTCTGCGACATTAAGCAACGTAAAGGTAGGGACGACTTCGACTGAAAAGTCCAAACAAGAACTTAAAGATTCATATTTCCAAAATATCAATTCAAAGGAACTATCAAACCCGATTAAAAGCGCACCGATCTCATCAAGCACGACCGCCCTATCGTTCACCGTTGACTCAAGCAATCGATCCTTGGAAGTCACCATAACCGACAAAATTTCAGGCAAATTAATAAGAAAATTTAGCTATACAGGTATGCGTCCCGAGATCCATCAAACAGAAAAATTGTACGGATTGGTGGCTGGACTTTTGCTGGATGAACGCGCCTAGCCAACAAGACTTAATTCACGAGCCTTAACTTTCATCGATACACCGAATTGAGCTTATAGCCATCAGTTATCTAGGCTACGAGACAATAGGCGGATGGGAATTGCGCAATACATCAAAGAAATTGGCCGCGGCCGTGAAGGCGCTCGCTCATTGAGCCGAGAGCAAGCCTGCGACTTGATGGGTCAAATCTTAGATTCCCCTGAAAAATCACAAGTGACCGATCTTGAAATTGGCGCCTTTTGTTTGGCGATGCGCATCAAGGGCGAAACCCCCGAAGAAATGGCAGGTTTTTTAGACGCTATTCATGGGCGAATCAAACGCATCACAAGCTCTGCAAATACAAGCGTCGCTGTCATTCCTAGTTATAACGGTGCGCGCCGACTGCCAGTATTGACGCCCTTACTTGCACATCTGCTGGCTCGAGAAGGAATAGCCGTTTTGATACACGGCACCCCCACCGAGTCGAGCCGCGTGACTAGCCTTGAAGTTCTAAACGCGATGAAGGCGCCCCTTTCAAGCCAGCTTGTAAATGGTCAAGTCATGTTTGTGCCTACTGAAAATTTATCCATTAATCTAAAACGGCTGCTCGATGTTCGACGTGTGGTTGGCCTGCGTAACCCAGCACACAGTTTGGTCAAGCTGATGAATCCAGTGGATGGAGAAGCACTTCTTATCAGCAGCTACACGCACCCAGAATATGCATCCTCCATGTCTGCGACTTTTCAGCTCACAACCGCTCGCGCATTACTTCTCAGAGGCACGGAAGGCGAAGTAGTTGCAGACGCTAGACGCACGCCCAAAATAGACGCCCACATTCGTGGCGATTACATCAATTTAGTGGAAGCACAAACTGGAAGCCTTCACATATTGCCCGAGCTACCCACACAAATTGATGCACTCACCACGGCTGAGTACACACAAAACGTCTTAGATGGAAAATTACCCATTCCACTTCCTATAAAACTTCAAGTTCAAGCTGCGCTTAAAGCCCTTCAAATGTGAGCTACGTGATGAAGACCAATCAATACGAACATCCATCAACACCAAGCGTGACACTCGTTGGCGCTGGACCAGGCGATCCAGATTTACTAACCCTTAAAGCAGTCAAAGCCATCGCCACCGCCACCGTGCTTTTGGTGGACGACTTGGTCAGCGGCGAAGTTATCGCTCACGCCTCGCCTTCTGCGCGAATCGTCCATGTCGGAAAACGTGGAGGTTGTAAATCTACGCCACAAGCTTTCATTGAAAAACTCATGGTGCAAGAGGCTCTCGCTGGCGAAATCGTTGTGCGACTTAAAGGAGGAGACCCTTTTATTTTTGGGCGTGGCGGTGAAGAGCTAGAAAACTTGCAAGCTCATGGCATCTCTGTCAACGTTATCAATGGCATCACGTCTGGACTAGCCGGCGTGACATCGATAGGTGCACCACTCACACACAGAGAGCACGCGCGTGGCGTTATTTTTATCACTGGTCACAGCAAACAAGAAGCGCTTGATCATGTAGATTGGATTGAATTAGGCAAGGCCGCCGTCCATGCAAAATTAACTTTGGTCATTTACATGGGCATTGCAGAAGCTGCAACGATTCAAGCCTCACTCTTGCAATCGATGCCAAGACAGACGCCGGTCGCTGTCATTCACCAAGTCAGTTTGCCTGAGCAAAGACATGCAGTCTGTACGTTAGAAAATTTGCACAGCACCATCATTCAAGAAAAATTAATGAGCCCCTCGGTCATCGTCATTGGTGATGTGCTCAGGGGTTTGCTAGAACTGCAAACGGCGCAATCTCGTCACGTTGCATGAAATCTTTTGATGTTGCGATAGTTGGTGCTGGGGCAGCTGGCCTTTTTTGTGCCGGCGTTGCCGCTCAACAAGGGCTTCAAGTCTTACTGATCGATCACAGCGAAAAAGTTGCCGAAAAAATTCGTATCTCAGGCGGGGGCCGAAGCAACTTCACAAATCGAGAACTGGACATTCGTGCCCCGCACAAACACTTCCTCGGAGAAAACCCACAGTTTTGCCGCAGTGCCCTCTCGCGCTTTACCCCACAAGATTTTGTTGCATTGCTTCAAAAGCACAACGTCCCTTTTCACGAAAAACACAAAGGGCAATTATTTTGTGATCGATCCGCCGAGGACCTCATACAAATGCTGCTCGTTGAATGCGCACAAGGCGCTATGGGCGGCCACGTCACGCGATGGCAACCCTGCAGCTTAAAAGCTTTGCGCTATTCGGACACCTTAGCCGAAAAGCGCTACACCCTAGAAACCTCTGAAGGCGAGGCTGTCTCAAAAGCGGTAGTCATCGCAACCGGTGGACTTTCTATTCCCAAGATTGGAGCCACAGACTTAGGCTATCGACTCGCACAACAGTTCGGCCTGCGCATGGTCGAACCCAGACCAGGCTTGGTACCCCTCACGTTTGACGCACAAAGCTGGACCCCCTTTGCGCAACTGTCTGGTTTGTCATTACCCGTCCAAATCGAGACGGGCCAGAAGAAAACTAGACAAAGTTTTGACGAAGATCTGCTCTTTACACACCGAGGACTGTCTGGGCCAGGGGTTCTTCAAATCTCAAATTATTGGAAAGTGGGCACTGACATACGACTTAACTTGGCGCCAGAAATTAATTTGTCTGAAGTTTTATTGAATGCCAAACAACACTCCAAAAAACTCATTGCTAACGAGCTGAGTGCTTGGGTTCCCTCTCGTTTGGCGGACGCTTGGACAAGCCAAGATATCGCATGGCAACGCCCCGTAATCGAGGCAAGCGACAAGGCGCTCGCTCAACTGGCTCATCGACTTAGCGCTTGGTCGCTGACGCCGACGGGCACTGAAGGCTACAAAAAGGCCGAAGTAACGATTGGCGGCGTGGACACTCGAGATTTGTCGCAACAAACCATGGAGTCCAAACAACCTGGGCTTTATTTCATTGGTGAAGTAGTTGACATCACCGGCTGGCTAGGGGGCTACAACTTCCAGTGGGCTTGGTCTAGCGCCTACGCCTGCGCCAAGGCATTGGCTGAGAGGTTGAAAGGCGTCTGAAAATCGCTATAATCTTCGTCTTTGCTGGCAAACCCCCAACGGCCTGATCAACTTTATGTTGGGGAACACCGC
>CAZEAQ010000073.1:0-8387 GCA_964510145.1 uncultured Bordetella sp.
CGGTAGCGAACGCGCGGCTTTTGGCTTGCATATCGTCGCGGCTGAGTTTGCGACCATGAAGTTTTTCGATGGCGTTTTCAATCGGTAAGCCATGGCAGTCCCAGCCGGGAATGTATTGCGCGTCAAAGCCAGCCAGTTGCTTGGATTTAACGATCATGTCTTTCAGCACTTTGTTGAGCGCATGGCCAATGTGCAGTTTGCCGTTGGCGTATGGCGGGCCATCGTGCAAAACAAACAGAGGTGCGTTTTTGCGTGCGACGCGAAGCTTTTTGTACAAACCGTTTTTTGCCCAGTCTTGCGCCCATTGCGGTTCGCGTTTGGGCAGATCGCCGCGCATGGGGAACGGCGTGTCCATCATGTTCAACGTGGATCGGTAATCGGTTTTTTTATCGGTCATGGCTATCTCAGATCGGAGGCTGTTATTGGGTGCAATGTAGGGAATTGGCGAAGGCTTGGGTGATCAAAGCCTTGGCGAAGAAGTCAGTAGACGCGGGGCCATGTGCAGCAAAAGGGGGCTGCACGCCCCGTCAAATTCGGGCAGCAAGCCAAGTGCGCGCGTCTTCGCAGTCTTGGTGTATGCCTTGCATCAAGGCTTCTAGACCGTCGTACTTGCGTTCGTCGTGTAATTTATGCAGTAGTTCCACGCGAATGATTTTACCGTAGCCCCCCTCAGCGCCTAGGCTGGCGGGCCAGTCGAGGCAATGGGTTTCAAGCAGCACGCGCCCGCCGTTGACATCGTTGGGGTCGAGCGATGGGCGAATGCCTAGGTTGGCAACTCCCGCCAAAGGTTGCTCGGTTAAGCCATGCACTTGGACGACAAAAATTCCGCTGGCAGCAGGTTTCCAGTGCGAAAAGCGCAAGTTGAGGGTGCGACAGTTCAAGTCGCGACCCAGTTTGCGGCCATGCACCACATGCCCCGATATGGCGTAGTGCCGCCCGAGTAGCTGCGACACATCGTGCATGTCGCCGCGCCCCATGGCCTCTCGAACCGCTGAGCTTGAAACACGTAATCCGCGCACTTCATAGCTGTTCATGCGGGCGACATCAAAGCCTTTTGCAGTGCCCGCAGCGTCGAGCATTGCGTAGTCTCCGGCACGTTTGGCTCCGAAGCGAAAGTCGTCGCCAACCAACACGTATTTCACGCCGAGACCTTTGACCAAAACGTCGTCAATAAAAGCGTGCGGCTCTTGAGAGGAGAGCGAATTGTTAAAGGGCAAAACAACGCATTGATCGACGCCGCAAGCTTTGAGTTCATTGAGTTTGTCGCGCAGCGTGGCAATTCGCGCGGGGGCAAGGTCGGGTTGTTGATGCCGTTTGGCAAAAAAATCGCGCGGATGGGGCTCAAAAGTCATCACGCAACTGGGAACGCCCCGATGCCGAGCTTCGTTAATTAGCAAAGCCAGCATGGCCTGATGACCGCGGTGAACCCCGTCAAAGTTGCCAATCGTCAAAGCACACGCTTTGGCTAATTGCGGGTGATGAAAGCCTCTAAAAATTTGCATGCGTTATATTGTCATTGATAGATGTGACATTCCCGATCGGTCGTTTATTCATTGAATATGTAGCGAATGGAGGTGAGGTGTGAAGGTCTTGAAACTGTCGGCCCAAGGGCTACCGCAGTCTTGGATATCGCTCGAGCAAGCGGTGATTCATTACGCAGCTGACGAAGTGCGCTGGGAATCTGGCGGCGAGGTGGCAGTGTTTCACGGCGGCACCAATGCCATCACGGGCGAACAGTCGATCATCACCGTCAACAGCATCATCGGCACCAAGGGCGTGCCCAAAATCAACCCCTTCGACTTGAAGTCGGGCCTCACCAACGACAAACTTTTTGCACGCGACCGCAATGTGTGCGCTTATTGCGGTGGGCATTTTCATGAGTCTGAACTAACCCGAGAGCACATCAAACCGTTTGGGCAAAACGGCTTGAACCATTGGATGAATGTGGTGACGGCTTGTAAGTCGTGTAATCACCGAAAGGGCAATCGCACGCCCGAGCAAGCCAAGATGCCACTGCTTTACGCGCCGTATGTGCCGAGTTTGTGGGAAGACTTCATTTTGAGAAACCGCCGAATATTGGCGGATCAGATGGAGTTTTTAATGGCGCATGTGCCCAAGAGTTCTCGTTTGTTGACTTGATTTTTTATTGCTCCGGCTAAGGGGCAGGCTGCGACTTCCTCATGCTGGGGTACCAGAAATCGTCAGCCGTAGCCTGCCTCTTCGCCTTTGAATTTGACGTCAAGTTAAAAGTTGGGCTATTGCGTTGGGGTAGATCAAATGTTCTTGCGTCAACACCCGTGCAGCCAGTGTGTCTGCCGTGTCGTCAGGCAGCACGGGCACCACGGCTTGGGCCAATATGGGGCCGTGGTCTAAATCGGCGGTGACGCGGTGAACGGTGGCGCCGGCAAATTGACAGCCAGCTTCTAGCGCGCGTTGGTGGGTGTTTAGTCCTGCGAATGCGGGCAGCAGTGAGGGGTGAATGTTGACCATCCTTCCCTCGTAATGCGCCACAAACGCGGGAGTCAAGATACGCATAAAGCCTGCGAGTACAACCAAGTGCGGTTGGTGTTTGTCAATCTCAACCATTAAGGCGGCATCAAACGCTTCGCGTGGATTGGCTTGATTGGCAAAGGCTTTGTGGTCGACGACGGCAGTGGCGATGCCGTGATCTTTGGCAATTGCAAGGCCTTTGGCGTCTGGTTTGTTGCTGATGACTGCGTTGACTTTGGCGTTCAAACGCTTCGTCCAGTTTTGGCTATGCGCAGTTTGAACAATGGCCGCCATGTTGGAGCCATCGCCTGAGATCAGGATCACGATATTTTTCATTTTTGTCATCGGGGCAAATTATCGGTCGGGGTTTGCCCGAGGTTGTCGTGCGGCCGACAAGAAAAAACGCACGGTCGTGCTAAAAACGAGGCATTCAAGCGATTCGTTTAAGGAGCTGCAACATGGATCTGGCATTTACGCCTGAGGAAGAGGCATTTCGCCAAGAAATACGTGCGTGGGTTCACGCCAATTTGCCTGCCGATATCTCGCATAAGGTGCACAACGCGCTTCGCTTAACGCGTGACGACATGCAGCGCTGGGCCAAAATTTTGGGCGCTAAAAATTGGCTCGGCTACGGCTGGCCAAAGCAATTCGGCGGCCCCGGTTGGACAGCCGTGCAAAAACATTTGTTTGAAGAAGAGTGCGCACTTGCCGGTGCGCCTCGCATCGTGCCATTCGGCCCTGTGATGGTGGCGCCCGTCATCATGGCGTTTGGCAATGCAGAGCAGCAGCAGCGGTTTTTACCTGGCATTGCCAGCGGCGACGTGTGGTGGAGCCAGGGCTACAGCGAGCCAGGTTCGGGCTCAGATTTGGCGTCGGTCAAGACCCGCGCCGAGCGAGTGGGGAACAAATACATCGTCAACGGGCAGAAAACATGGACCACATTGGGCCAATACGGCGAGTGGATTTTTTGCTTAGTGCGCACCAGTAACGAAGGCAAACCGCAGACGGGCATTTCGTTTTTGTTGATCGACATGAAGTCACCGGGTGTCACAGTTCGCCCCATCAAACTTCTCGACGGCGAGTGTGAAGTGAATGAGGTGTGGTTTGACAACGTGGAGGTGCCGGCTGAAAACTTGATTGGTGAAGAGAACAAAGGCTGGACTTACGCCAAGCATTTGCTGGCGCACGAGCGCACCAATATTGCAGATGTCAACCGCGCTAAACGCGAGCTAGAGCGACTCAAGCGCATTGCCAAAGCTGAGGGCGTTTACGACCCCGCCACCGGCGGAGCGGAGGCGCTGCGGTTCAGAGACGAGATTGCCAAACTCGAGGTCGATATCGTGGCTCTGGAAATGTTGGTGTTGCGCGTACTGTCCGCTGAAAAGTCGGGCAAACAAACTTTGGATATTGCGGGTCTATTAAAAATTAAAGGCAGCGAAATTCAACAGCGTTACGCTGAACTAATGATGTTGGCCGCAGGCCCTGCAAGCTTGCCATTTGTGGAAGAGGCGATGGAGGCGGGTTATCAAGTCGATCCGACGCTGGGCAGTTTGTGGCTCGGTGGCGCAGTTCATAACGCGCCCTTGGCCTCAGCGTATTTCAATATGCGCAAGACCACGATTTATGGTGGTTCAAACGAAGTGCAGCGCAATATCGTGGCTCAAGTGGTGTTGGGATAAGGAATAAAAATGGACTTCAATTTTTCTGACGAACAAGAGCAATTGCGCGACGCCGTTCGCAAATGGGTCGAAAAAGGCTACGGTTTCGAGCGACGCCGCAGCATCGTGAGCGAAGGTGGTTTTTCTCGGGAGGCCTATCAAGAGTTGGCGGAGTTAGGTCTCGGCGGGCTGTACCTTTCTGAAGACCTAGGTGGCCTCAACATGGGGCCGGTAGAGGGCATGGTGGTGATGGAGGAGTTGGGGCGCGGTATCGTGTTAGAGCCGCTCGCGCATGCGCTGATTTCAGGCGCTTTGCTCTCGCATTACGCTGAGGCTAGCGTGCAAAAGCAGTGGTCGGACAAGCTTGCCTCGGGCGAAGCTTTGTGTGTGCTTGCGCATCAAGAACGTCAGTCACGCTACAGCGCGAAGGTTTGTAAAACGCAGGCTGTGAAGCAAGGTGATCATTGGGAATTGACGGGGGCTAAATCGTTGGTGCCCGCTGGCGATCAGGCAGATGCGTTTTGGGTGCCTGCAATGGCCAATGGTCAGCTGGCGCTATTTGTTGTCGCCCGTCACACCGATCAAAAAGAAACGGCGGGTGTGTCTGTCAAAGGTTACGTCACGCAAGACGGTAGCCGCGCAGCAGAGCTTTCGTTGAACAAAGCCCCCGCGCAATTGCTGACCTTGCACGGGCAAGACGCGCTTGAGCATGCCCTTGATATCGGAGTTGCGGCGGTGTGTGCGGAGGCCGTTGGCGTGATGGATCAAACACTTGCCATCACCGTTGACTACATGAACACGCGCAAGCAGTTTGGTGTCGCCATTGCCACATTTCAAGCCTTGCGCCACCGTGTGGCGGACATGAAGATGCAACTTGAATTGGCGCGTTCGATGAGCTACTACGCCTCGCTGAAACTCAACTCACCGGCGGACGAAAGACGTCGTGCAATGAGCCGGGCTAAATATCAGCTGGGTGTGTCGATGCGTTTTGTCGGCCAGCAAGCGGTTCAGTTGCATGGGGGTATTGGCGTGACAGACGAATACATCGTGAGTCACTATTTCAAAAAACTCACGCAGCTTGAAATGACCTTTGGCGATACCTTGCATCACTTAGGGCAAGTCTCCGAGCACATGCAAGACAGCGCTGGCGTGTTCGCTTAATCGCTGGCTGAAGGGCTGGCAGCCTCTGCGGTTTTCTTAAACCGTGGTTGGCGCACACCCTCTATCGTGACTTCTTCGGTAAACATGGCGGCCGGCCTCACCCAAAGACCGTGCTCTCCATACAAGGCGCGGTAAAGCGTCATGGGCTCCAGCGTTTCGCTGTGACGCACAGTTCCGATCACCTCGTAAAGCCCGCCTTTGTAGTGGCGGTAAAACCCGATGGGCGTTTCGATGAGTGGGGGTAAGTCTTGGTCGTTCATGGGATGGGACAATACAGGCTATGCATCCTAAAGCCTTGTTAGAAGCTTGTACCGAGCTTGTTCGCCTGACCCTTAAATTTGAACATCCGGCAGACGCCGTGGTGTCTAAGTTCTTTCGTGATTACCGTAAAACCTATGCTTTTGGCCCGCGTGAACGTGCTGCTTTGGCAGAGACGGTTTACAACGTGTTGCGCAACAAATTGCGCTTCGATCACTTTGCGCCCTCTGGTTCTGGCCCAAAAGAACGTCGATTGGCGATTTTGGGGTTTGCACAACACTTGAAAGATCAAGCCCCTGTCGGGGCCAATGCTTCCCAATCGACAGCCAAACGACACTCGCGCTCGAGCAACGACCCGCTCGACTTTTTGATGGGGGCGCTCAACAAACAAGAGGCCGGATGGCTGGAGGCGTGTGAAGCTGTCAATCCGGCAGATTTGATGGAACGCCATCGGCACAACATGCCCGAGTGGTTGGTTGAGCCTTTAAAGGCGCAAGTCGGCAGCGGATTTTGGCCCTTGGTTGAGCGATTAAATGGCGGCGCTCCCCTCGATTTACGCGTCAACACGTTCACCGACAAGCGCGCAGATGTGTTGCACGAGTTGAAGTTGGCGGGTATCCCCGCAAAAGAAACGCCTTATTCCCCCATGGGCTTGCGTATTGAAGGGAAGCCAGCGTTGTCACCGCTCGATGCCTTTGCACGCGGCGCCATTGAAGTGCAAGACGAAGGCTCGCAGTTACTGGCTTTGTTGCTCGATGCTAAGCGTGGCGAAATGGTGGTTGACTTTTGCGCGGGTGCTGGTGGGAAAACCTTAGCAATTGGTGCAGCGATGCGAAGCACTGGCCGTTTGTATGCGTTCGATACATCGGCGCATCGCTTGGAGGCGTTGAAACCCCGTTTGGCGCGTAGCAAATTGTCAAACGTGCATCCCGCTGCTATTGCGCACGAAAGAGACGATCGCATCAAACGCTTGAGCGGCAAGATTGACCGCGTGTTGGTTGATGCGCCTTGCTCAGGTTTGGGCACCTTGCGTCGCAACCCAGACCTGAAGTGGCGGCAGTCGCCCAAAGCGATTGAGGAATTAACGGCCAAGCAAACGGCTATTTTGGCGAGTGCAGCACGCTTGGTAAAACCCGGCGGACGCCTTGTTTATGCCACTTGCAGCGTGTTGCCTCAAGAGAACGAAGCCATCGCACAAGCATTTAGTGCTAGCCATCCGAACTTTGAACCCTTGTCCGTGTCTCAAACGTTATCGGCCCTAAAAGTGCCCCATGCGGATGATTTGTGTACGACAGACGGCCTTTATTTGCGTTTATGGCCACACTTGCATGCAACAGATGGTTTTTTTGCCGCTATTTGGGTCGCAAAATAGTGACTGAATCACTAAAATTGCCAAATATTTTTTGAACTGAAAGAAATACATGTTGTTACCCAATTGGGCTTGGCTTGATGCAATGTTGAACTGGCTTAGCAATGGCTTGTTGAATTTTTCTGGTTGGCAGGTGTTGGCGGTGACTTTGGTTCTCACGCACATCACCATTGCAAGTGTGACTATTTATTTGCATCGTCATTCGGCACATCGCGCTTTGGATTTGCATCCAATTCCTGCGCACTTCTTTCGCTTTTGGCTTTGGTTGACGACGGGGCAAGTCACCAAAGAATGGACTGCCATTCATCGCAAGCATCATGCGAAATGTGAACAAGCAGAAGACCCACACAGCCCGCACGTCCATGGCATCAAGACCGTGTTGTTCACGGGCGCTGAGTTGTATCGCAAAGAGTCAAAAAATTTAGACACGCTCGCACGATTCGGTCACGGAACACCAGATGACTGGATTGAGCGCAACGTCTACAGTCGCTACTCTTGGCAAGGCGTTGCCGTCATGCTGATCGTCGATTTGGCTTTATTCGGCGCTCTTGGATTGACGGTTTGGGCAGTTCAAATGATGTGGATTCCCATCACCGCCGCCGGCATCATTAACGGTGCAGGGCACTTTTGGGGCTATCGCAATTTTGAGGCGCCTGACGCCAGCACCAATGTTTCTCCTTGGGGAATCATCATCGGCGGCGAAGAGTTGCACAACAACCATCACACTTACCCCACCTCAGCCAAGTTGTCGGTTAAGCCCTATGAGTTCGACTTGGGTTGGTTGTACATCCGTGTTCTTGAAACTTGCGGTTTAGCCACGGTTAAAAAGACACCGCCTAAGCTGGCTTTTGGTGACATCAAACCCGTTGCTGATGAAAAGACATTGGAAGCGCTCATTGCCAATCGTTACGAAGTGATGGCCAATTACGCAAATCAATTACGTCTGGCGATGAAGCAAGAAATTGCATCGTTACCCACATTGCCAGCGGAATCAATTTTGAAGACGGCTAAAAATTGGATGCACCGCGACTCCGAAAAAATTCCTGCCAAGGTGCTAGACCAACTTGCGCAAGCAAGGGCTGCATTGCCCCACGTTGACACCATGGTGAAGATGCGCGAAGAGCTGCGTCAGTTGTGGCTCAATACGCACGAGAGTCGCGAACAACTAGCCAGTGATTTGCAGTCTTGGTGCAAGCGCGCCGAGGCCAGCGGTATTGCTGCTTTGCAAGAGTTTTCGATGCACTTGCGTGCTGCGCGTGTGTAAACAAAATTAAGCAAATAAAAAACCCGCTGTCTTGCGATAGCGGGTTTTTTATTGGGTCAGACTGAATTACTTCAGTTTGGTTTCCTTGTACTCAACGTGCTTGCGAGCTTTGGGATCAAACTTCATGATCGTCATTTTCTCGGGCATTGTTTTCTTGTTTTTGCTGGTCGTGTAGAAGTGACCTGTG
>CAZEAQ010000074.1:0-8354 GCA_964510145.1 uncultured Bordetella sp.
CCGGTTTCTATATGTGCCTGCGAAGTTGAATAGGTCGAGAAGTACGCGGCTACGCGTCCGCCCAATAAATCTTGTAGCGCAGGAGCGCCGCCTTTATAGGGAACATGAACCGTATCAATGCCAGCCATATCGTCTAGCAGTTCACCGGCTAAGTGCGAAGCAGAGCCAGGGCCAGTAGAGGCGTAATCTAGTTTTTTAGGATTCTTTTTCGCGTAAGCAATGTATTCGGCAAATGTTTTGATGCCCGTTCCTGAATGCACAACCAATACGTTTGGAAAGTTCACCCCCATGGTGATAGGGGAGAGGTCTTTTACTGGGTCGTATGGCAACTTCATCATGTGCGGCGCAATGGTGAGTGGGCCGACAGAACCAAACAAAATCGTGCTGCCGTCGGTGGGGCCATTGGCTGCAAACTGATGCGCAATGTTTCCACCCGCACCGCCCTTGTTGTCCACAACGACTGAGGCGCCAATGTTTTCGCCTAATTTTTTTGCAATGATGCGAGCAGCAGTGTCTGCCGCGCCACCAGCTGCGAAACCAACCACCATGGTGATGCTTTTCTTGGGCGGAAACTCTTGTGCATGCGTATTGAATGCCATCAGTCCTATTGCTAGCGCCGTGCAGGTGCTAAGAAAATTACGTTTTTTCATCGTTGTTCCTTTCATCATTAGTCACTCCCTAAGCCGATGGGATTCGGTTGTCTTTTCTCGACCGCATCGCGCAGAAGAGAGGCTGTTCTAAAAATTCCGTGCGCAAATTTTCCATACGGCAGCGTGGCGAACAACGCCATCACGATACCCAGATGAAATGCCAATAGCGCTGGCAAAGCACTGCTGTCTCGACCTAACCACAAGGCAAGCCCGCTCAAGCTGGTAAAGAATAAGAGTGCAATGAAACCTAAGTCCATTGTTTTTTGTTGTGCATCGCCATGCAAAGGATGGCGCTGTAAATTGAGTTTAAAAAGTCCAGCAGTTCCAGTAAGTAGGCTAACGCCGCCAATGACACCGAGTAACTTTGGCAGACTGGGTAAGTCATAGGGTGCAGTCCAACCTAGGGCATAGTGATAAATGGTGGCCAAACTAGTTGCCGCAAAGCACAGCATAAAGCCGTAAAACGTGAGGTGATGTGCTCTGCGTCTAGTGAGGGTGAATGCGTCGTCTTCGTTGTTGCAACCCTCGCCGTGTCCGCCATCTAAATATTTCAAACGCAGCACTGCGTTTGTTGCTTCTGTTGCTGCAGGCGTCGATAGGGCAGCCCCGCTTGTAACGGGGGTGATGTCTCTCCAAAAGCGCCTAACCCCTAGGCTGAGTGCTAATGCAGAAAATAGAAATACAGGTGCGAATAAGCTAACCAATAAGTTGTGCGGAAAGATACTGTAAAAATTTCCTTTCACATCGCTAGTCCAGAGCGTGCCGTTCATTTGTAAAGTTAAAAGTAAAAACAATACAAACCCAGCAGCAAGTGCTAGCGACAAGGTTAGCCCATTGCGCTTGTATAAAACGCCTAAGGCGTTTGGCCACGCATAGTCAACATAAGTCTGACCTCTAACCTGAGCCATCGATTGCGGCACATTGACGGCGAACTCATGCGGCGGGGCATACTGACATGCGTGCAAGCACGCGCCACAGTTGTGACATAAATTTGCCAAATAGTGAATGTCTGCTTTATCGAATTTAAGGCGCCTTGTCATGGCGGGAAACATGGCGCAAAAACCTTCGCAGTATCGGCATGCGTTACAAATTTGAAGTTGTCTCGCCACTTCTGTTTCAGACTCTGTGAGCACGACTTCGCCATTGGCCAAAGCTTGTGCTTCGCGAGTCAGCGCTTCAAGCGTTTGCATGATGCGCTCCTTGTGATGAAAGGGCAGCTTTTGCTGCAAGAGTGCCTGCGATACGACCAAATGCTGTGCCAATAGACATGCCCACACCGGCGGTGTAGCCCTTGCCTAAAACGTTGCCAGACATCATTTCTCCCGCTACAAAAAGGTTTTCACTGGGCTTATCGTTAAAACGAACAGCCGCTGTTTCATCCGTTTTAAGACCGAGGTAGGTGAACGTAATGCCCGGGCGCAATGCATAGCCATAAAAGGGGCCAATGTCGATGGGGCGAGCCCAGTGTGTTTTCGCGGGACTCACGCCTTGTGTGTGGCAGTCGTCTAGGCGCGTGTGATCGAAGGTGCCAACGCGACAGGCTTGGTTGTAGTCGTTGAGGGTTTGCATAAACGTATCAACTGGCAAGCCGAGTTTTTCTGCGAGTTCGGGTAGCGTGTTGGCCTGTACGCCCGGAAAAACGGGCGGCATAAAACGGCCAATCGCTTTCGCATCGATGATGGAGTAGCCAATTTGGTTGGGTTGCTGCGCCACCAAGCGCCCCCAAATGGCGTAGCGCTTGGGCCAAAAATCTTCGCCTTCATCGTAGAAACGTTGCCCGTTTTTATTCACGACAACACCCAAAGATACGCAGTCGATTCGGGTGCAAATACCGCCGTCATACAGTGGCGCTCTGGCGTCGATAGCCACCATGTGCGCTTGTGTTGGGTCACCAATGCTGTCAGCGCCTTGTTCAATCATGTGCTTGAGCAAAACGCCTTGGTTGTATTGCGTGCCTCGGATTAAAAAATTATCGGCAGGCCATTCGCCTTGATCGTTTTGCCCCCATGCTTCGCGCAACCAATCGCGGTTCGACTCGAAGCCACCCGCAGCTAAGACGCAAGTTTTGGCGGTGATACGTTCATCGCCAACGTAAGCGGCCATGAACTGTTCGTTTTGAATTTCGAGTCGACTGACGGGCGCGTTGTAGCGAATTTGGACGCCAAGTTTCTCTGCGCTGCGGTAGTAAGCGTTGACCAAAGCTTTGCCGCCCCCCATAAAAAATGCATTGGTGCGTGCTACGTGCAATGCGCCAGAGAGAGGTGGCTGAAAGTGCACGCCATGCCGGCGCATCCAGTCGCGGCAAGTGGATGACGCCCGGATGACTAAACGGGCTAACTTTTCATTGGTCATGCCACCCGTTACTTTGAGCAAGTCTTGCCAATACTCTTCTTCTGGGTAGGCGTCTACCAAAACGTCTTGAGGGGCGTCGTGCATGCAACGCAAGTTGCGTGTGTGGCCCGAATTGCCACCACGCCACTCACGCGGTGCGGCTTCAAGCATGAGAACTGAGGCGCCTGCTTCGGCTGCCATGAGCGCCGCGCACAACGCAGCATTACCGCCACCTATGACCAAAACATCAGGTTGGGGTGCTATATCTGAAATTGCCATATCTCTTAGTGTCGAAGCAAAAATAGATGCTGACAAGTGAAATATTGGCTCTCATTATTTCGTTTTACGCATTAATCGAGAGCTGGCTTTGGGAGACTTGAGGTGTTCTTTTTGAATCAGCTCAAAAAACGCTTGAGCAGCCGGCGACAGACTAGAGTTTTTATGCCGAAGCAACGCCACTTTTCTTTTCACAATCGGATGGGTCAAAGTTATTTTTTTTACATGCGTTCGATCTCCCTCTGCCAACGTGGAGGAGGGAAGAATGGCGCAGCCCACGCCCGCCGCCACTAAATTAATCGCCGTTGCATGGTGCTGAACTTCGTAGTTGCCGTTCAGACGAATACCATGCTTGGCGAGTTGGTAGTCCATAAATACGCGTGTCGCCATGAAGTTACTCACCACAATTAAGTCGGCATCACGCATGTCTGCCCATGTCACCGATGGTTTGCCGTGCAGTGGATGTGTGTCACGGCAAATAAATACGAGCGGGTCATCAAACAAGGGGGTTTCGATTAAGTCGGGATGCGCCTCACCGTTGACGGCAATTCCAATTTCTGCTTGGTGGTTAAGAACGGCTTGGCGCACTTCGTAGGAGGCAGCATCTAAAAGTCGAATGCGATTTCCAGGACACAAGTCTGAGTATTGACGAATGAGTTGGGGAAGCATGTGTGCAGCCATGCTCGGTACGCAGGCCAAAGTAAAGTTACCTTTGGCATGCTGCGACATGTCTTTTAAACGTCCCACTGCAGAGGTCATTTCATTCACGATGGCGCGTGCTTGCGGCAAAAATTCGCGTCCTACAGCGGTTATCTCAACCCGACGCGTGGTGCGATCAAGCAGTTTTAAGCCTAGGTAAGTTTCAAGTTTTTGCACGCGACGGGTTAAAGCGGTTTGCGTGATGTGCAGATGATCGGCTGCCTTGCTAAAGCCGCCCAGCTCGGCCGTGACCACGAATGCTTGTATGCCGTCGAAATCAATTTTCATTATTTTTGTCTTTGCACTTTTGCCCTCGGTCGTGTGCGCATTGAGACGCACATTAAACTAAGGACTTACTATTTAAGTTCTGTTATTTCTCATGTTATCAACACACGACAAAACTCGCATTGACGATACCCGCATCTCGATGGTGCGCCCCCTCATGACGCCCGCTTTACTGGAAGAGCAGTGGCCTGCTTCGTCAGAACATTTGTCATTGGTCGAACGCTCTAGATTAGATATTTCGAACGTGCTTCAGGGAAGAGACGACAGGTTGGTGGTGGTCGTTGGACCGTGTTCTATTCATGACCACGACCAAGCCATTGCTTACGCAAAACTCTTGAAGGTAGAGGCCGATAAACATGCACAAGATTTACAAATCGTGATGCGTGTTTACTTTGAAAAACCAAGAACCACGGTGGGCTGGAAAGGGTATATCAACGATCCCCATTTGGATGGTAGTTTTGCCATGAACCAAGGTTTGTCGATGGCACGCAAGCTCTTGCTCGACATCATTGACTTAGGCTTACCGGTAGCTACGGAATTTTTAGATTTATTGAGCCCGCAATTTATTAGCGACCTTGTCACTTGGGGCGCCATTGGTGCGAGAACAACCGAAAGCCAAAGCCATCGCCAACTTGCCAGTGGTTTGTCGTGTCCAGTTGGTTTTAAAAATGGAACGGACGGTGGCGTCAAAGTGGCAGCCGATGCGGTGGTGGCTTCTAAAGCAGCGCACGCATTTATGGGAATGACCAAAATGGGGCAAGCCGCTATTTTTGAAACCCGAGGCAATGAAGATGTTCACATTATTTTGCGCGGAGGTAGCGCCCCCAACTATTCGGCTTCTGATATTGATGCGGCCTGCAAGGTGCTAGAAAAATCAGGTGTTAAACCGCAAGTCATGGTGGACGTTTCGCATGCGAACAGCAGTAAACAGCACGCCAAACAGATTGAAGTGGCAAACGATGTGGCTGTACAAGTTGCGGCTGGCGATCGACGCATTATGGGTTTGATGATCGAGAGCCATTTGCACGAAGGTCGTCAAGATTTAAAAGAGGGCCAAGCGCTGTCCTATGGCGTCTCGATTACGGATGCCTGCATTAGCTTTGAGCAAACTGTTCCGGTGTTGGCCAATTTGGCAAAAGCCGTTCAGACTCGCCGCAAAGTTTGACGGTGTTTTTGCGCTTGGTTTGAGATGGCAGTTTTTTCTTCGCTAGACAGACGATTCAAGTTCTTTAGTTGCATCAGCATTCGCGGATTTTTAGCTAGGCTATCCGCGTGTTGATTTAAAAAGTCCCAGTAAAGAGTGGTGAAAGGACAAGCCGTTTCACCCGTTGATTCAGCAGGGTTGTATTTGCAACCCTTGCAATGGTTGCTCATTCGGTCAATGTATTTACCGCTGGCAACGTAGGGCTTGCTGGCCATGAGTCCGCCATCGGCAAATTGGCTCATGCCCAACGTGTTGGGTAGCTCTACCCATTCCACAGCATCGACATACACGCCCAAATACCAAGCGTGTATTTCTTTGGGACTTACGCCAAGCATTAGTGCGTAAAGCCCCGTCACCATCAGCCGTTGAATGTGATGCGCGTACCCATGCGTCAGAGTTTGATGAATGGCATCACGCAAGCAGGCCATGTCGGTTTCTGCAGTCCAAAAAAAGTTAGGTAAAGGCGTGTTTGCTTTCAGGGCGTTGAGTTCAAGGTACTCGGGCATTTGTGTCCAATAAATACCGCGAACGTATTCGCGCCAACCTAATATTTGGCGAATAAAGCCCTCCACCGCTTCAATGGGCGCATGACCATCCATAAAAGCTTTTTCAGCCGCAGACACAACCTCTCTTGGGTTTAATAATTTCAAATTTAAAGCGCACGATAAATGAGAGTGGTAAAGCCAAACCTCGCCTTCCCACATGGCGTCTTGGTAGATACCAAAACTGGGCAGCCGATGGGTGATGAATTCTTCTAATGCTTGGAGTGCTTGTTTGCGTGTTACGGGCCACCCAAACGTTTGCAAGTAGCCGGGAAGATGCGCAAGTTTTTGGTTGACCAATGTCATCACTTTTTGCGTGATGTCGTCAGGCTCGAATCTGCAAGGGGCGGGTAAAAGACCCGGGCCTTTTTTGCCAAAACTATTTCGATTGTCGGCATCGAAATTCCACTGGCCGCCGATTGGATTTTTGCCATCCATCAAGATGCCTGTTTTTTGACGCAGTTCGCGATAGAAAAACTCAAGTCTTAGCTGTTTACGCTTTGCAGCGTGTTCAGAAAATTCGCGAACAGTGCTAAAAAAATGTGTGTCGTCTCGAATGTCTAGCGGCAATGACTGTTGATGTGCAACAGCTCGAAGGCTCTGGAGCACCCGCCATTCGCCTGGGGCCGTCATCACCAGTCGTGCGGGTTGTGTTTGTTGAATCGCTTTGCCTAGCTCGCCCGCTAATGTGCCTGTGTTTTCAGGCGCATCTAGTTCGCTGTACATCACGCGCCATTTTTTCTGGCGCAAGGCTTCTGCAAAGTGGCGCATAGCGCTCAAAAAAACAGTCGTTCTTTGTTTGGACGATGCAATGTGCGTCGACTCTTCTAGCACCTCTGCCATCCAAATGACATCAAGCGCAGGATCGAAGTCGGTCAGTGCGGAGGACGTTTCGTCGAGTTGATCGCCGAGGACTAAAACTAAATTTCTGATTGGTTTTTTCATGCGTGCTGACCGCGCACTTAAGCTCTTCGGGTGAATGAAAGCGTGACATCACCTAAATGAACACCTAGTTTTGTCATGCGTGCTTTATTGAGCATGACGCGATCATTCATTAGGTACATCCAGTCATCCATCTCTACATTGAGAATCGAGCCATCCACAGGAAGCGCAAGGGTGTAGCGCCAGTTGAATGCGTTGCCCTTTACTTGACCGTTTGCAGTGCCCACAACATCGCCTGCGGTGCCTGTAAATTGGCCATTGCCTTGGTCGGTGAGTTTCCAAATTCTTTTTTCTTTGGTGCCGTCGGAGTAGACAAAATCTTCGTCCAACAAGCCTTGGTCGTTTTGCCATTGGCATTTCATTTCAACCGTGAAACGTTTGACGACTTTGCCGTTGCGGTTTGTAAAGATTCCCCATGCGTCGATCACGCCATTGAAGTAGGTTCTTAAATTTAGCTCGGGTTTTTCTGTGGCGTAGTCATCTACCGTAGGGCTTGCACATCCAGTTAAGGCTAAAACTCCTGCGGTGCTGGCAACGCTGCTAAGTAGAAGTGTTCGACGTTTCATCATTTCAAAACCTTTCATGTGAATAGAGTTTCTTGGCTATTAAAACAAGCGCAGGCATTGCGCACATCCAAGTAAGCGCCAGTGCTAGAAAATTAATTACAGACGCATCAAACGCAGCTGCGCCCAACTGAGCGCCTGCGTAGTAGGTGAGCGGACCAAATAGAGCGCCCAAAATTGCGGACATCACCCAAGGCGTGTTTTGTAAAAAAGCCAGCGATGAATTTAAAGTCATTGCAAACAGCAACCAAAGTGCCCAAAGCCAAAATGGACTTAGCCCCACAAGTGACCACCCGTAAAAATTAATAAACCCTAACGCTTGAAGCATTGAGTCAATGGCTAAGCCTGCAAGTACTGAAATGGCCGCCAACAAAACTTCTTGCCGACGAGTTTTTGTAAAAGCGAGATGTAGGCAAGCCAGCAAGCTGCAATATGCCAGCGCTGGCAACTCGAGTCCGTGCCCGACGCCGGCAATACAAGCCCACCAAGCTGATTGAAATCCGAGGGCGTTAATAAGAGGATGCATGAAGGTTATTGAAAAACTAATTAATTGTGTGCCGAGTTCATTAAAACTATTGGCCGAAAGGGGAATCAGCTTTATTCAGCCTGGTTTTAATGTTAGCCAAGCCTTAAGTACCCTCGCAGAGTGTTGCCAGCCATGCGATTGTTGTTAACTTGACTCTAAAAATTGTTATTTGTGGTTTAAGGCTATTGAAAAAATCAGCCTTGACCTAAAATAGGTGCCTTGGGGCTGCACTGGTTTCGACATGGGTTCGGACGCGTAGCAGGGCATGTCGAGGTTCTGTCACCTCGTAAAACAGCAGAAAAAAACTAACTGCAAACGACGAACGTTTCGCACTCG
>CAZEAQ010000075.1:0-8275 GCA_964510145.1 uncultured Bordetella sp.
GACACAGGCAGAGGCAGCGCACGCTTTGCCCCCCCCGCCTTGAGAACTTCACAAGCCTTGTCAACCGCAGCTTTGCTGCCTGCAATCACGGTTTGACCGGGATCATTGAAGTTGACCGCCTCTACAACTTCAACAGAATTAGCTGCAAACGTTGCTTGCGCCTCCGCACAACCCGCAATTACTTGCTCGGCAGTCAAACCCAAAATTGCAGCCATCGCGCCTGTGCCGACCGGCACAGCCTCTTGCATGGCCTGAGCGCGAAAACGAACCAAAGGCGCGGCTTGGGCCAATGTCAGCACACCTGAAGCAACCAAAGCCGAATACTCACCCAAAGAATGACCCGCTACCACGCTTGGCAGAGCGCCACCCTCAGCCAACCAGACGCGATAGGCAGCAACAGCCGCGACCAACATCACTGGCTGGGTGTTGGTTGTCAGCGCCAACGCTTCTTTCGGGCCTTCGTGTATGAGCTTGGCAATGTCTTCACCCATGGCGTCAGAAGCCTCAGCCAGAGCGGTAGCAACCACAGGATGATCACCCCAAGCGTCCAACATTCCGACTGATTGAGAGCCTTGCCCCGGAAATACAAATGCAAATGGTTTCATAACGATTACAAAAAGTTTGTCACACCAACCGCTGGCATAACCTTACAACTTCAGCAGAACAGCACCCCATGTAAAGCCGCCGCCCACACCTTCAAGCATCAGAGTTTGACCTTTTTTAACTTGACCGTGCCGAACAGCTTGGTCAAGTGCCAATGGAATAGAGGCGGCTGACGTATTTCCGTGCTCATGAACAGTGAGCACCACCTTATCCATTGACAACTTCAGCTTTTTAGCGGTGCTCTGAATAATGCGGATATTGGCTTGATGGGGAATAAGCCAATCAATATCTGATTCTTGAAGACCCGCTTTGTTCAGAACAGTTCGCGCAGCGCCCTCTAACAAGCCCACCGCTAATTTAAAAACAGCTTGGCCATCCATTTTCAAGACAGGGTCGCCCAAGATGTGGCCATTGCGCACATGCCCAGGGACACACAAAATGCCCACATGTTTGCCATCGGCATGAATATCAGTCGCCAAAATTCCGGGTGTCTCCGAAGCTTCCAGCACCACTGCGCCAGCACCATCTCCGAACAGCACGCAGGTTGTGCGGTCTTGAAAGTCCAGCAAACGAGAGAAAACTTCAGCGCCCACCACAAGCGCACGCTTGGCAGAACCCGCACGAATCATGGCATCTGCAACGCTTAAGGCATATATAAAACCACTGCAAACCGCTTGCACATCAAACGCCGGGGCGCCAGCAATGCCGGCTGCTTCTGCATCTAGTTGAGCCAATTTGTGTTGCAAGATGCAAGCCGTCGAGGGAAAGACCATGTCAGGACTTGATGTCGCCACAATAATCAAGTCGATGTCTTGAGGCCGACAACCAGCTGCATCAAGAGCTTGTTTAGCAGCTTCGAATCCGAGATCGCTGCTACCCACATTAGGCGCAGCGAAATGACGAGAACGAATACCAGTTCGCTCCACTATCCATTCATCTGAGGTTTCAACGCCTTTTTCGGCAAGTTCAGCGACCAAATCTGCGTTGGTCAACCGGCGCGGGGGGAGAAAACTTCCGGTGCCAGTGATTCGAGAAAAAACGGTCATTAATCAGGTGGCTCAGGCCGAGGCACCATTCGATTGACCCAGGGCTAACAATGGAGCGGCATGGGCAATGCGAGAGCGCACACGTTCGAGCAAGTTATGGTGGGCCGCATCATACGCCCGGTTCAAAGCAGTACCAAAGGCTACATCGTCCGCAGAACCGTGGCTCTTGAAAACAATACCGTTAAGACCTAAGAGCGCAGCGCCGTTGTAGCGGCGATGGTCAACTTGATTTTTAAAGTCAGATAAAACAGGATAAGCAAAGATAGCCGCTAATTTAGTGAAGATATTGCGGGTAAATGAGCTTTTAAGCGTTTCACTGATCTTGTGAGCCAAGCCTTCACTGGCCTTAAGAGCCACATTCCCCACAAAACCATCGCAAACAATTAAATTGACAGTTCCTTGGTAAATATCATGACCTTCAACATTGCCATAAAAATTCAAATCGCCGGAGTTAGCTGCAGATCGCAACAAATCGCCCGTTTTTTTGATATTTTCATTGCCTTTAATATCTTCTTCTCCAATATTAAGCAGCCCAACGGTTGGGCTTTCAATATTGTCTAAAACTGAAACAAGCGCAGATCCCATCACCGCAAACTGAAGCAAGTGCTCTGGGGTGCAATCCACGTTAGCGCCCAAATCCAGCATGGTGGTTCCACCACCTTTGAAATCTGGCATGCGCCCTGCAATTGCGGGACGATCAATTCCATCGATCGTCTTAAGCAAGTAACGCGCAATAGCCATCAAGGCTCCGGTGTTACCCGCAGAGACTGCAGCCTGCGCAGAACCATTTTTGACTTGCTCAATGGC
The DNA here is from genome assembly GCA_964510145.1 of uncultured Bordetella sp. Classification (GTDB taxonomy): domain Bacteria; phylum Pseudomonadota; class Gammaproteobacteria; order Burkholderiales; family Burkholderiaceae_C; genus Limnohabitans. The sequence continues at coordinate 2,457 of CAZEAQ010000075.1, forward strand.
GACGCGCATGGAAGAGTCTTTTTTACGTCGCAACGCAACCTCAATGGGGTCGTCCATTTGAACGACTTCGGTAGCAGCGACGATTTGGGCACGCGGATGAGAAAAACTGGCTAGTGGTTCCGGCAAACCCACCAGCAAAAGTTGAGCATGCTCATGCGTCTCAAGAAAACGATGGCAAGCGGCTAACGTCACACGGGGTCCGTGATCGCCACCCATGCAGTCCACAGCGAGAGTGATCATGCAGATTTGTTCTCGTAAAAAAACAAAAGCCCGAGGCGCTTACAGAGCCACGGGCTAATTGATTACAGAATACTTAAGCTTCTGTTTTAGTCTTTAAAACTTTGCGGCCACGATAGAAACCGTTTGGGCTGATGTGGTGACGCAAATGAACTTCGCCCGTTGTCGGCTCCACGGCAGTACCTGGGGCAGTCAGAGCCGCATGCGAATTGTGCATGCCGCGTTTAGAAGGAGATTTTTTGTTTTGCTGGACAGCCATGATTGGCTCCTGGACTTAAAAATTGTTAATCATTGGGCCACAAACCAACCTAAGTCTGCGTGGCACGAAGCCTGCGATTATAGCCTAACTCGCTCAAACTCAATGCTTTTGAGTTTTGAGAGATGCTAAAACTGCAAAAGGATTTGGCTTCACACCCAAGGAATCCGCTTCATTTGATGAAGTTGGCACATGCTCACTTAAGCACGTCGGATGCATGGGCACTAACGGGAGACTCATCAAAAGTTCATCCTCAATCAAGGACAACAAATCAAAACTCTCCTCTAAAACGAGCAAATCTTCTTCTGACTCATCATCTTGTGCCAATGCCGTAGCTTCATCAGCCACAAATCGAAAATCTTGCTCAACCCATAAGTCCACGCCTACAGGATGAAGGCAGCGCTGACAAGCCAATGGCACTTTGGCTTTGACTTCTAAGTGCAACCAAACAGCGTCCTTTCCGGCAGAGTCAGGTTGTATTGCGCCTTGTGCGGACCAAGAGACCGCCCCAGCGACTTCCCCGCAACAGTCTTGACGAAGTCGCTCAAACTCGACCAGTGGTGTTTCCCCAGTCAAAAGCTTTTGAGACTTGGCAAATGCTTTGACATCCATCCTGTGAGGACTTGTAGTTTTTGTCATGCGCAGCAGTGTAAGAGAATCCTATGGATATGACCGCACATCAACACACGCTTATTTTGGGATCCACCTCGCCCTACCGACGCGAGTTATTGTCTAGGCTTCGCCTGCCCTTTGAGGTTATCAGCCCAGAGGTAGATGAGACGCCTTTGCCCCAAGAAAAACCCGATGATCTGGCGTGCCGACTAGCTCTTGCCAAAGCCAAAGCTGTGGCACAAAAACACCCTAATGCTGTGGTGATTGGGTCCGATCAAGTGGCCGACCTCAATGGCACGCCGCTTGGGAAACCTGGAAATCACGATCGCGCCGTTCAGCAGCTAAAGGTAATGCGCGGGCAAACTGTAATTTTTCAAACAGCTGTTGCCGTTGTTTGCGTGGAGCGGCACTTTGAAAAAGTATCTTTGGCCCAAATACGAGTTCGTTTTCGCGATTTAAGTGACGATGAGATTCAAAATTATTTGTTGGCTGAAAAACCCTATGACTGCGCTGGCAGCGCTAAAAGCGAAGGGCTTGGTATCGCGCTTCTCGATGCGATTGAAAGCGACGATCCCACCGCCCTGATCGGACTCCCTCTCATCAGAACAACACAATTGCTTCGCGAAGCAGGTGTTGAATTGCTTCATTCAAACCTGAGCTGAACTCTTCATCATGGAAAAAAACGCGCCCAACTCGCCACCCCATGGCACTTTGTTTTTAGTGCCAACTCCATTGGACTTCGGCTGCGATATGCAAGCCCCCATTGCCGATGTATTGCCACTAGAGACCATGCGTATCGCAGCAAAAACAACGCACTGGATCACTGAAAACGCCAAAAGTACGCGTGCGTTTTTAAAACGAGTTGATGTGCACTTTCCATTGGCTAAACCCATTCAAGAAATGATCATCACCGAACTCCCCCGAGAAGTTCATAAAAAAGGCGATCACATTGCAGGGTTTGATGCCAAGCCGTTGCTCAGTGCAACCTTTAGCGGACATGACGTTGCGCTAGTCAGTGAAGCAGGTATGCCTGCGGTAGCCGATCCAGGCTCATCCGTTGTAAAAACTGCGCACGAAATGGGCGTTCACATCGTTCCCTTAGTAGGGCCGATGTGCCTGCCCTTAGCGTTGGCTTCGAGCGGATTGAACGGACAAAACTTTGCCTTTGTAGGGTATGTACCTCAAGACCAAGCACTCAAATTGCAGCGCATCAAAGAGCTTGAAACAATCGCCCTGAAGCTTGGGCAAACTCAGCTAATGATTGAAACGCCCTATCGAAATCAAGCTCTATGGGACTCCTTGATTCAAGGCCTTCAGGGCAATACCCGATTGGCCCGAGTTAGTGGCCTAACGCTGAGTCGAATGGAGGCGCATTGCCGCACCATTCAAGAGTGGCGCAGCTTGGGTAAAGAAAAAATCTCTGGCGATCCAACCGTTTTTTTGATTGGAAAGTAACCGTTTATCTCTGGACTAACGAACGGCGGGCAAGCGCTGCAGTGCGTGCACTGCGCCTTCGCCAATAGCAGCCCCAAAGCGCTTAGCCAGACGCTCTGCTACGTTTTCATGACGGGTGTAGTCAATCACCTCTTCGGCCTTAACCACTTCTCGTGCCACATAGTCCACGTTTCCTAAGCCATCCGCGAGCCCAAGTTCAACGGCTTGCTGACCACTCCAAAATAAACCGCTAAAAAGCTCTGGGGTTTCTTTTAAGCGCTTACCTCTGCCGTCACGCACCACTTGAATAAATTGCTGATGAATTTGATCGAGCAACGTTTGTGCGTATGCTCTTTGATGCTTGGTTTGCGGGCTGAAAGGATCCAAAAAACCTTTGTTGACGCCAGCGGTCATCAGACGGCGCTCGACGCCCAATTTATCCATTAACCCAGTAAAGCCGAATCCATCCATCAACACACCAATACTGCCAACGATGCTGGCCTTATCGACATAAATAGAATCGGCAGCGACTGCGATGTAATAAGCCGCAGAGGCGCATGATTCCTCAACAACGGCAAAAACTGGTTTTTTGTGCTTTTCTTTTAATCGGCGAATCTCATCGTTGATGATGCCCGCTTGCACTGGGCTACCACCCGGCGAATTAATTTGTAAAACCACCGCCTGCGATCCCTCATCTTCAAAAGCAGCACGAAGCGCGGCAACGATCCATTCGGCACTCGCGTCCGCACCATCGGCAATTTCGCCCTTGATCGCAACAACTGCTGTATGCGGCTGGCTTGGGCTTGAACCAGCCACGCCGCCTTTATGAAGGCCGGTCCAAATGACAACCAACGCGATGAGCAACCAAGCAGATCTAAAAAATATACGCCAGCGACGAATCGCACGCTGCTCGGCCAATGTTGCAAACGCAAGACGCTCTAAGGTGTCACGCTCCCACACCGTTTTATGACTCGGTTTTTCAGGCGGCAATTCAGGGCCTTGATCAGAAAATTGAGGTTCAGACATTGGAAAATCTTTTCAAAATTAGTTTAAGAATTCAAAAGGTTTCAAGTTGTAAGCAGTATGCCAGTGCACCACGCCATCAGTTTCGGTTAATTCGATTTTTACCAAACCACCGCGACAAGGCCCTCCGACGCACTCCCCCGTATCGGGCGAATACTCAGCGCCATGCGTAGCGCAGAGTAACCAGCGCCCAGTTGCATCAAAAAATTGGTCTGGCTGAAAGTCCATTTCCATCGCCACATGGGTACAACGATTGAGATAGGCATGTGGTTGTCCTTCAAAACGAATCGCAAATGCGCGACAGGTTTGTCCGGCATACACAACATCAAAAGGCACGGCTCGCCCGCCTTCAATCAAGTCTGGGCTGTTGCACAAAGCGATGCGGGTCGATGAGTTAGGCATAAGTGATCAGCCAATCGTGCAACTCCTTCACGGAGTGCGCGATAAATTTGGGTTTAAGGGACTCAAACTCGCTGTGCTGATGAGCGCCATAGCTCACGCCAATACTCGCGCAACCAGCGTTAAGCGCCATCTGCAAATCGTGGGTTGTGTCGCCAATCATGAGCGTACGCTGCGGATCGACACCAAACTCTCTCATCAACTCATGCAACATCCGTGGGTCGGGTTTGCCTGCGGTTTCATCCGCCGTCTTAGACCCATCAAATACGCCTTTTAAATCTGACGAATGAAGCGCTTCATCTAGCCCTCTACGGCTTTTTCCAGTTGCTACAGCCAGCCAATGATGTCGCTCACGCAGCGCAGTCAAAAGAGGAAGTACCCCCTTAAACAAACTAATGTCGTTCGCATGCTTCATGTAGTGAAAGCGATAACGCTCGCCCAGTAGGGGATATTTTTCTGGAGCCACATCAGGCGCTGCATGCGCCAAAGCAGAAGACAACGCCATACCAATCACGTAGGAGGCGGCTTGTTCGGTAGGCTTTTGTCCGCCCACATCCAACACTGCGGCTTGGATGCATCGCGTAATGATTTGGGTGGAATCGAACAGAGTGCCGTCCCAATCAAAAGCAATTAAATCGAACTGACGAGGGCGCATGTTCACAAAAGGTTAAACGTCAAGGTGCGGCTGAATGATGGGCGGCTGAATTGCATCTACAAAACTTTTCAAATCGGCTGGCAATGGCGCCTGTAAAGAAACAGGTCGTCCACTTTGCGGATGCTGAAACTTTAACTGCCAAGCATGCAAAAACATACGCTTAAGCCCTAACTTTTGTAAAAGTTTGTTTTGCTCGAAATTTCCATACTTATCGTCACCCGCAATTGGATGGCCTTGGCTAGCTAGATGGACACGAATCTGATGCGTTCTCCCAGTTTTAATCGTCACCTCCAGCAAGGTGTAAGGCCCAACAACTCGCGAAACACGAACTAAAGTGATCGAACGCATCCCGTTAGGGTCATCTTTGCCCACCACTTTGACTCGGCGCTCGCCTTCACCCTCGCCTTTTTCAACCGTGTATTTAAAAAGCGGTGAGTCAATGACCTTCTTATTAGAGGGCCACAGACCCAACACCAAAGCCAAGTAAGTTTTTCCAGTCTCACGATCACGAAACTGATCTTGCAAATTTTTGAGCGCACTTCTCTTTTTGGCCACCAGCAAAATGCCCGACGTTTCGCGGTCCAGTCGGTGAACCAGCTCTAGATTGACGCTGGCGGGCCTTGCGCGACGCAACTGTTCAATGACACCAAAACTAACGCCACTGCCGCCATGGACCGCAACGCCTGCTGGCTTATCGATCGCAATGAGGGCTTCGTCCTCCATCAACACTGGAAATTCACGGGCTGGAGCTGGGGCATCTGCCTTGGCCTGCACCTGCGCAGAAATCCTCACAGGCGGTAAACGAACTAAATCGCCCACTTCGACTCGTTGATCCGCAGAAGCGCGGCCTTTGTTAACCCGCACTTCCCCAGAACGAATGATTCGATAGACATGCGTCTTGGGAACGCCCTTGAGGTGGCGCATCAAAAAATTGTCCAAACGCTGACCTGCCGCGTCTTCATCGACAGTCAGGGTTTTCACGGAAGGGGTGGGAGCGGGGTTCACAGCCCCTATAATGTGATTCACCAGCGTTTTGCTCTAAGTGCTTGATTTAACACAGATTAGATCACGGACTGACAGGCGCGGTAAGGTCGATGCCCCTTTTGAGCCCGCGACGCAGACCCAGTACCCAAGAGACTGAGTGGCCCGCGCCCCAAAAGTTGAGCCGACGCTCAGAAAACACTGAAACGGAATACCCAAAGT
>CAZEAQ010000076.1:0-4585 GCA_964510145.1 uncultured Bordetella sp.
CTCTTCGATCGCTTCATCAAATTGATGGAGAAAAAATAATGCCTAAGCGTACCGATATAAAAAGCATTCTTATCATTGGCGCCGGACCGATCATCATCGGTCAAGCGTGTGAGTTTGATTACTCTGGCGTGCAAGCGTGTAAAGCTCTGCGCGAGGAGGGCTACAAAGTCATTTTGATAAACAGCAATCCCGCAACGATCATGACGGATCCTGCAACAGCAGACGTCACCTACATTGAACCCATTACTTGGCAAACGGTTGAGAAAATAATTGCCAAAGAGCGTCCAGATGCAATTTTGCCTACGATGGGCGGTCAAACAGCGCTAAATTGCGCATTGGATTTATGGCATCACGGCGTTTTAGCAAGATACAAAGTGGAGCTCATTGGTGCAACTCCCGAGGCGATTGATAAAGCCGAAGATCGATTGAAATTTAAAGACGCCATGACCAAAATTGGTCTGGGCTCTGCTCGTTCAGGCATCGCGCACAGCATGGAAGAGGCTTGGGATGTGCAAAAGCGAGTGGGTTTCCCCACTGTTATTCGACCCAGCTTTACTTTAGGTGGCACTGGCGGCGGAATCGCCTATAACCCTGAAGAGTTTGAAACAATTTGTAAACGTGGCCTTGAAGCATCACCCACCAATGAGTTGTTGATTGAAGAATCTCTCTTGGGGTGGAAAGAATATGAAATGGAGGTTGTGCGCGACAAGGCGGACAACTGCATCATCATTTGTTCCATTGAGAATTTGGATCCGATGGGCGTTCACACGGGTGACTCCATTACGGTGGCGCCTGCGCAAACCTTGACTGACAAGGAATATCAAATTTTGCGTAATGCATCTTTGGCTGTGCTGCGTGAAATTGGGGTGGACACGGGTGGTTCTAACGTTCAGTTTTCGATCAATCCCAAAGATGGTCGGATGGTTGTGATTGAGATGAACCCTAGGGTGTCTAGATCCTCTGCTCTAGCTTCTAAAGCTACAGGCTTCCCGATCGCCAAAGTGGCTGCTAAGTTGGCGGTAGGCTATACCCTGGATGAGTTACGCAATGAGATTACGGGTGGGGCGACCCCCGCATCGTTTGAACCCTCGATTGACTACGTGGTTACAAAAATTCCACGTTTTGCGTTTGAAAAATTTCCGACTGCCGATAGCCGCTTGACAACGCAAATGAAGTCCGTGGGTGAGGTAATGGCAATGGGGCGCACCTTCCAAGAGTCATTTCAAAAAGCACTGCGCGGGCTCGAAGTGGGCGCTGATGGCATGAATGAAAAAACTCAAGATCGAGAGGTTCTTGAGAAGGAGCTTGGAGAGCCGGGTCCAGAACGTATTTGGTACGTTGGCGATGCCTTTGCCATGGGGATGAGTGTCGACGAGGTTTTTGCGCTTACGAAAATCGATCCTTGGTTCTTGGTTCAGATCGAAGAGATCGTCAAGATTGAGCTAGAACTAGAGACCACCTCACTCGATGCGATCACTCCAGAAGAATTGCGTACCTTAAAGAAAAAAGGTTTCTCAGATCGCCGACTAGCCAAACTCTTAAAAACGACTGAGCATGTGGTTCGTGAGCGGCGTCATGCTCTAAATATTCGTCCTGTCTACAAGCGTGTTGACACATGTGCTGCTGAGTTTTCGACTGACACGGCTTACATGTATTCGAGTTACGAAGATGAGTGTGAAGCCGAGCCAACCACCAACAAAAAAATAATGGTTTTAGGTGGTGGTCCCAACCGAATCGGTCAAGGCATTGAGTTTGATTACTGTTGTGTTCATGCCGCCCTTGCGATGCGAGAGGACGGATACGAAACGATCATGGTCAATTGCAACCCAGAAACTGTTTCGACCGATTACGACACGTCAGATCGTCTCTATTTTGAGCCTTTGACGCTTGAGGATGTTCTGGAAATTGTTGACAAAGAAAAGCCAACTGGCGTCATCGTTCAGTATGGCGGGCAAACACCTTTGAAATTAGCCTTGGGCTTGGAGGCAGCTGGGGTGCCAATTATTGGTACAAGTCCAGACATGATTGATGCGGCTGAAGATCGTGAGCGCTTCCAAAAACTGCTGCAAGATTTAGGGCTTCGTCAGCCACCGAATGCAACTGCACGGACTGAAACTGAAGCTCTAGAAAAGGCTTCGGAATTAGGTTACCCATTGGTTGTTCGCCCAAGTTATGTATTGGGTGGACGTGCGATGGAGATCGTTCATGAGCAACGGGACCTTGAGCGTTACATGCGCGAAGCTGTCAAAGTGTCTAACGACTCACCCGTGCTTTTAGACCGTTTCTTAAATGATGCGATTGAGTGCGATGTTGATTGCTTGCGTGATCCAGAAGGCAAGACTTTTATTGGCGGCGTAATGGAGCACATTGAGCAAGCTGGTGTTCATAGCGGTGACTCTGCGTGTTCTTTGCCACCATATTCTTTGTCGCAAGAAACGGTGAATGAACTCAAACGTCAATCTGCAGCTATGGCGGGTGCATTGAACGTCATTGGTCTGATGAATGTGCAGTTTGCTATTCAACACGTTGATGGAAAAGACGTGATCTATGTGCTCGAAGTGAATCCTCGCGCATCACGGACGGTCCCCTATGTTTCTAAAGCGACCGGCATCCAATTAGCAAAGGTTGCTGCGAGGTGTATGGCGGGTCAAACTTTGGCTTCACAGGGCATTACGCAAGAAGTAACTCCACCCTATTTCAGCGTGAAAGAGGCGGTGTTCCCGTTTGTGAAGTTTCCAGGCGTGGACACGATCCTTGGCCCCGAAATGAAATCAACGGGCGAAGTGATGGGGGTCGGTAAAACGTTTGGGGAAGCTTTTATAAAAAGCCAATTGGGAGCAGGCACCAAGTTGCCGCGTGCTCGTGATGCAGACGGCAAGCCGACAGGCAAGGTATTTATCTCGGTTAAAAATAACGATAAAACTAGAGCTATCGAAGTCGCTAGACAACTTGAAACTTTGGGCTTTCAAATGATTGCCACTAAAGGCACTGCCTCAGCAATTATGGCTACCGGCGTTGCATGCGAGGTTGTGAACAAGGTGACGGAGGGAAGGCCCCATATAGTTGACATGATTAAAAATAATGAGATAGTCTTGGTCATCAACACAGTCGAAGAACGTCGCAATGCAATTGCCGATTCTCGACATATTCGTACCTCGGCTTTGCTCAATCGAGTGACTACATTCACGACGATTGCTGGTGCAGAAGCTGCGGTCGAAGGCATGAAGTACATGGACAAACTCGATGTCATTTCTGTGCAGGAAATGCACGCGCAATTGGCTGCTTAAGCCTGAAGCTTTAGAAAGTTTATATATGGCCACTATTCCGATCACAAAACGTGGGGCAGAAAAATTAAAAGAAGAGCTGCATCAACTGAAAACGATAGAACGGCCTGCCGTGATCAATGCAATTTCAGAAGCTCGTGCGCAGGGCGATCTAAGTGAAAACGCAGAATACGACGCGGCTAAGGATCGTCAAGGTTTTATTGAAGGGCGAATTCAAGAGATCGAGAGTAAATTGTCGATCGCTCAAATTATTGATCCAGCCGAATTAGATGCAGGTGGTCGGGTCGTCTTTGGAGCAACTGTTGCTCTTGAAGATGAGGAAACTGGTGAGAAGGTTACCTATCAAATCGTTGGAGAAGATGAGGCGGATTTAAAGTTGGGCCTCATCAATATCAGCAGTCCAATTGCCAGAGCTTTGATAGGAAAAGAAGAGGGTGATGTGGCTGAAGTCCAGGCACCCGGCGGATTGAAACACTACGAAGTGGTAGCGGTTTCTTATCGCTAATAAACACATGACGCAGCTTCAAGTGTTCGTTGCTGCGTTGTGGTGGGGCAGCCTCACCGCTCTTGGTTTTATGGTTGTTCCGTTGCTTTTTATCTATTCGGAATCAGCTAATGTCGCTGGAACAATGGCTGCTCATCTATTTGAAGCACAAACTTGGCTTTCAGTTTTCTGCTGTGCGGTGCTAATTTTTGTCGTGCGAATTTATAGTTTTAACGTCGCTGCTGGGCTTTTACTGGCTTTGGTTCTTGAATTCTTTATCAAGCCACACATCGTTGCGAGAGAAAATATGTTTTTGTGGCACAACTTAGGCTCGGGCGCTTATTTTTTACAGTGGTTGTTTGCAGGACATACTCTTTGGCGTTTGACGAGTAGACGCACTCATTCAGCCTAGGGTGCGTTTTTTAATAGATGCCTTCTTTGGTTTCGCCCGCTTTACTTGTCCACCTGAAGTGAGCCTTTGGTTGCCTAGAACTCGAAGTGTCTTGACTTCAGGACGTTGTCCTCCTCTTTTGCTGTATTTCAAGACCTTGAAATCTCTTGGCCCTGGCATACGGTCCTCGTCGATTTCGCGAGTTTTTTCTGGCTGCGGACGCCAAAGTACAAAAAGCTTACCGATGTGTTGAATGGGGGCGGCATTTAATTTATCCGACAACTCTGCGAGCATCGTCTCGCGTGCGCCTCGGTCATCGCCCAAAACTCTAATTTTGATGAGTCCATGCGCATTTAGAGCCTGGTCGGCTTCTTTAATCACTGCCTGTGTCAATCCATCGTTTCCAATCATGACGACAGGGCTTAA
>CAZEAQ010000076.1:4685-8259 GCA_964510145.1 uncultured Bordetella sp.
TAATTAAGCCAGGCAATGTGGTGGTTGATCTGGGATGTGCTCCAGGAGCTTGGAGTCAATATGTTCGGCGTCGTATGTCTCCAGAGGGGGCCGCTGTGGGTGCTCTAAACGGGACAATTATTGGCTTAGACATATTACCCATGGAGCCCATTGAAGACGTTACTTTTATTCAGGGTGATTTTCGGGAGACGGACGTATTGACACAGCTTGAGACTGCATTGGATGGACGTCTCGTGGATGTGGTCGTTTCTGATATGGCGCCCAACCTGTCTGGAATTGAGTCCTCTGATGCCATGAGGATTGTTCATTTGGTCGAGTTGGCAGTGGAATTTGCGCGAAATCATCTAAAGGCTGAGGGTGCTTTGGTTGTAAAAGTTTTCCACGGAAGTGGCTACAGCCAGCTGGTAAAGCTGTTCAAGGAAACATTTCGGCAGGTTAAACCTTTTAAGCCGAAGTCGAGTCGGGACAAATCAAGTGAAACCTTTTTGATTGGTTTAGGGGTTAAGAAAAGCTAAATTTCCCCGCCAAGCTCTCTCCCAAGCGATGCCATCTGAGCTGTAGGGAGTTTTATAAATTTAGCCCAAACAGAGCTTGAAAGTCCTAAAATCAAGCCCATATCTGCTTATATCGTCCTGTTTTGTATCGGAGCTCACATTGAACAATCAATGGTTTTCAAAAGTTGCTGTTTGGTTGGTAATCGGCCTCGTGTTGTTTACCGTTTTCAAACAATTTGAAACTCGCCCCGGAGCAGGCTCTGGATATCTGGGCTATTCAGACTTCCTTGAGGAGGTTAGAGCAAAACGTATTAAGACTGCCACCATTCAAGAAGGTCAGGGCGGTACGGAAATTACTGCCATCACAAATGATGATCGGAAAATTAGAACCACTGCGACCTACCTTGATCGTGGTCTTGTTGGCGATTTAATTGCCAACGGTGTTAAATTTGATGTGAAGCCTCGTGAAGAAGGCTCACTCTTGATGACTTTGTTGGTGAGTTGGGGCCCCATGCTTCTACTCATCGGTGTTTGGGTTTATTTCATGCGCCAGATGCAGGGCGGTGGCAAGGGCGGCGCGTTTAGCTTTGGCAAAAGCAAAGCTCGCATGCTTGATGAAAACAATAACCAAGTCACCTTTGCCGATGTTGCAGGTTGCGACGAGGCAAAAGAAGAAGTGAAGGAAGTTGTAGATTTTCTGAAAGATCCGCAACGATTCCAAAAATTGGGGGGGCGTATTCCTCGAGGCTTGCTGCTAGTTGGCCCACCCGGAACTGGTAAGACTTTGCTCGCCAAAGGTATAGCTGGCGAAGCGAAGGTGCCATTCTTTAGCATTTCTGGCTCTGATTTCGTAGAAATGTTTGTTGGCGTTGGCGCTGCTCGCGTTCGCGATATGTTTGAAAACGCTAAGAAAAATGCGCCATGCATTATTTTCATTGACGAAATTGACGCGGTGGGTCGTCAACGTGGTGCGGGTGTGGGTGGCGGAAATGATGAGCGTGAGCAAACTCTGAACCAAATGTTGGTCGAAATGGACGGTTTCGAGACTAATTTAGGCGTGATTGTGGTTGCTGCTACTAACCGCCCAGACATCCTAGACGCTGCTCTTTTGCGCCCCGGACGATTTGATCGACAAGTCTATGTAACCCTTCCCGATATTCGCGGACGTGAACAAATTCTTAACGTGCACATGCGTAAGGTGCCAATTGGCCAAGACGTCAATGCTAGCGTTATTGCCCGTGGCACTCCGGGCATGAGTGGTGCTGATTTGGCGAACTTGTGCAACGAAGCCGCCTTGATGGCTGCCCGTCGAAACGCTCGTGTGGTTGAGATGGAAGACTTTGAGAAGGCCAAAGACAAAATCCTCATGGGGCCAGAGCGTAAGAGCATGGTGATGCCTGAGGAAGAACGTCGTAATACGGCCTATCACGAGTCGGGGCATGCACTGATTGGAAAGCTGCTGCCAAAGTGTGATCCAGTTCACAAGGTAACCATCATTCCGCGTGGCCGCGCCTTGGGTGTAACGATGAGCTTGCCTGAGAAAGATCGCTACAGCTACGACCGTGAATACATGTTGAATCAAATCAGTATGTTGTTTGGCGGCCGAATTGCTGAAGAAGTGTTCATGAACCAAATGACCACTGGTGCGAGTAACGACTTTGAACGTGCGACATCTATCGCTCGCGACATGGTGACTAGATATGGCATGACAGAGGCACTCGGTCCAATGGTCTATGCTGAAAATGAGGGCGAAGTATTTTTGGGTCGCTCCGTCACCAAAACGACAAGCATGTCAGAAGCCACGATGCAAAAAGTCGATGTTGAAGTGCGTCGAATTATTGATATGCAATACAACCTTGCGCGGCGCTTGATTGAGGAAAACTCAGACAAGATGCATATCATGGCCAAGGCCTTGCTTGAATGGGAAACCATTGATAAAGAGCAGATCGATGACATCATGGCTGGACGCGAGCCTCGTCCACCGAAAGATTGGACCCCAAGAGCCCCTTCTTCTGGCGGCGATGGTGGCTCTCCTCCCGCGGTGCAGCCTGACCCTACGCCATCAGCGGCTTGATGCGGCCCAATAAATTGATCTAACGGGGCTTTGGCCCCGTTTTTTATAGATATTTATGTTCTGGCAGACCTCACGTTTTCGAATCGATCTTGCAACACCGCAGGTGATGGGTATCGTGAATGTCACCCCTGATTCATTCTCAGATGGCGGGCAGCATGAAACTACAAAAAGAGCGCTCTTGCATTGCGAGGCGCTTGTCGAGGCCGGAGCGACGATCTTAGATATTGGCGGTGAATCCACCCGCCCCGGAGCGCAAGAGGTGTCAGCGCAGGATGAGTTAGCGCGAGTGCTGCCCGTTGTTCGTGAACTGGTGACTTGGAATGTTCCTCTCTCGGTTGATACCTATAAATCGGCGGTCATGCAATCGGTTCTGGATGAAGGGGTGGACATCATCAATGACATTTGGGCGCTCAGGCAGTCGGGTTCGCAACGTGTGATCGCTTCACATAAACAGTGTGGCGTCTGTTTGATGCATATGCATGGGGAGCCTCGCACTATGCAAACGATGCCTATGACTGGGGCAGTTACCGAATCTGTCAAGTTATTTTTAGAACAGATTTCGCAAGAGCTAATCGATTTAGGTGTTCAGCGAGAGCGTATCGCCATAGATCCTGGAATTGGATTTGGGAAAACGGTCAACCAAAACTTTGAACTACTCACAAAGCAAGCCGAATTTGAAGATTTGAATTTGCCGTTATTGATTGGTTGGTCTCGTAAATCTTCCTTGGGCGCTATCACTGGGTGCGATGTGGATAAGAGGCTGATTCCAAGCGTTGCAGCCGCTGTACTCGCGTTGGAGCGAGGCGCGAAAATTATTCGTGTTCATGACGTAGCGGAAACTGTTCAGGCGTTGAAAGTATGGATGGCAGCTCGTTCATCAACCTAGCTCACGCCTCGCAACTCTCTTTTGCGACAATACACACAAGCATAAATTTCTCAAAGAACAGAACATGACTCGGAAATATTTTGGAACAGATGGGATTCGCGGAACTGTTGGACAAGCGCC
>CAZEAQ010000077.1:0-1136 GCA_964510145.1 uncultured Bordetella sp.
GTGCACACCGCCGTGAAAATTGCGCCGCACTACGACGGCCCCGTGGTGTATGTGCCCGACGCATCGCGCAGCGTGAGCGTGGCGCAAGGTTTGTTGTCCGAGCAAGCAGCCAAATACATTGCCGAGTTAAACGCGGACTACGCCAATGTGCGCGAACAACACGCCAACAAAAAACAAACGCCGTTACTCACCTTGAAACAAGCGCGCGACAACGCAACGCCAATCAGTTGGGACACCTACAAACCGGCGAAGCCTAAATTTATTGGCCGTCGTGTGTTTAAAAACTTCGATTTAGCCGAGCTAGAAAAATACATCGACTGGGCGCCGTTTTTTCAAACGTGGGATTTGGCTGGCCCCTTCCCCGCCATCTTGGAAGACGACGTGGTGGGCGCTGAAGCCAAAAAGGTTTACGCCGATGGGCAAGCGATGTTGAAAAAAATTATCGACAACCGTTGGCTCACCGCTAACGCTGTTGTCGGCTTGTATCCCGCGCAGCGCGTGGGCGACGACATCGTGATTTACGCCGATGAAACTCGTCAACAACAGCTCATGACGTGGCATGGTTTGCGTCAGCAAACGGTGAAACCCAACAACAACCCCAATCGTTGTTTGTCTGACTTTGTGGCCGATCAAACGCAAGCGGCTGACTACGTGGGCATGTTTGCGGTGACGGCAGGCTTGGGCTCTGAAAAACAAGAAAAGCGTTTCGTGGACGCCCACGACGACTACTCCGCCATTTTGTTTAAAGCGCTCGCCGACCGGTTGGCCGAAGCCTTTGCCGAGTGCATGCACCACCGCGTTCGCACCGACTTGTGGGGCTACGCCGCAGGCGAAGCGTTGAGTAACGCAGAGCTCATCAAAGAAAAATACCAAGGCATTCGCCCCGCACCAGGCTACCCCGCATGCCCCGATCACAGTGCAAAGAAAGACATGTTCGCTGTGTTGCAGTGCGACGAAATAGACATGCACCTCACCAGCAGTTTGGCCATGACGCCCGCAGCAAGCGTGAGCGGTTTTTATTTGGCGCACCCCGATGCAACTTACTTCAATGTGGGCCGCATTGGCGAAGACCAAGTGCAAGATTTAGCCAAACGCCAAAACGTGGCCGTGAAAGATTTAGAACGCTTGCTCGCGCC
>CAZEAQ010000077.1:1236-5321 GCA_964510145.1 uncultured Bordetella sp.
AGCCCAGATGTGTAGCCCGCCTCTGCGCTCCACATCAAACCCATAAGCCACGGTGCAGCAGCGCGCGCCAGTGCCATCGGTATGCCTAGGAGGCCGTTCAAACTGCCCATGTGTTCGCGGCTTACGTATTGCGCCATCACGGTGCCTTTGACGATGGTGAGCGTGCCGTTTCCCACGCCATATAAAACAACAAACACAACACCCCAAACACCGTGTCCTTGCCCGATGAGCAAGACTAAAAAACCAAGTGGAATGAGCACCGTGACCCAACGGTTTGCCGCATGCACGTTCACCCGATGTTCGGCCACATAAAGCCCTAGTCGTCCCATCACTTGCAGCACGCCAATGCTGGCGGGCACGGCGATGGCCCACGCGTTCGACAGACCTGTCTCGCGCAACAAGCTCACCATGTGTGCGGGTAACGCCGATGTCACGCCCATCAGCAGCACGACAAATAAAGCCAACAACCAGAACGTCGACTGCGTTAAGTAGGTGCGCAAAGTGTCGAGCGTGTGTTGCGCGGTCAGCGAGCCATCGTCAAGCATGGGTTTTTGCGGCGCGTGGCGCAGTAAAAACCAATGTGCTGGCGCACATATCAAGACATGCATCGCCGCTAAAACCCACAGCGCATGACGCCAGTCGAGTGCGTCAATCAGCCACGCCACAAGCGGAATAAATACGGTGCTGGCCATGCCACCTAAAAAGCTCAAGATGATGATGGCGCGTCTAAAGTGATGCGGAAATCGGCGCGTCAACACGGCAAATGCAGGCGGATACAACGTGCCGGCCATGCCCACGCCAAGCAGCGTCCACACGACGTAAAACTGAGTGATGGTTTCGATGTGGCTATGAGCCAGAAGCGTCGCCGCCACGAGCAGCGAGCCACCGGTCATGATGAAACGTTCGTGCCCGCGGTCAATCCAACGCCCCACAGGAAAAGCCAACACGCCCTCTGCAAGCAGCATCAAACTAAAACCGAGTGACGACTGAGCCCGCGTCATTTGCAGGGCTCGCTCTAGCGGCTCCATGAGCAAGGCAAAGCCATAAAACACACTGCCCCAACTGATGAGCTGAAGCACTGAGAGCGCCCAAACAAAGCGCGCATCTTGTCGTGTGAAAGTAGAGGCAGACATGCCCCTCAATGATACGAACTCAGCTTGAAGTCATCAGCCCATCAACACTTCGTTACCAGCGCAAATATCGCTGCCCCACAGCAGCGCCCAACACGCTCATCACCGCCATACCCGCAACGTACCAAAGCAGCAAAAATGCAAAGGCCGTTTCGGGGCAGTGCAACGAATAAACCAGCGCAGACAACAGCCCCGACATCAAGCCCGCCATGCCTCCGGTTAGCGTGGGTTGTGTGGGCGCTAAGTTGCGAAGCGTCCAAATAGAAGCCACAAAAAATGGCACAGCCAACGCCACAATGCTCGCGCTGCATTGCTGCCAAGAGGTGCCCCAAACCAATGCGGCGTGTTCAGCGGTGGGTGTGTTTTGCCATTGGTGAACGGCCAAAGCCACCATCACCAACCAAACCCCTAGCGCGCCCCATGCAGAAAAACCAAGGTTCAGTCCGGGACGCGCAAGCCGAAGCAAGGCGTGCCAAGTCAGGCCGCAAAGGCAACTCAACCACAGTAGTTTTACCCACATACCGGTCGATTGAATTTGCGCTGGCAATTGCGTATTCACACCCCACAAGCCAACGACGAGTGCCGTACTCAACAGCGCTGCTAAAACAAGAGCAGCCAACAGCGTGAGGGATGCTTTGGGTGCCGGAGGCAACGCGGCATCTTGTGCCAAGAGGTGAATGAGAGAAGTGGTTTTCATGATTTACCCATGTTTTGCAGACTCAGCGTTTTAATGCCGCGATGAATATGAATCTTTACCGCCGACTCACTTTGATTTAAAACTTGCGCAGCCTCAGCAATCGACAAGCCGTGAAGCTTGACCTGCAAAATAGCATCGCGTTGTTTGACCGGTAAACGATTGAGCAGTTGTGTCATGTCGCGCCGTGCTTCTTGTTCGTCTTTGTCTTGTTCGCTCCATAACTCTTCTTCCACATCGTCCAAGGTGTCGTGCAGCGCATCGCGCACGGCGTAGGCACGCACCGAGTCGATGAACTTGTAGCGTGCGATGGCAAAAATCCAAGCGGTCAAAGGCTGTCCTTCTAAATAGGTGTGTCGCTTTTGATGAATGGCTAATAAAGTTTCTTGCACCAAGTCCTCCACCTCAGAAGGACGACTCATGAGTCGTCGTTTAAAAAAAGATCGCAAATGTCCGCCAATGTTTTCTAACAGTTGCGCATAACTTTTGCGGTCGCCAGCAATGGACTGCATCCATTGCGTGTGCAGTTGATTTTCTAGCTCGATCAAATTCACATAAGTCTTAGTTCGTGGAAGGTGGCAAATGGTTACACCTAAAAAATAAAAAATATTTGTAACCAATCGATTCATCGGTTCGAACTTCCCATTGACTGCTTTTGATCGTGCGCTGTGTGCGATCAAGTGGCTCACAAATGGTTAATCCCAAAACAGGAGAATTCAACATGAAAGCAATCGCAATAGGCACCTTGGCAATGACAGCTTTACTTTGCAGCGGTGCGATGGCTCAAGCCATGGACAAAGAGATGAACAAAGAAATGGCCAAAGAACGATGCTATGGCGTGTCAATGGCTGGCAAAAACGATTGCGCTGCGGGCGCAGGCACAAGTTGTGCGGGCACATCGAAAGTTGATTTCCAAGCTAACGCATGGAAATACGTGGCCGCAGGCACATGCACATCGATCAAGACGCCCAAAGGAATGGGTTCGATGTCAAGCATGAAAAGCTAAGTCATCTCAGCATGACCTCGCTCACCTCTTTAGGTGTCGGACTGGGGCTTAAGCCCCAGTTTTTCGAGGAGGCACTCGACGCGCAAGCCGAAGGTTTGTGGTGGGAAGTGCATCCAGAAAACTACATGGTTGATGGTGGCCCTCGTCTTTCGTGGTTACACGCGATTCGACAAAAACACCCCGTTAGTTTTCACAGTGTGTCGCTTTCGCTAGGCAGCGCGTGTTTGCCTGACGCGCAACAAGTGGCGCGTTTGCGCACCTTGGTTGACCGGTACGAACCCGCTTTAGTGTCTGAACATTTGGCTTGGTCGGTGTGGCAGGGCCAATATTTTCCAGATCTCTTGCCTGTGCAACGAGACGCTGAAACGCTCTCACATTTAGTGCGCAACATTCAGTATGTGCAAGAGGCTTTGGGCCGAACCATCGCCATAGAAAACCCATCGCACTATTTGGCTTTTAGCGAACCCGATGGTGAGCACACCTGGGACGAAATAGATTTTTTAACTGAGTTGCATCGCAGATCAGGGTGTCAGTTGTTGGTAGACGTCAACAACATTGCGGTGAGTGCCAACAACTTAGGCTTCGATGCGATTCAACACATCGACAGATGGCCCGCCGACGCGATTGCCGAAATTCATTTGGCCGGTCACAGTCTCGACCCAGCATGGGGAGAGGCTTTGTGGATTGACTCGCACGACCAGCCCATCAGTGCGCAAGTTTGGTTTTTGTATGAACGACTCATTGCGCGCATCGGTCAACGGCCCACCTTGATTGAGCGCGATGACAACCTGCCCACATTCGATACGCTGATGCAAGAGCGTTTGTGCGCGCATCAGCTTTTAAGCACAGCGAACGGGCTGACGCACCATGATTAATTCTGCGCTTTGGGCGAAAGCCTTGTTAACGCCAAGCGATAACGCGATGGCAACACAACCGATTGGTTTTGAGGTGTATCGAAACACGGTGCGTAAAGCGTGTATTGATGCGTTGCAAGCCAACTATCCAACGGTCGCGCGCGTCACCGGAGAAACTTGGTTTCGTGCTGCTGCCAATTTGTATGTGGTGGCAGAGTTGCCCACGCAGCCTAGTTTGATGTCTTACGGGCAATCGTTCGCAAATTTTTTACAGCAATTCGAGCCTGCACAAGAGATGCCGTATTTATACGGTTTGGCAAAACTAGACCGGTGTTGGACCGAGTCGCACATGGCGGCAGACGCGCTGGCTTTAGATGCGCAAACGATGCAGTCAAGCGTGC
>CAZEAQ010000077.1:5421-8216 GCA_964510145.1 uncultured Bordetella sp.
TGCAGTCAAGCGTGCCGTTAAGCGTTCAGTTGCATCCGGCGACACGTTGGTTTGCAGACCCACAGCACCCCATCGACACCCTTTGGCAACGTGCGCGCGCACAAGCCGATGAAGACCTGCCGCTCGATTGGCATGGCGAAGCCACCTTAATCACGCGTCCGTTGTCGCAAGTGCGTTGGACGTCTATTGGTGTGGGCTGTGTGGCGTTTTTAGAGGCATGCCAAAAGGCGCAGCCTCTGGAGCGTTCTTTAGAAGCGGCAATCGCCGCAGACCCTCAGTTAGATGCAACTGCGTTGTTAGCGCAGTTGATTTTTTCAGGAGCACTTTGTGCAAATCATTAATTTCAATACACCCTCTACTCAAAGCCCCGTTAAAAATTGGATGGCGTTGTTGATGCGGCTCAGCATTGCGCCGATATTTTTTATTTCTGGTCGCACCAAAGTAGATGGCTTACTCGAGGTCAACGAAAACGCTTTGTTTTTGTTTGCGCAAGATTACAAACTACCCGGCGTTGACCCTGTTTGGGCCGCTCATTTAGCGACCTATGCCGAACACCTGTTGCCCGTTTTATTGGTGTTTGGTTTCTTCACACGCTTCAGCGCGTTGGGGTTGCTGGGCATGACGATCGTGATTCAGTGCTTGGTGTATCCCGATGCTTGGCCCACACATTTATCGTGGTGCGGAATTTTGCTTTGCACGGTGGTGTATGGCCCGGGGCGTTGGTCACTGGATCATTATTTGGGCACCGATTGCAACACGCGTCTGTACTGCAAAGCCTCCGCGACGTGAGACATGTCGATGTCATTCGCGTGCGCTAAATCTGCAATGGTGCGTGCAACGCGCAAGGCTCGGTGCGTGGCTCGGCTTGACCAGCCGAGTTTGGATGCGGCGTTTTGTAAAAACGCAGAAGTGGGTGTGTCGAGTTGCACATGCCTCTCTAGCGCTTGACCTTGCAGCGCTTGGTTGCTGCAGCCTTGTCGCGCGAGTGCTTTTGCGTGCGCAGCCACGCAACGCGCACGAACCGTGGCGGTCGATTCACCGGGCGCCGCTTGCATTAACACCTCGGTTGCTAGTGCAGGCACTTCAACTTGTAAATCAATGCGGTCGAGCAACGGGCCGCTTAACTTGCTTTGGTAGCGCAACACTTGGTCTGGCGTGCATCGGCATGCGTTGACAGCGGCATGCAAAGGCGAACCCAAATAGCCGCATGGACAGGGGTTCATCGCCGCAATGAGTTGAAACCGAGCAGGAAACTGCGCTTGCGTCGCGGCACGCGAGATGGTGATGTGTCCGTTCTCGAGTGGTTCGCGCAACGCTTCGAGTGCGCTGCGTTTTACTTCGGCCAACTCGTCCAAAAACAAAACGCCGTGATGCGCCAACGATATTTCGCCCGGTCGTGGCGGCGTGCCCCCACCGACAAGCGCGACCGATGTGGCCGTGTGGTGCGGACTGCGCGTGGGGCGTTGCATCCATTGCGCAATCTCAAAGCGACCAGCCAAGCTGGCGATCGCGGCGCTTTCTAAGGCGTCGTCCAAACTCATGTCGGGCAACAGCGCGGCGAAGCGTTGCGCCAACATCGACTTTCCAGTGCCCGGCGGACCCACTAATAAAAGTGAGTGACCGCCTGCGGCCGCAATTTCAAGTGCGCGGCGCGGCACCGACTGACCTTTGATATCTGCCAGGTCCTTGGCGTTCGTGGGCGTCGCCGTGCTGATCGGCTGAGGTTGTGTGGTGGCGACGCGGTGCCAGCCGTCTGTATGCGTGGGCGCTTCTTTGGCGAAGCGTGCGACGACGTCGCTTAAATGCGTGGCGCGATACACCTCTGCGGTGGGCACCAGCGCTGCCTCCTCGGCGCTACCCGGTGGCAACACCAATCGGGTGCGAATGCCGGCACTTCGCAAAGCCAATCCCATGGCAAGAGCGCCGCGCACGGGCCTGAGTTCGCCCGATAGCGACAGCTCCCCTGCAAACTCGTGCAGCGCTAAGGCGGCTTCGTCTAGCAAACCATGCGCTGCCAAGATGCCCAGCGCAATGGGCAAATCAAAGCGACCCGAATCTTTGGGCAAGTCTGCGGGCGCTAGGTTGACGGTGATTCGTTTGTTGCTCGGAAACTCCAAGCCCGCGTTTTGAATGGCGCAGCGCACGCGCTCTCGGGCTTCTTTGACTTCGGTGTCTGCCAAACCCACCAGCGTAAAACTGGGTAAGCCATTGGCTAAATGCACTTCAACCGTGACGGCCGGTGCGTGCAAACCCAAAAGGGCGCGGCTATGAATAAGCGCTAACGACATGAGGACTTTCTTTGCGAGGGTTATCCCCAAGGCGGGGCGTAGAGCACCTAAGTTCGCACCAGATTTGTGCGCGAAAATGGGTGGGCAGTCACGCTACTGCAACATTTTGGGTCGTGGGTGATGTTTGAGGAGCACTTTTGTGGACTCAAACGTTGGCACGGACCCTGCTAAATGAAGTTAACCCTTTTTAAATTTCAAACCGGAGAAAACTATGAAATTGAAGTCCAAGCTCTTGTTGGCCCTCTTGGCCACATCTTCTGCCGCATTTGCGCAAACTGCGCCAGCCGCGCCTGAGTCTGCATTGACCTTTAACGTTGGCGTGGTCAGCGAATACCGTTACCGCGGTTTGGGCCAAACACGCGGCAAGCCTGCTTTGCAAGGCGGTTTTGATTTCGCGCACAGCAGCGGCGCTTATGTGGGAACTTGGGCATCCACCATTAACTGGATCAAGGACTGGGGAACGACTGACAACCCAGTTAAAGGCGGTGTGGAAGTAGACATTTATGG
>CAZEAQ010000078.1:0-8088 GCA_964510145.1 uncultured Bordetella sp.
AGATGCTGGCGTTGCCTTCTTTGCCACCAAAGCCACCGCCCATGCGACGGCAAATCACTTCCACATCGTTGGTGTGCAAATTAAGGGCATGCGCCGCTTCGCGCTGGTTGCCATCCGGATGTTGCGTCGACACGTAGAGCGTGAGCTGTCCGTCTTCTTTGGGCACCGCGTAAGTAATTTGGCCTTCCAAATAAAACTGCTCTTGTTGGCCGGTGCGCGTCGTGCCCTTAATTTTGTGCGGTGCTTTGGCAATGGCCGCTGCTGCGTCGCCACGCGTGATGCCCTTGGACGGCATGATGAAACTGCTCGCCGCCATGGCCTCTTCAATTGTTAAAACGGGGGGCAACTCTTTGACCAACACCTTGGCTTTGTGCGCCGCTTCACGCGCATACAACATGTCACGCGCCACAACCACCGCCACGGCTTGCCCAATAAATTCGACCTTACCCGCAGCCAGAAACGGATCGTCATGCACGATGGGGCCGCAATTGTTTTCGCCCGGAATATCTTTGGCGGTGTAGACCGCCACCACGCCGTGCTCTTTCAAAATGGCCTCACGGTCAATGCCGTCGCCCATCAACTCGCCATGCGCAACGGGCGACAACACCAGCGCCGCATACAACGTGCCTGCGTGTTCAGGAATGTCGTCGATGTAGGTGGCTGCGCCGGTCACATGCAAGTGCGCGGACTCGTGAACCACATCGGTGCCCTGCTGAATATTAGAAGCAGGGAGCAAATTTTTTAAGGATGTTGGGGCGTTCATTTATGCCTCCTCGGCAGTTTTTTCTTCCACAAACTCGAGCACCAAATTGCGTGCCACCAATGCGCGATACGCCCACGTTGCGCGTAAGCCATCGCGTGCGGCAAAACTAGCGGCAATGGCTGCATCCAGCTCGGCAGCTTGAACCTCGGCGGGCGCTTTGCCTTCAATCACCGCTTCTATTTGCGTAGCGCGACAGGGCGATGGCGCCAGCCCGTTGTAGGCCAACTTGACACCACTTAACTTGCCCGCTTTGAGCGTGTAACTCATCGCGGCACAGGTGGCAGAAATATCTTGCTCGAAGCGCTTGCTCACTTTGTGCGCACGGAACACCTGCCCTGCGACGGGCTTGGGCAAGTCAATGGCTTCGATAAATTCGCCAGCCGTCAACACTGTTTTCTTCATGCCGGTGTAAAAGTTTTCCAGCAACACATGGCGCGTTTTCTCGCCACGGCGCAACACCAAGCTAGCGCCAAGCGCCAGCAAGCAAGGCATAGAGTCGCCAATGGGAGAACCGTTGGCAATGTTGCCCGCCAACGTGGCGGTCGAGCGAATGGGGGGCGAGCCAAAGCGGCGCAGCACCTCGGCAAAGTCGGGGTAAGCCTTGGCCACCAAATGCTCAACTTGCGTCAACGAAACCGCTGCGCCAATGCGCCAAGCTTTGTCGGTCTCGGTCACTTGGCGCAACTCTTTCACGTTGCCCAAATACATGATGTGGTCGGGGCGGCTGAACTGTTTGTTCACCTGCAAACCAATTTCGGTGCTGCCTGCCAACAAAGTGGTGGTGGGGTGTTTAACCAAATAGTCAGCCACTTCAGCCAGCGTGGCGGGCGACACAAACTCATTGCCCTTCTTGGTGCGCACCACGGGTTGCACGATGATCTCGCCGTCCAAACTCATGGTGGGCACCGAGGCACGCTTGATTTCTTTGAGCAACGGCAAGTCCGCGCTGTCGTCAATTTTTAAGGCTGCTTTTCTTTCGCAGGCTTTGGCTGCCGCATCGATGATGGGCGCATACCCTGTGCAACGACACAAATTGCCGCTCAGCGCATCGGTAATTTCTTGGCGCTTGGGCGCGGTGTTGGTTTGCACCAAATTGACCAAGCTCATCACAATGCCTGGCGTGCAAAAACCGCATTGCGAGCCGTGGCACTTAATCATCTCGTCTTGCACGGGGTGCAAACTGCCATCGGGCTTTTTCAGGCTTTCCACCGTCTTGATCGACTTGCCATCGATCGAGGGCAACAACTGAATACAAGCGTTGGTGGCCACATAGTCCACGCCCGTGCCAGCTGCATTCAGTTCGCCGACCATCACCACGCAGGCGCCGCAGTCGCCTTCAGCGCAACCTTCTTTGGTGCCAGTTCTGTGCAGTTGTTCGCGCAGGTAATCGAGAACGGTGGTGGTGCGGCGTTTGCCTTGGGCTTCAACGATTTGTCCGTCGAGCACAAAGCGCACGGTGTTGGTGACTTGGGTCATGGTGAGGTGCGCAATCTAGATATTGAACCCAGATTTTAGTGATTCGCACCCCAAATCCAATAAGGTATGCCAGCTGGTATACAAATATTTACAGGTCTTCGATGCGGCCTTCAGCATCCACGCGGTAGCAGCGGACGTCCAAATTGAATACCTCTGGTTTCACTATTGAATTACCCATCAACATGCGGGCGCATTCTTGAATACCCTCTGGAATAGAGGGGTGCGGGAAGATGAGCTCCGCCAAATGCTCAATTCCAATGTCCATCGAAATCATCAATGCCACCGCCATGATGGTGCTCGAGGCGTGCGGCCCCATCACCCGCATGCCCAAAATCTTCATCTCGTCATCGTCTGAAACCAAGATCTTGAAAAAACCGTCTACCTTGCTCATCGCAATCGCGCGGTTGACGTAGCGGTAATTCATGATCGCAATGCGATAAGGTATTTTTTTCTTGCGGGCTTGCGTCTCGTTCAAGCCCACCGAGGCCACCTCGGGGTTCAAGAACATGATGGTGGAAATGTTTTCGTACACCAGCTCGCGCTTGGGCTGACCAAACATGCGCTCCACCGCGTGCCGTCCTTCGAGTTCGCCCACGTTCACCAGCGATATGTCGGCCGTGAAGTCGCCCACCGCATAAATGTTGGGCACGTTGGAACGGGTGTGCTCGTCGTCAATGTTGCCGCGGTCGTTGAGCACCACACCGGCGGCTTCAAGGCCTAAGTTTTCGGTATTGGACACACGGCCGACGGAGATCAGCGCTTTTTCGACGGTGTGCGTTTCGCGCCGTCCGTCTTTGTAGGTCAGCACGTATTCCACTTTGCCATTCACCACACTCATTTTTTCGAGCGAAGCGCCGTGGTGAATGACTGCGCCATTTCGCTCCAAGTTCGCGGCGACGGAATGCGAAATATCTTCGTCTTCGAAGGGCAAGATGCGCTCTTCTTTGTCGATTAAAAAAACCTTGGTTTTGCCAAAGTTAGAAAAGATGGTGGCAAATTCACACCCAATCACACCCGCCCCCAAGATCACGATGCTCTTGGGAAAGTCGGGCAAGGCGGACACGCCATCGCTGGTGAGAATAATTTTTTCGTCAATCGGAATATTCGGCAAATAGCGGGGGCGACTGCCCACCGCCATCACCGTGTTGTCGGCCCAGATTGTTTGTTTGCCGCCGTCTGCATCGGTGATTTCAATTTCGTTCTTAGATGCGAATTTGGCGTGGCCGTTGTAAAACTGAAGCTGTCCACTTTTTTGAAAATACGCAATTTGCTGCTTCAGTTGCACATGCTTTTCGGCCACCGCGCGATGCGCTTGGTTCATCACGCTCGAAAAATGCACTTCCGAGTCGTACACCACATAGCCCAAGCTGGTGTTGTGGGTGAGCTTGTAACTCTCGGACAACTCCCACAAAGTTTTAGACGACAAGGCACCATCAAAAATACCCGCGCCGCCCACCTTGCCGCGCTCGATCAGCGCAACGCTTTTGCCGTAATCAATGGCACGCATCGCCGCTGCAAAACCGGAGGGGCCGGCACCAATGACACACAGATCGAATTTATGCACAGCTCACCTCCAGCAAAAAATTTTTAAGAACCGCGGTAAGTTGAATAGCTCCAAGGGCTCACCAACAGCGGAACGTGATAGTGCTGATCGGTGTGAGCCACACCAAAATCTAAGCTCACTTGGTCCAAAAAGTTGGGCTCGGGCAAGGCGATATTTTTAGATGCAAAGTAGCCCTTCACATCAAACACCAGCCGGTAGGTGCCTTTTTTCAGGCTGTCGTTGTCGTACAGCGGGCCATCGGGGTTGCGCCCGTCGTGGTTCAAATGAAAAGTCTTGACCAGCGTGGCTTGGCCATGGTCGGTGGTAAACAAAGACACTTTCATTCCCGCAGCGGGGCCGCCGTGCATGGTGTCCAAAACGTGTGTGCTCAATCCCATGAAATGCTCCCAATGAATGTGTCGTGAGTGAAAAAGCGGCGACCATCGCGGTCGACTAAAAGTGTATACACTTTTTGAAATTAGGTCTATCATCGACCGCATTCAGTTTGCATTCGCCGGAGATTCCCCATGGACAGCTCAACCGCCACCCGCAGCATCGTGGACGCGCTTACCAAAGCCATCGTCGAACACCGCCTGCACCCAGGCACCAAATTGGCAGAGCAAAAGTTGGCTGATCACTTTGGTGTGTCGCGCACGCTCATTCGGCAAGCGCTTTTTCAGCTTGCGCAAAAACGCCTCATTCGCATGGAGCCTGCTCGCGGTGCATTCGTTGCCACGCCCTCGTCGGACGAGGCGCGACAAGTGTTTGCGGTGCGCCGCATGGTTGAAATTGAGATGACGCGCAACTTTGTGCGCAACGTCACCCCCGAACAAATTAAGGCGCTTAAAGAACACGTTGCCGAAGAAAAAGCAGCTGTGTCGCGTGGCGATGTGGCGGGGCGCACCGATTTGTTGGGCGACTTTCATGTGCGCATGGCCGAGCTGATGAACAACCATGTGTTGGCGCAAATACTGAGCGAACTCATTTCGCGTTGCGCTCTCATCACGCTCATGTATCAGAGCAGCAATGCGGCCGAACACTCGGCTGAAGAGCACGCAGACATTGTCAAAGCCATCGTGGCCAAAGATGAAAAACTCGCCGTCAAACTCATGGACGATCACCTGCGCCATGTGGAAGAGAGTTTGACGCTAGACCGCAAAGTGCCCAGCAACGACATTGCCATGGCATTGGCCTAAGCCCCACACCTTCACCCTAGCGGAGACACGCACATGAGCGTTTACGACAGCACCCGCCCCTACCCGCGCGACCTCGTGGGCTATGGCCGCCACGCCCCCCAAGCGCAATGGCCGGGCCAAGCCCGCGTGGCGGTGCAATTTGTTTTGAACTACGAAGAAGGCGGCGAAAACGCCACCCTGCATGGCGATGCGGGCAGCGAA
The DNA here is from genome assembly GCA_964510145.1 of uncultured Bordetella sp. Taxonomy (GTDB): domain Bacteria; phylum Pseudomonadota; class Gammaproteobacteria; order Burkholderiales; family Burkholderiaceae_C; genus Limnohabitans. Next base: position 5,180 of record CAZEAQ010000078.1, read on the forward strand.
ATGTTCTTGAGCGAAATGTTCAACCCACCCAGCTTTGCAGACCGCCACCTGAGCATGGAGGGCATTTACGAATACGGCTCTCGTGTCGGCGTGTGGCGCATCTTGCGTGAGTTCGAAAAGCGTGGTTTGCCGCTCACCATTTTTGGTGTGAGCATGGCGCTGGAACGTCACCCCGAACTCACCTCTGCCTTTGTCGAACTGGGCCACGAAATTGCCTGTCACGGTTGGCGCTGGATCAGCTACCAAACTGTGGACGAAGCCACCGAGCGCGAGCACATGAAAAAAGGTATCGAGATCATCGAACGCCTCACCCAAACCACCCATGGCAACAGCATTCATGGCGCAGGTTGGTACACCGGACGCGACAGCCCCAACACCCGCCGTTTGGTGGCCGACCACGGTGGCTTTGAGTACGACAGCGACTACTACGGCGACGACCTGCCGTTTTGGATGAAGGTCAAAAAAACCAATGGCGATGTGGTGCCCCAACTCGTCGTGCCCTACACGCTGGACTGCAACGACATGCGCTTTGCATTGCCCCAAGGCTTTAGCCAAGCCGACGACTTCTTTGTTTACCTGCGCGACAGCTTTGACGCGCTGTATGCCGAAGGCGCCGACTCGCCCAAGATGATGAGCATTGGCATGCATTGCCGCTTGTTGGGCAAGCCCGGACGCATCGTGGCGTTGCAAAAGTTTTTAGACCACATTGCCCGACACGACCGCGTGTGGGTATGCCGCCGCATTGACATTGCACGTCACTGGAAGCAAGTGCATCCCTTTTCGGAATAAAGCGAGTTTTGTCATGACCACAACCATCACCCTGCACCAAATCAATAACTTGCCCCGTGCCGAAGCCGCCGCTTTGTTGCAAGGTTTGTACGAGCACTCTGACTGGATTGCCGAACAAGCCCTCGATGCACGCCCTTTTGCGTCGGCCGCTGCGCTTAAACACGCGATGGTCAAAGTGCTAGAAAAAGCAGGCCGCGAACCCCAACTCGCACTCGTTCGCGCCCACCCCGAATTAGCCGGTAAAGCCATGGTCACGAAAAGCCTCACCGCTGAATCGACCCACGAGCAAAGCAAAGCAGGCTTAACCGATTGCACACCCGAAGAGTTTGCCCACATTCAACAACTCAACGCCGACTACAACGCCAAATTTGGTTTCCCATTCATCTTGGCCGTTCGCGGCCCGCGTGGGGCGGGGCTAACGCGCCAGCAAATCATTAGCACCTTTGAGCGGCGTTTGCACAACCACCCCGACTACGAGCTTGCCGAATGTTTGCGCAACATTCACCGCATTGTTGAAATTCGTTTGAACGACAAACTGGGCTACCAACCCGAGCTAGGCCACGAAGTGTGGGACTGGCACGAATGGCTGGCCCGTTACAGCGACGACGGCTACCGCGAACGCGGCGAACTCACCGTGACCTACCTCACCGATGCCCACCGCAAATGTGCGCAAACCATTGAGCTCGGCATGAAAGCCTGCGGTTTCGACAGCGTGCACATTGACGCCGTGGGCAACGTGGTGGGCGTCTACCGAGCCCACACGCCACACGCCAAAACTTTGATGACCGGCTCGCACTACGACACCGTGCGCAACGGTGGCAAATACGACGGACGCTTGGGCATCTTGGTGCCCATGGCCTGTGTGCGCGAACTCGCTCGCGCAGGCCAGCGCTTGCCCTTCAACCTAGAAGTGGTGGCCTTCGCCGAAGAAGAAGGCCAGCGCTACAGCGCCACCTTCCTAGGGTCGGGTGCTTTGGTGGGCGACTTTAAAAACGAGTGGCTCGACCAGCAAGACGCCGACGGCATCAGCATGCGCAAAGCCATGAAGCAAGCGGGCTTGAAGATTGAAGACATTCCCAAACTCGCGCGTCACGCAGCCGACTATTTGGGCTTTGTGGAAGTACACATTGAGCAAGGCCCCGTGCTCAACGAGCAAGACTTGCCCTTAGGCGTCGTGACCTCGATCAACGGAAGCGTGCGCTTTGTTGGCGAAGTAGTTGGCATGGCCAGCCACGCGGGTACCACCCCGATGGATCGCCGCCGTGACGCAGCCACCGCCGTGGCAGAGCTCGCTCTGTATGTCGAAAAACGTGCTGCACAGCAGCCCAATTTAGTGGGCACCGTGGGCTTGCTGAATGTGCCCAATGGCTCGATCAACGTGGTGCCGGGCCGCTGTCAATTCAGCCTCGACCTACGCGCCACCACCAACGCCGCACGCGACGCTTTGATGAACGATGTGTTGTCTGAGTTGAAGCACATTTGCCAACGTCGCGGCTTGCACTATTCGATCCAAGAAACCATGCGAGCAAGCGCCGCACCCAGCAACCCACAGCTTCAAGCTCGCTGGGAAGCGGCAGTGCAATCGCTCGGCGTACCGTTGTTTCACTTGCCCAGTGGCGCGGGACACGACGCCATGAAGCTGCACGAAATCATGCCGCAAGCCATGTTGTTTGTGCGCGGGCAAAACGCGGGCATCAGCCACAACCCGCTCGAGAGCACCACCAGCGACGACATGCAACTGGCCATCGACGCCTTCATGCACTTGCTGCACAACACGCACTAATTACAGACGATTCAAAGAGACACCATGAACCATCACTACACCCAACTCGACGCTTGGATTGACGCGCACTTTGACGAGCAAGTGAAGTTTTTACAAGCCTTGGTGCAAGTGCCCACCGACACCCCACCCGGCAACAACGCACCGCACGCCGAGCGCACCGCTGAGCTTCTCAAAGCCTTTGGCTACGACGCCGAAAAACACGCCGTGCCCGCTGACGAAGTCAAAGCCTATGGGCTTGAGAGCATTACCAACCTCATCGTGCGTCGCAAGTTTGACGATGGCGGCAAAACCATTGCCCTGAACGCCCACGGCGACGTGGTGCCCCCCGGCGAAGGCT
>CAZEAQ010000079.1:0-8026 GCA_964510145.1 uncultured Bordetella sp.
GAGGAATTTGCCAAGTTCATTGATGCGGAACACAAGAAGTGGGCGCAGGTGGTAAAGGCCTCTGGCGCCAAGGTGGACTAATTCGAAAGAGCGTCAACGCAAGTGCTCAAACGGAAGCGCTTGCTTGACCAAAATGACGGTGCAAGGTGCCTCCATCGCCACTTTGATGGGAACGGTGGCCACAAAGCGTTGCATTTGCAAACCATGCGTAGCAGCGCCCATCACGATCATGCTCACGTTGTTGCCCTCGGCGTAGCGCACGATGGCTGTTGCAACATCGCTGGACTCTAGGACGTGATACGACGTTTGATGCTCGCTTAAATCAAGTGGTTGCGCCCACTGATGCAGCATGGTGAGATATTGGCGGTGGACAGAAGTTTCGCTTTTTTCACTCTCAGAGGCGCTCGTTTGGTTTGGAGAAATAACCGTCACCACAGCCAGTCTTGCGCCGGGTCGTATGCCCAGTGAGCGTGCAACCGCTTGGCGTAACGAGTAAAGCGTCGCATCGCTTACATCGTGATGCGGCACAGCCACCATCAAAATTGGTACTTCATCAATTTGCTGAGATGGCAAAGGGCTGGGCTGGTAATGCATGCCAGCCGCTTTGATCCAGCGTTTGAAGTGCGTTAAAAATGGCGTGCCTTGTATTTGTCGACCACGCGCGGTGACTTTTATTTGTTCAGGGTTCTCCAAATCAAAAGCCAAATGTGCTGCCGACGGATAGCGCTTAACTGCTTCAGGCTCAAGGCACTTCAAAATAACTTCTTGTAGCCATTCGGGTAAATCATTTTTCATGCGACGTGGCGGTGTGGGGTCCATCCACAAACGTTGTCGCATACCACCGCTGGTTTGTGGATTGCCAAAAGGTAATTCACCGGTGGCTAATTCGTAGAGCATCACGCCAATCGCAAAAACGTCGCTCCGTGGATCTCCTCTGACGCCGACCACTTGCTCGGGCGCAATCCAAGCCGGAGAACCCACCGCTTTGCGTAACTCTTCGGCCAATAAATCGGGATAGTGTGCGTGGCAGGACAAACCAAAGTCGAGCAAGATTGCGTGGCCCTTGGGGTGGAGCAACACATTAGCTGGCTTGATGTCGAGATGGCAAGTGTTTTGCTGATGCAAGCTGTGCGCTGCACGCGCAATGGCGGCGCCCAGACGCGCAATTTCTGCTGCCGACGGCTCCGTGTTTTGTTGGCGATGCGCATCCATGATTTGTTGCAGTGTTTGTCCTGCAACATGCTCCATCACCAAATACGGCAGGTTGACTAAGTCTCCTGCTGCCACAAAACGCGGAACGTGCGTGCCTTGAAGCACCTGCATGATTTGATGCTCTACCTCAAATCCCACAATGTTTTCTGCTCCGTCGCCTGCGGTCATCCGCGGAACTTTCATCACCATCTCGAAAGGCGCGGCGCGGCCATCGGCATAGCTCACTTTGTAGATGTGCGCCATGCCGCCCGCATGAATGCAAGCGCCGATCAGAAAGCCGTCAAGCTCTGTGCCCGTTTCAAGTCTTTTCATCGACCTGACTCCAAGCGTTGTGCAAAGAACTCGGGCAAGCCTGCGTCACGCACACTTTGAGCAGCGGCTCGATGGTCGTAGGCGACGCGATGAAAAGTGAGCTTGGCTGCCGTCGCATCAAACACGGCATACATGGCGCGTGGGTTGCCGTCGCGCGGTTGTCCTACGGAGCCAATAGTTGCAATCCATTGGCGGTGTTTAGGCGTGGGAATAGGAACGCCTGAAGTGGGCTTGAACGCCATCAGCTGTCTGCCCGTGCCTCGGTAATAAAGGGACTGGTGATGAACGTGTCCACCAAAGACAAAGCGCACATCAGGGTTGGTGCAGGCTGCATCGAGGCTGCGTGAGGCCATGCGTTCATCTTCAACGTAACGCCAAAGCTCCGGTGCATCGGCACTGGCGTGGACCAAAAGCATTTGATCCACTTGTGCGGTGAGCGGCAATATTTCTAACCAAAAACGCTGAGCGGGTGAGAGCTGATCGTGTGTCCACTCGGCGGTCTGGCTGCCCAACGATGGATTGGGGTTTGAGGTGTTGATGTTGTGCGTTTGAATCAACTCTTCGTGATTGCCGCGCAACACAATACCGCCCTCTTGCTGGATGCTCTGGCAACGTGCAACCACTTCAGCCGGAAAGGCGCCGTAGCTGACTAGGTCGCCCAAGATGGCAATTCGATCGACACCTTGCGATTGGGCGTGCTCCAGGCATGCGTCGAAAGCGTGTAAGTTGCTGTGAATGTCGGAAAGCAACGCGTACTTCATAGCAACTCCTTGCCGTCATCCACTTAGTAGCTGTAAACGCCGCGTCCTGTTTTACGACCCAGCTGCCCAGCTGCCACCATCTCTTTGAGTAACGGGCAAGCGCGGTATTTGCTGTCGCCGAACTCTTGCAGGTAAACCTCCATCACAGCCAAACACACATCGAGGCCAATCATGTCGGCTAAGGCGAGTGGGCCGATGGGTTGGTTGCATCCCAGCTTCATGCCTGCATCGATGTCTTCTGCGCTGGCGACGCCCTCAGCCAAAACAAAGAAGGCCTCGTTGATCATAGGAACCAAAATACGGTTCACCACAAAGCCAGGTGCATTTTTGACAGTGATAGGGCTCTTACCCAATCGCGTCGACAGATCGTGCACAGCATCGTGAGTGGCATCTGAGGTTTGCAAACCGCGAATGATTTCAACCAACGCCATCATCGGCACAGGATTGAAAAAGTGCATACCAATAAAGCGGTCAGCGCGTGTGGTGACGGCCGCTAATTTAGTGATGGAGATGGACGAGGTGTTAGACGCCACGATGACCTCTGGCGCCAAGATGCCGTCGAGCTGTTTCAAGATTTTGACTTTGAGATCGAAGTTTTCTGTGGCTGCCTCAATCACGAGTTGTGCGCCTTTGAGGTCGTCATAACTCGTGCTGCCTTTGATGCGTGATAGGGCTGCGGCTTTCTCTGCTTCGGTGAGTTTTTCTTTTTTAATTAAACGATCCAAGCTACCTGATACGGTGGCAATTCCTTTGGCAACAGCGGCCTCAGAAATGTCGACCATCACCACTTGAACGCCAACTACAGCGCACGCCTGTGCAATGCCGTTACCCATGGTTCCAGCGCCGATGATGCCTACGGTTTGAATGCTCATTGCAGAACTCCCTTATCTGATTTAGCTTGTGAAATAAAAGAACAATATTAGCGCTGGAAGGGTTGCATTTGGCTGACGAATATCAACCCTTGAAACGCTTTTTGGTCAGGTGCAACGCAATTTTCCAGCTGGCAAAAGCGTAAATTCCCAGCACGCCTAAATGCAACGCCACATGGCTGGGCCATTGGTCCAAAAACAAGGGGCGAATCAGTGCGATGGCGTGAGTCAGCGGCAGCCAATCGGCAATGTGGCGCACCATACTGGGCAATTGATCAGTTGGGAAAAATACGCCACTTAAAAACATCATGGGCGTTAAAAACAGCGTGAAGTAATAAGTGAAGAAGTCATACCCCTTGGCCAACGCATTAAAGATGAGTGCAAGACAACTGAACGTGATGCCCACACAAAAAAGAATAGGCCATGCCGCTAACAGTTTCCAGCTTTGTGTAATTCCTAAAGCAAACATGACGCCCAAAATGGCCGTGATGGTGAAGAGTGCTTTAAAGGCGGCCCAGAGCATTTCGGCGAAAAGCACATCGTCCAACAACATGGGTGCATTCAAAATACCGTCCCAAGTTTTTTGTACATGCATTCTTGAGAATGCAGAGTAAAGCGCTTCAAACGTGGCGGCATTCATGGCACTCATGCAAATAGAGCCACTGGCTAAAAATAAGATGTAGGGCACCTTGTCTTCGCCCATGTTGACTTCGCCAACCAATGAGCCAAGCCCATAACCAAAGGCGATAAGCCACATCAAAGGTTCAGCAATATTGGCGACCAAGCTAGGAATTGCCAGCTTGCGCCATACCAAGAGGTTGCGTAAAAAAACAGGCCAGAAACGTAAATACATGGGCTTAGCCTTCCTCGCGGATTTGGCGTCCGGTCATTTTTAAAAATAAGTCTTCTAAGTTCGCAGGACGATGAAGCGTGCGAAGCCCCGCATGTGTGCTTAAGGCTTGCAGGAGTGGCGTTGCGTCTTGCGTGTAGAAAAACACAGTTTCGCCACTCGACTCCACACGTTTTGCCAAAGCGGCGATGGGGCTTTGCAGCAAGGCCAACGCGTCGTTGCCAAACACTTCAACGACATCGGGTTCGAGATACTGCGCGATCAAATCATGGGGCGTTCCCTCGGCAATTTTGGTGCCGTGGTCGAGCAATAGAAGTCGATGGCACAAGCGTTCCGCTTCGTCCATGAAATGCGTGGTTAGCAAGATTGACTTGCCTTGTTGCAGCAATTGCTGCAAACGCTCCCACATCAAATGGCGCGCCTGTGGGTCAAGACCGGTGGTGGGTTCGTCAAGCAGCAACACATCAGGGTCGTTAATCAGTGCTCGCGCCAAGCTCAAACGGCGTTTCATGCCTCCCGACAGTTCTCCGGGTTTCGCATTGGCTTTGTGGGTGAGTGCGGCAAAGTCGAGCAGGTGCGGAATGCGTTTTTGAATATCTGCTTTTTTCATGCCGAAATAGCGACCAAAAACCATCAAGTTTTCTGCACAGGTGAAGTCGGGGTCAAGGGTGTCGAACTGACTCACGACACCTAAACGTGCTTTGATGGCCAGCGCCTCTTTGGGCATAGATAAGCCAAAAGCATGAACGCTGCCGCTGTCGGGCAAAGCCAGCCCAAGACACATACGTAAGGTCGTGGTTTTGCCAGCGCCGTTAGGGCCAATAACACCTAAGCATTCGCCTGGGGCGATGCGAAAAGATACGTCGTTGACGACGGTATTTTCTGCATAGCGTTTGACGAGGTTTTTACATTCAAAAAGTGGTTCTGTCATGGGCTTTATTGTGCCTGTCCCGCCTAAAATGGAAATCACATTTTGTGCGACCCCTGGGTTGTTTTTATGAGCCGTTTAATGCAGGGCGATCTCGTGTCTGATTCCTTATTTGTTATCTCTCAATACCTCATTCCTAAACAGTGGCTCACACAATTTGCGGGCGTTGTTGCGCGGGCTCACGGTGGCGTATGGACGCATCGCTTAATTCGCTGGTTTGTGGGCAAATACCAAGTCAACATGGACGAGGCGGCGCAGCCCGACATTACTCAATACGCGTGCTTTAACGATTTCTTCACACGGGCTTTAAAAGATGGCGCTCGCCCGCTCGCCAATGCTGCTTTTGTGTGCCCTGTGGACGGCGCTATCAGTCAATTGGGGCGTATTGAGGGGCATCAAATTTTTCAAGCCAAGGGCCACAGCTACAGCACGCAAGCCTTGGTAGGCGGCGATGCGGCTTTGGCAGCGCAATTTCAAGATGGCGAATTTGCCACTATTTACCTCAGTCCTAAGGACTATCACCGCATCCATATGCCTAGCGCGGGTCGTTTGCGTCGCATGATTTATGTGCCGGGCGATTTGTTCTCAGTGAATCCAGCCACCGCTCGCGGCGTACCGGGTTTGTTTGCGCGGAATGAGCGTGTGGTTTGCGTGTTTGACATGCTGGATTCAAATTCAACGCCTAGCCAGCCCCCGAAACAGTTTGTGCTGGTGTTGGTGGGTGCCACGATTGTGGGCAGCATGTACACCGCGTGGCATGGGGTGGTGAACCCACCGCGTTCAGGTGCGGTGCGTGAATGGACGTATGACGATCAAGACTTAATCTTGAAGCAGGGTGACGAAATGGGTCGCTTCTTATTGGGCTCAACCGTCGTCTTGTTATGGCCTAAAAATACAGTGGCACTCAACCCCGCATGGCAAGCAACACAAGGTGTTCGACTGGGCGAGGCGATGGCAGAGGCTGCGCCACGTTAGTTGAAGCCGAAGTTACTGAAACGCCACTTCAGCAAAGCTTCGCAGTTTGCGACTGTGGAGTTGTGCAGGGCCTTGTTGACGCAGCAGCTCAACCGCTCGCATACCAATACGCAAGTGCTGATCGACTCGCTCACGATAAAAATGATTGGCCATGCCGGGTAGCTTAATTTCGCCATGCAGAGGTTTGTCGCTGACGCATAACAGCGTGCCATAGGGCACTCGAAACCTAAAACCGTTGGCCGCGATGGTGGCGCTTTCCATGTCGAGTGCGACGGCGCGGCTTTGACTGAAGCGACGCTGGGGCGTGTTGTCGGGCAGTAGCTCCCAGTTGCGGTTGTCGGTGCTGGCAACCGTGCCCGTGCGCAAAATGCGTTTGAGCTCGGGGCCTTCACATTGCGTGACGTCTTTCACAGCCTGTTCCAGAGCTACCTGAATTTCTGCCAGCGCGGGAATCGGAATCCACAACGGCAACTCTTCATCAAGCACATGATCTTCACGCACATAGCCGTGAGCCAGCACGTAGTCGCCCAACTGTTGGGTGTTTCGTAAACCCGCGCAGTGGCCGAGCATGAGCCACGCGTGAGGACGCAACACGGCGATGTGGTCGGTGATGTTTTTGGCGTTCGCTGGCCCCACGCCAATGTTCACCATCGTGATGCCGGTGTGGTCGGGACGAACCAAATGGTAGGCAGGCATTTGCGGCAATCGCGGTGGCGCTTTGCCCGAGCTTTGCTGCGTGTTGCTTGCATCGAGGGGCAAACCTACGCGGTGCGTCACCACATTGCCGGGCTCGATGAAGGCGGTGTATTCGCTGTTCGGGTCTTGCATGGCTTCGTGGCCCAAACGCACAAACTCGTCGATGTAAAACTGATAGTTGGTAAACAGCACGTAGTTTTGAAAATGCTCAGGCGATGTGCCGCTGTAATGACGCAGCCGTTGCAGCGAATAGTCCATTCGTGCGGCGGTAAAGAGCGACAAGGGTTGCGGTTCGTTCGCTTTAGGCACAAAGGTGCCGTTGGCAATGCCGTCGTCCATGGCGGTGAGATCGGGTAAGTCGAATACCTCTCGCATGATTTGGCGTCGCTCTGCGCTCATCTCGCCTTCAATGTGGTCGTTGTCGGCAAAAGAAAAATGAACAGGTATGGGCTGATGACTGACGCCGACTTCTAGCGATTCGCCGTGGTTTTGTAGCAGTAATCGAAATTGTTCGCGGTAATAGTTCGCAAACAAATCGGGGCGCGTGAGGGTGGTTTCATAGCGCCCCGGTTCGGCGACAAAGCCGTAACTCAGATGCGCGCTGTCGCTGCTAAGTTTGAGTGCGCCATGTTTGGTGTGAATGCGAACAAACGGATAAAAAGCACGAACGCGTTGCTCAAAGTTGGCACCCGCCACAAAGTCGCGCATCGCTTGGCGCAAGTGGTCTAGGCTGATTTGGTACAGCGCCTGCACTTGGGCAAGCGCGCTCTCGGCATCGGTGTGGCGGGTGGGGGCAATAAAGGGGGGACGAATACTCATGCCCCCAATATTACCGATTACATATTGCGGCGGTATTGCCCGCCCACCTCAAACAAAGCATTGGTAATTTGACCCAGTGAACAGACACGCACCGCATCCATCAACACTTCAAACACGTTGGCGTTGTCAATCACAGCTTGTTGCAAGCGCTTGAGTTGAACTGCGGCAGCTTCTTTATGGCGTGCGTGGAAGTCGTTCAAGCGTTTCAGTTGGCTTTGCTTTTCTTCTTCGGTGGATCGGGCTAATTCGAGTTTGTCCATCACCTGCTCGCCATGTGGGTTGCGGAAAGTGTTGACACCAATGATGGGTAACTCGCCCGTGTGCTTGAGCATTTCGTAGTTCATCGACTCATCTTGAATGCGACCACGCTGATAGCCCGTCTCCATTGCGCCCAACACACCGCCCCGCTCGGCGATGCGCTCGAACTCGGCCAACACAGCCTCTTCGACTAACTCGGTGAGCTCTTCAATGATGAACGCTCCTTGATTGGGGTTTTCGTTTTTCGCCAAACCCCACTCGCGGTTGATGATGAGCTGAATCGCCATCGCACGACGCACCGAGTCTTCGGTGGGCGTGGTGATGGCTTCGTCAAATGCGTTGGTGT
>CAZEAQ010000080.1:0-1597 GCA_964510145.1 uncultured Bordetella sp.
GAGCGTTTGCGAATGTTTTCTAAATAGTGCGTGGCGTCAGAGGCCAACACAATCCAGCCGCGCTTTGTGTGTACGCGAACAATTTGTAATCCCTGTGTATGCCCACCGACCCAATGCACCGTAATGCCTGAACGCAGCTCGAACGCGCCGTCTTGAAACGCTACACGTTCTTCGAAGTTGGCATAGACCAAATCGCAAACATCATGCGGGTCATACGCATGACGACAGAAAGCATGGCGCATTTCTTTGCCCGTGGCGTAATGCATTTCGCGCTCTTGAAGGTGAAAGCGTGTTTTGGGTAGCAAGCGTGTGTTGCCCGCATGGTCGTAATGCGCATGCGTGATCACGGTGTCGTGAATATCTTCTAAATGAATTCCAGCTGTTTTAAGCGACTCAATGGGGCAACGTAAAAACGTGCGCTTTCGCTCGCGTGCGGCTTCTGCGTTAAAGCCGGTGTCCACCAAGATGGTTTCGTTGTCTGACTTGAGAAACCACACAAAGTAGTCCATGTGCGTGGCGGCATCGTGCGGGTCATAAGCGATGAAGTTTTCTTGGCGCTTGCGTTGCACCGTGGCATAGCGCATGGCGAAGGCTTCCCAAGTGCGTGTGCTCATGTCGACCCCTTTTGAAGAGATGGAATGTTGGCTTGAATAGATGTAAGTGCAGGCAACAAATAGGGCGTTAGTTCGACAGGACTTTCCACCATCGGAAAATGGCCAAAGCCTTGAAGCTCTTGAAAATGGGAGCCCTTAATTTCTGCTGCCACCTTTGCGCTATCTGCCGGTGTTGCTGAATAGTCGTAGTTGCCTGTGAACAACCATACGGGTGTGCGCGAAGTGTCGATGGACGCGGTGTGATCGTGCGCATCAAAATCGTCGCTGTAGTAGGCTAAATCGCCGTCATAAACGCCCGGCGCGCCTTGTGAATAAATCCATGTCGCCTGATCGCGATGCGCCTTGCCACTGGTGGGCGACAAAAGAGACCCCACCCATGCGGCAGACAAACGTGCGCTGTGTACTTGTGAGTGATTCAAGTAAACCGAACGACGCCCGCGTGAGCAATACGGTGCCTCAAGCAGTACAGCACCATAAAAGCGATCTGCATATTTGGCAAGCAACGAAAGACTGATGGCAGAGCCCATTGAGCAACCCATTAGCGTGGCTTTTTCTAAGCCCGCAGCATCCATGTAGCTGAGGACCCATTTTTCGTAATCGACTTCTGTGAGTCGCCAATTCCAATTGGCTGTGCCCGTGGGAAGCGGCGAGCGCCCGTGCCCCGGAAGGTCAAAAGCGTGCATGCGCCATTGCTTGCGCAATGCAGATTGCCCCATCAGGCCATGCCATTGACGCGCATCTGCACCTGCGGTGTGCAGCATCAAGAGCGCAGGTTGATTTGAATGGCCGCTTTGCTCTGCATAAACCCAATCGGAAGAATCGCCGTTAATGGCTAAATAGCTTCCTGTGATGTGGGCTAGCACCGATTTGTCCCACGAAATTTCAGGCTGACTGTGATTGAACTTTAATCGGCAGGCTTCTATCAAGCGTTCGATAAAAGGCAGCGCTTGCGCAATGACTTGCGGTTGACCTTCTAGGGTGAA
>CAZEAQ010000080.1:1697-3196 GCA_964510145.1 uncultured Bordetella sp.
GCTGTGTGGTCTGCGCCTTTTTCGAGCGTGGATTCAGCTTTTGCCCACGTTGCGGTGCAGACAGAGGCGAACTCATCTGGGGTTCCCATGCGGTCGATAAAACTGAGCGCCGTTTGCAAATCTTTTCGCATCAGCGCGAGCGAAAAGCCTGAATTAAAAGTACCAGAGAGCATGAAGTTTTCAACCTTCACTTCGGTCGTGTTGTTCTTTCCGGTTGATGCATTAAAAACTTGATTGACCAAATGAGGATCTATGCCGAATTTTTCTGCAGCAACCAGCGCTTCTGACACTGCAAGTAATCCGGCTGCCGACACGTAATTGTTCAGCGCTTTCACAGCATGGCCCGCGCCTGCAGAACCGACATGAACCAAGGTTTTTCCAAGGGCTTCAAGAACGGGGCGAATGGCTTCGATGTGAGGCTTCTCGCCACCCATCATGATGGACAAACTGCCATCTGTTGCTCGCTTAACGCCACCGGAGACTGGAGCGTCACAAAATGGAATATTCAATGCCGCAAGCTTGCTGAAGTTGTCCCGCGTACGGACTGGGTCTGATGAACCCATATCCACTAAATATTGAGTTGACCGCAAATGATTTGCCAAAGCATTCGGCCCCTCCCATAACAGCGCATCAACAACTTTGCTGTCGGGCAACATCAAAATAATGACATCGCTCGACGCGGCAACTTCATGGGGTGAGCCTGCCATTTTGAAATGAGCCTCTTGCGACAGCGAGTCAGCCGCGTGAGGATTTAAATCAAAACCAGTGACATGAAATTGCGCGCGCAATAAATTGCGAATCATGGGCAGGCCCATTTGCCCTAGCCCTATAAATCCTATGGAAGGGTGGCTCACTTTTAGATCCCCATTTCTTTGAAGACTTCTTTCGCGCCGCGGAAGCTATCAATGGCTGCAGGCACACCGCAATAAATGGCAGTTTGTAAAAAGACTTCGGAGATTTCTTCTTTCGTCAGACCGTTGTTGATAGCGCCACGCACATGCAGTTTTAATTCGTGCGGACGATTGAGTGCGGTGAGCATGGACAAATTGATGATGCTGCGTGTGCGACGGTCAAGACCCGGGCGGTTCCAAATTTCGTTCCAGCAATATTCAGTCACTAACTCTTGCATAGGCATGTTGAAAGCATCTGCATTTTTGAGTGAGTTGTCGACATACTCAGCGCCGAGAACTTCGCGACGTGTCTTGAGACCTTTTTCAAATAGTTCGTGGTTCATGTAATTCTCCTAGGGTTGGTTAATTGAAAGAGTGGGTGTTTTGTTGGCGAAAAACGCCCAATGCAGCAACTTCCGCATTGAGAACATGTTTGTGCGAAATTTTTTGTGCGCCCTTGGCGTCTCGTGCCTCAATGCAGGCAAGCAAGGCTTTGATTTCTTCTAGGCTTTGAGGTAAACGGTCGGGCAACATGAGTGACTTGGCGCGAAGCAAACTCACTCTTGAGAGTAACCCTCCCAAGATTTCACGAATCAGTTGGTTGCCGCA
>CAZEAQ010000080.1:3296-8001 GCA_964510145.1 uncultured Bordetella sp.
GATGAGTTTTTCTGCCTCCAGTTTTCGCAAGGCCTCACGAACAGAAGGGCGGCTGACGCCCAGCTGCTCGCAGAGCTCGCGCTCTATGAGCTTCTCGCCCGGCGCAAGTTCTCCGTTCAAGATGGCAAGACGCAAATGGTTCTCAACCTGACTACGTAAGGTTTCAAGTTTGAGTTGTTTCAATTCTGTGGCCATGACTTGAGCATAAATTTTGTATGACAATTTGTCAATCTGGTTGACAGATATTTTTTCTTTGCTCACAATCAAAACTCATAAAAAAAGAAAAATCGATTCGTTCACATCTCAACCACCACCTCAATGAGGAGACACACCATGCGTAAAAAAAGTTCAATTCAACAGACCGACAACCATTTAGAAATGCGTCGTCAAGCGCTCAAAGGCTTGGGGGCTCTGGGTTTGGCGGGCGTGCTGCCGATGCATGCAATGGCACAACCCAAAGCCATTAACGTAGGGGTGATCTTGCCCCTGTCGGGCGCGAATGCTCAGTTCGGAATTAATTCGAGACAAGGTATTGAATTAGTGGCCGATGAAATCAATGCGGCAGGTGGAATCAAAGGCTTGGGCGGCGCCAAGATTAATTTGGTTATTGCCGACTCCACTTCGACACCCAATAACGCAGCCACGGTGGCGCAACGTCTTATTGCAGAAAATGAGTGCTGTGCAATTTTGGGCGCCTTTGCTTCTTCTTTGACGCTGGCTATTTCTGAAGTAACCGAGCGTCGTGGCGTGCCACTCATCACCATGTCCTACTCAGACCAACTCACGGGGCGCGGTTTTAAGAACGTGTTTCAAGTGACACCTAAGGGCAGCGTGATCGGCAAGGCGCAATTCAACTTTGCAGCTGATTTGTCGGGCGGTACGTCCAAGGTGAACAAAGTGGCCATTCTTTTTGAAGACACTGCGTTTGGTACCTCCACAGCTGCTGGTTTGAGAGCTGCGGCAAAAGAAGCCAACGTCGAAATTGTGATGGACGAAGCCTATCCATTAGGCATTACTGACGTGACGCCACTGATTAACAAACTGCGTGCTTCGCGGGCGCAAATCGTTTTCCCAGTTTCATACTTGAATGACAGCTTGTTGATTGTGAGAGCTTTGCGTCAACAAAAAATCAATATTCCAATCGTGGGCGGATCAGCCGGTTATGTCATTCCTGACTTTGCAAAAGCTTTGGGTGATTACGCCGATGGTGTGTTGTCTATCTGTTCAGCCAACTACGACCTCGACACGGCATCAACAGAGCGCTACCGCAAACGTTACAACGCATTCATGGTCCATGAAGCTGTCGAGCACGCGGTCTCTTTAGATGTATTGATTCAATCGATCAATGCTGCGAAGTCTGCCAAAACCGAAGACATCACGCGCACCTTGCGCAGCATGACGTTTACGGAAGGGTGGGCTAAAACGATGACCAACGGCAAGATCAAGTTTGATGAAACAGGCTTGAACATTCATGCAGAACCCGTGATGGTTCAGTGGCAGAAAAATGAACTTGCAACGGTTTGGCCGCAAAAATTTGCGAAAGCCAAAGTTATTTCTAGAAACGTCTAAGGATCATCCATGCCGCTCTTGCAAGCCATCCTTGATGGCCTGATGTTGGGTGGGGTTTATGCTGTGATTTCAATTGGATTGACGCTGGTATTCGGCGTCATATCCATTGTGAATTTTGCGCAAGCCCAGTTCTTAATGGTAGGCATGTACGTGGCGTACTTTGCTTGGCATTACCTGGGTTTAGACCCTTTGCTTGGCTCTGTGTTGTCGTTTGCTGTGGTGTTCGCGTTGGGCTATGTGGTGCAGCATTCGCTGATTCGCAGAGTGCTCAAAGCGCCAGAGGTTGCTCAGATTTTTCTAACGGTTGGACTGTTGATCGTCTTAGAAAATTTGGCTCTTATTGTGTTTGGCTCTGAATTTAAATCGGTTCAAACATGGTCGCAAAACGAATCGCTTGAGTTGGCTGGATTAATCGTCAGCATGCCTTACGCCATTGCATTTTTGGCTTCGGGTGTGGCAGGTATTTTGGTCTGGTGGCTATTGGCTAAAACGTGGTGGGGTCGCACAGTAAGAGCGACTGCACAAGATCCGATGGCTGCCAAACTGATGGGCATTGACCCAGACAAAATTTATCGTTTGTCTTTTGGTTTAGGCGTTGCGCTGACGGCGTTTGGCGGTGCCATCATCTTGCCGTACCTCACCGTTTCGCCTTCTGTGGGAGAACAGTTTGGTGTGCTGATGTTCACGGTTGTTGTGCTGGGCGGTTTGGGTAATGTGCTGGGTGCGGTGGTCGGTGGTTTGGCTGTTGGGGTGATTCAGTCATTGTCTGGATTGTTCTTGCCACTGCAGTTGCAAAACATGGCTTTGTTCATTGTGTTTATTCTGACTTTGGCATTGCGTCCAGAGGGTTTGTTGAGGAATAAATCATGAGAAACCCAAAAGTATTTATCCCTCTGTTACTGCTTGTGGCTGCGGGCTTACCTTGGTTGGTATCTGCTGAGGGCTATAGCATTCGTGTACTCACTTTGCTTTTGCTCTTTGCTGCGATGGCGCAAGCTTGGAACATCGTGGGTGGGTTAGCGAATCAAATTTCGCTTGGGCATGCAGCGTTTTTTGGCTTGGGCGCTTACACCTCCACCATTTTGTTAATTCGCTATGGCTTGTCGCCTTGGATTGGCGTGTTTGCTGGAATGGCCGTGGCGGCCATCGCCGGCGCACTATTGAGCTTGCCGACGATGCGCCTCAAAGGACATTACTTCGCGCTGGCTACTTTGGCGTTTGGTGAAGTGTTGCGCGCGATTGCCAATACATGGAGTTCTCTCACGGGTGGCCCCGTGGGTATCTCTATTCCATTCGTTCCTAATGCAGGCATTGAGCTGATGCAGTTCAGTTCTGGTCGTCCTTCTTACTACATCATGCTGTTTGCGGCTGTGTTTATTACTTGGGTGTATTGGCGAATCAGCACCTCCAAGTTGGGCTACGAATTACGTGCGGTGAAAGCCAATGTCGATTCAGCAGAGGTGATTGGTATTGACACCGCGAGAACCAAAATATTGGCAGCCACGATCTCTGCAGGGTTGATGGGAGCCTGTGGCGTGTTGTACGCGCAGTTCAACTTCTTCTTTGATCCAGATTCCATTTTTTCTCTCGTCGGCGTTTCAGTTCGTGTCGCACTCATCTGCATCATTGGCGGTATTGGCACAGTGGCGGGGCCAATCATTGGTGCCTGTTTCTTGTTGCCACTTGAGGAAATATTTAATGCCACGCTGTCAAGCAAAGGAGCGGGCGTATCGCAGTTGGCTTATGGCTTGATCTTGATGGCAATTATTTTGATTGAGCCACGAGGATTGCAGGCGCTGTATCAAAAATTTATGAATAGGGGACGCGTATGACGTCGCTCCAAGCCCGTGTGATGCCAGAAGAAATTTTGTCTGTGACGCAGCTAACGCGCCGCTTCGGCGGATTGACTGCAGTTAATCAATTAAGTTTTCAA
The DNA here is from genome assembly GCA_964510145.1 of uncultured Bordetella sp. Classification (GTDB taxonomy): domain Bacteria; phylum Pseudomonadota; class Gammaproteobacteria; order Burkholderiales; family Burkholderiaceae_C; genus Limnohabitans. The sequence goes on from CAZEAQ010000080.1 coordinate 6,799, forward strand.
GTTAAACGTGGAGAGTTAATTGGGTTGATTGGCCCAAATGGTGCGGGTAAAACAACGCTGTTTAATTTACTGATGGGACTGATTAAACCGAGTGAGGGGGATGTCTATTTAGAAGGACAACGCATCACTGGTTTTAAGCCGCATCAAGTGTGTCAACGGGGGATGGTGAAAACGTTTCAAAACGTTGCGCTTTTCCCGGAAATGTCAGTTTTAGAAAATGTGTTGACGGGTGGTTTGCAAAATCTCTCGTTAGACGAGGCCAAACAACTCGCTGCGGTGAATTTAGAGAAAGTTGGCATGCTGCATATTGCAGATAAAAAAGCAGCCGACTTAACTTTTCCAGAAAAAGCTTTAGTAGAAATGGCGCGTGCTTTATGCACTCAACCCAAACTTGTTTTGCTTGACGAAGTCATGGCCGCATTGAACGACGTGGAGATGGACCAAATTTTGGCTTTGATACGCAAATTACGTGACGAAGAGGGCTTGACCTTTATCGTGATTGAGCACCATATGCGGGCCATTATGAATTTATGCGAACGTATTTTGGTGCTTAGTTTCGGACAAAAAATTGCGGAGGGAACGCCTGCAGAAATCAGTCGCCATCCCGATGTCATCGCCGCCTATTTAGGTCAAGAAATGACGGCGGAGGACTTGGCATGACACTTCTAAACATTCAAATTACTGAAGCGTCGTATGACAGCATTCCTGTTTTGCATGACATTGATCTTCAAATCGAAGAGGGCTCTTTTATCGCGGTGATTGGCGCGAACACTGCAGGCAAGAGCACGTTGCTTAAAGCGATTTCGGGGTTGATGCCGCATGTCAAAGGCAGCATTCATCTCTTCAATGAAAATTTACTGAGTCTTCCAGCCCATGAAATTCCTGCGCGCGGTGTAGCGCATGTGCCTGAAGGGCGTCATGTGTTTCCGTTTATGTCGGTAGAAGAAAATTTATGGTTAGGTGGTTATTGCCGCCGCCATGACGAGGCGGGTTTAAAAACGACGTTGAAAAAGATTTACGACATGTTCCCTCGGCTTTCTGAGCGATCCAAGCAATTGGCTGGAACCTTATCGGGAGGCGAGCAGCAAATGGTGGCTATTGGGCGTGCTTTGATGGGAAGCCCCAAGCTACTTTTGTTGGACGAACCTAGCCATGGTTTAGCCCCAAAAATTGTTCAAGAGCTGCATGATGCATTTCTTGAAA
>CAZEAQ010000081.1:0-7983 GCA_964510145.1 uncultured Bordetella sp.
TGCCACAGTATTTCTTTCGTCAACGCATAGAATGAAAAGCATTGTATCGACCGGCACATGGCGCAAGAAAACACCCTACTCCCCCCCGATATCGCAGTGACTGACGAGAGCGCTGCGTCTCCTCCCTGCATCCTTGTTTTTAATGCCAACGACCCGTCTGGGGCGGGCGGCATTTCAGCGGATGTGCTGGCTAGCGCGTCAGTAGGCGCTCACGCATTACCCGTTATGACGGGCGCCTACATGCGTGATACCGCCCAAATTTTTGATCACATTGCGTTTGACGAAGAAGCGGTGGGCGAACAAGCCAGAAGCGTCTTGGAGGATGTCAGCGTTCAAATTATCAAAGTCGGCTTTTGCGGCAATCCAGAGAACTTAAGTGTGATCGCCGAGATTTGTACCGACTACGCCGATTTGCCTGTGGTGGCCTACATGCCCAATTTGTCGTGGTGGGATGACGAGCAAATTGACGCCTATTTGGACGCCTACAGAGAACTCATCTTGCCCCAAACCACTGTTTTGGTGGGCAACCACAACACCCTGTGGCGCTGGCTTTTGCCCGACTGGAGCAGCGAGAAAAGTCCGAGCCCACGCGATATCGCCCGTGCTGCCGCAGAAGTGGGCGTGCCTTATGTGTTGGTCACGGGCATCAACCATCCAGACCAACACATTGAAAACGCACTAGCCACGGCTCACACCGTGATGGTGAGTGAACGCTTTGAGAGGTTTGAAGCCATCTTTGCTGGCGCAGGCGACACTTTGAGCATCACACTAGCCGCTGTTCTAGCCGCCGGCACCGACCTAGAGGCTGCCGCACAAGAAGCGCTGAATTACCTCGATCAAAGCTTAAACAGCGGGTTTAGACCCGGTATGGGCAACATCTTGCCCGACCGATTGTTCTGGGCCGAGCTTGACGAAGAAAACTTAGAAAACGAAGACGATGACGGCAGACCCGCCACGGCGGAAGATTTTTCTTTGCCTCGCCATGAAACTAAACACTGAGTGAGAAAACCATGTCTGATTTAAACCAAACTTTATTTGACCGCGCAGCCCAAGTCATTCCCGGTGGAGTGAACTCACCAGTGCGCGCGTTTCGTGCAGTCGGCGGAACGCCACGTTTTGTTAAGCGCGCTCAAGGCGCTTACTTTTGGGACGCCAATGGCACCCGATACATTGACTACATCGGCTCATGGGGCCCCATGATTTTGGGCCACGGTCACCCTGCTGTTTTAGAGGCCGTTCAAAAAGCAGCGCTCGATGGTTTTTCTTTTGGCGCACCGACTGAGCGAGAAATCGAACTCGCAGAAGCCATTCTTTCGCACGTTCCCTCCATGGAAATGGTGCGCCTCGTGAGCTCTGGCACAGAAGCGGGCATGAGCGCTTTGCGCTTGGCACGCGGCGCTACTGGACGAAGCAAGATTATTAAATTTGAAGGCTGCTATCACGGTCATGCAGACGCACTGCTGGTCAAAGCAGGCTCAGGACTCGCCACCTTTGGCAACCCCACCAGCGCGGGTGTGCCGCCCGAAGTGGTGCAACACACCTTGGTGCTCGAGTACAACAACATTCCTCAACTCGAAGAAGCGTTTGCATTGCACGGCAAAGAACTCGCTTGCTTGATGATTGAGCCCATCGCAGGCAATATGAATTTTGTGCGTGCCAGCGTGCCCTTTATGAAACGCTGCCGCGAACTGTGCAGTGAATTTGGTGCATTGTTGGTGTTTGACGAAGTGATGACGGGCTTTCGCGTCGCGCTGGGTAGCGCACAAAGCGTTTACGCCAAACTCATTCCCGGTTTCAAACCCGACATCACCGTGCTCGGTAAAGTCATTGGTGGCGGTATGCCGCTGGCTGCTTTTGGTGGCCCACGCGCCATCATGCAACAGCTTGCACCTACTGGGCCGGTGTATCAGGCGGGCACACTCAGCGGTAACCCCGTGGCAACCGCATGTGGTTTAGCCACCTTGCATGAAATTTCGAAACCTGGTTTTTGGGATGCTTTAAGTGCGCGCACCCAGAGCTTGGTAGATGGTCTGAAAGGTGCTGCTGCGAAGGCGGGCGTGCCATTTAGTGCTGATTGCCAAGGCGGTATGTTCGGATTTTTCTTATTGCCCGAGTTGCCACAAAACTATGCCAAGGTGATGACCAGCGACAGTCCAAAGTTCAACCAACTGTTTCATGGGTTGCTTGATCGTGGCGTCTACATTGCCCCTGCACTCTATGAAGCTGGCTTTGTGAGCGCAGCGCATAGCGAAGCAGATATTGCTGAAACAGTGGATGCGGCTGCGCAGGTATTTGCAAAACTCTGAAACAGATTTGTTGTTTTATTTTTTCGTCCTTTCGGGCGTATTGAACCCTAGGACTCTTTATGAAAAAAACATTCCAACTTCAAGTTGAAGGCAAACACCCCGACCGATTGCTTGACGCTATCAAACACGAAATACGCAAATACCTCAAACGCGAGCGGCGTCGCGATTTGCCTGAAGGCGTCGATTTTTGGGACTTTGATTGCAAATTTGGTCTGACCCAAGAAACCGCCGAAGTGGTGCACCTAGCCAACGTCATAACGTGCATTGACAACGCTGTTGCCAACCAAGCCAAACAGTTTTATGTCGAAATATTGGCCAAGCATGGTGTGCGCACCAAACGTCCGGCGGGCGAGGCGCTTGAATATCAAGAGCGTCATGCATTTGACGGCTTAGACGATAGCAACGATTAAAGCTTTTGCTGCTCTGCTTGCGCAGCGGCTGCAGCAGCGCGAAGCTTGTCTTTTTTGCTAGGACGTTTACCTTTGATGCCACCGACGTTTTTGTTTTCGTCGTCAGACGTTGAAGCAGTGGGTGGTGTTTCAGTAGGCTCAAACCCATTGAGTATTTCAAGCGGTAATTGCACATGAGCGCGCTTTTGAATCAACTTCCAATGCGCCAGCGTGTTGGCCGTTACAAAACTCACAGCGTCACCATGTGCACCCGCACGACCCGTGCGACCAATGCGATGGGTGTAATCAGTGGCTGAGCGCGGTAAGTCGTAGTTCACCACCACAGGTAATTGCGCGATGTCGATGCCACGCGCAGCAAGATCGGTCGTGACCACCACCTCCCAACGCTCTTCTTTAAATTCACTCAGCACTTCTTGGCGTGCGCCTTGGCTCATTTCGCCATGAAATGCTGTGGCAAACACACCTGCTTTATATAGTTTGTTAGCCACATGCTCACACGCATAACGCGTTGCGACAAAGACCAACACACGTTTCCATTCGTGCGTTTTAATGAGATGGCGCAGCAATGCAGTGCGGCTTTTTTCGTCTACCTGAATCGCCCGCTGAGTAATGTCAGGGGCATGCGCCTCTGAATGTTCAATGGTGATGCGCGTTGGGTTGTTCAACAAAGACTCGGCCAAAGTTTGCACCGCAGGCTCGAAGGTAGCGCTGAACAATAAGTTTTGACGTTGAGCGGGTAGCAACGCCAACACGCGTTGCAATTCTTCTGCAAAGCCCAGATCCAGCAAGCGATCGGCCTCGTCCAATACCAAATGCTGCACTTGACTTAAGTTCAAAGCGTTGTGGTTGACCAAGTCAAGCAAACGTCCGGGTGTCGCCACCACAACATCAGCGCCGCTGCGAAGGCTCATCATTTGCGGGTTGATAGACACACCACCAAACACCGTACCCACTTTGATGGACTGAGTGAGGGGTCTGGCCAAATCGCGCCACACCTCGCTCACTTGTGTCGCGAGTTCGCGCGTGGGTACAAGGACTAGCACTTGTGTGACCCGCTTTTTTGGGGCTTCGTCACGCGAGACCGCAGTGGCGATTAACAGCTGCAAGAGTGGCAGCACATAGGCCAATGTTTTGCCCGATCCCGTTTGCGCTTGTGCCAACACATCTCTGCGTTGCAGCACAGGCGGAATAGATTCGGTTTGAACGGGGGTGGCGGTGATCAAACCTATATCAGCCAGCGCGCTTTGTAGCGATGTGGCCAAGCCTAGTTGTGAAAAGTTAACGATAGAAAATTCGCTCGCTTGTGCAGGCTGCGGCTTATTAAGGAAAGTGTTGGAATGATTGGTGCTCAAAGAATTCGATCAGTGCGGCAACTCAATGCCTAAAGTGCCTCACCCCAGTAAACACCATCGCGACGCCGCGCTCATTTGCCGCATCAATCACTTCTTGATCGCGCATAGAGCCGCCGGGTTGCGCTACGCAAGTCGCGCCAGCCTCTACGACGACATCTAATCCATCGCGAAACGGGAAGAATGCATCGCTGGCCACCACGGTGTTTTGCAAGCTAAGTTTCGCTGCCTCCGCCTTAATGCTGGCAATACGCGCTGAATCGAGACGGCTCATTTGTCCGGCGCCAACGCCCATGGTCATTCCGTTTTTGCAGAAAACGATGGCGTTTGATTTCACAAACTTAGCCACTTTCCAAGCGAACAACAAATCGTTCAACTCTTCTGGTGTGGGTTGTTTCAACGTGACAATTTTTAAGTCAGCCAAAGCCAGCTCATGGTTGTCGGCACTTTGCAGCAAAAGCCCCGAACCCACGCGCTTAGTTTCGAGTGCGTTGCGCACGTCGCCATAGTTCGCAGGCAACGCAATTTTCATCAAGCGAACATTTACTTTAGTTTTGAACACTTCAAGCGCTTCGTCACTGAAGTCTGGGGCCATCAGCACTTCCACAAATTGCTTGCTCACTGCCTCAGCAGCGGCTTTGTCCACGGCGCGGTTGAAAGCGATGATGCCGCCAAACGCACTGGTCGGGTCAGTCTGAAAAGCTTTGCTATATGCCTCAAGCGGGTTCGCACCGACGGCCACGCCGCAGGGGTTGGCGTGTTTAACGATGACACATGCAGTGCTATCAAAGCTCTTCACGCATTCCCATGCCGCATCGGCGTCGGCAATGTTGTTGTAGCTCAACTCCTTGCCTTGCAGTTGCACACCCGTGGCAAGAGACCCCACCTCGGGTGCAAGGTCGCGATACCAAGCGGCTTGTTGATGACTGTTTTCACCGTAGCGCAGGTCTTGCACTTTGACGTATTGCTCGTTGAACTGGCCGCTGAATTGAGCGCGTTCTGGCACATAGGTTTCACTCAATTTTTCGGACTCAAAGTTCACGCTCGACAGATAGTTGCTGATTGCACCGTCGTATTGACTAATGCGATTGAAGGCGGCTACCGATAAATCGAAACGCAATTTATCGCTGAGTTTTCCGTGTGCTTTGAGCTCTGCAATCACCGCTGGGTATTGTTCGGCACTGGTCAAAACGCCCACATCTTTCCAATTTTTAGCAGCAGAGCGCACCATAGCAGGGCCACCAATGTCGATGTTTTCAATCGCGTCAGCCAACGTGCACCCCGCCTTCGCGACTGTGGCCTCGAACGGGTAAAGGTTGATGATGAGCAAATCGATGGTGTCGATGTCGTGCGCTTTCAACGCAGCCATGTGCTCGGGCAAATCGCGACGTGCTAGCAAACCACCATGCACTTTGGGGTGCAATGTTTTGACACGGCCATCCAACATTTCAGGGAATCCGGTAACTTGGGCTACCTCGGTGACAGGCAAGCCTTGCTCGGCTAACAACTTGGCAGTACCGCCTGTAGAAATAAGACCCACGCCCAACGCGTGCAATTCACGCGCGAGTTCGACGATGCCAGTTTTGTCAGAGACAGAGATGAGTGCTTTCATGGTGCGGTCTTATTTAATGAGTTTGTGATCGAGAAGTTTTTTACGCAACGTATTGCGATTTAGACCTAGCCATTCAGCAGCGCGCGACTGGTTGTGCTCGGCGTGATTCATGACCACTTCGAGCAATGGTTTTTCCATGACACGCACCATCATGTCGTGCAAGTTATCGGGTTCTGTTCCTTTGAGATCGCGGAAATAAGTTTCGAGGCTGGCGCGAACCACCTCTTCAATTTGTTTTTTACTCATACAAAACTAACGGTTCAACAGACAAAAAAGGTTCAGGCAAGCGCTCGTGCGTTTGCGCTAAATGGTTAAAAAAATCAGCCACCGCACGATGCTGCGATGCACTGTCCTCCAAGGTATTCATGTGCTGGCGAAACGCTTCGCCTTGCGGCAAAGTTCGCACATACCAAGCAATATGCTTACGCGCACTTCTCACACCTGTGCGCTCGCCATACAAAGCGTAGTGCTCATCTAAGTGGGCCAGCAGCAATCGACTCACCTCTTCAACCAATGGTTGAGCCAAATGTTCGCCAGTGGCGAGGTAGTGTGCAATCTCGCGAAATATCCAAGGGCGACCTTGCGCAGCGCGACCCACCATGAGCGCATCTGCGCCGGTTAAAGCTAAAACTTCTTTTGCTTTTTCGGGTGAATCAATATCGCCATTCGCCACCACCGGCACACGCACTGACTGCTTCACCGCTTGGATGGTGTCGTATTCGGCGTGCCCTTTGTAGCCCTGCTCTCGGGTGCGGCCATGCACCGTAATCATTTGCACGCCAGCTGCTTCAGCTGCTCTAGCCAGCGTGACGGCGTTTTTGTGTTCATTGCACCAGCCGGTTCGCATCTTTAAAGTGACCGGAACGCCAAAAGGTTGCGCCGCATCCACCACAGCTTGCACGATGGACAGAGCCAAGGGTTCGTCTTGCATCAGTGCCGAACCGGCCCATTTGTTACACACCTTTTTAGCGGGGCACCCCATGTTGATGTCAATGATTTGCGCACCGCGTTCAATGTTGTAAACCGCAGCCTCGGCCATCATGGCGGCATCAGTGCCTGCGATTTGCACAGCAATGGGGCCGCTCTCTCCTGTGTGGTCAGCGCGGCGCGAGGTTTTTAAACTGTTCCACAAATCTTTGCGCGATGTGACCATCTCGCTCACTGCATAACCCGCCCCTAATTGTTTGCACAACATGCGAAACGGTCTGTCAGTCACGCCAGCCATTGGCGCGACAAACAAGTTGTTTGCCAGTGTGTATGGACCAATTTGCATAAGGGTTGTCGAATACGAGATGTCGAAGGGGCTGCTTAAAAAGGAGGCGTGATTGTAGCTGCCCAAAATTTCAGCACTACACTGCGCACTATGGAAATTTGGATGCAATCTGCTCTCGCTGCTTTAGCCCTGCCGGAATATGGCTTGAGTACAGTTTTTGTGGTGTCTTTGGTCTCGGCTACCTTGTTGCCGATGGGCTCGGAGCCTGTGGTGTTTGGGCTTGTCAAACTCAACCCCGACCTATTTTGGCCAACCATCTTTGTTGCGACCGCGGGCAACACAATCGGTGGCGCCATCAGCTGGTGGATGGGTGTAGGCGCTCACCAAGTCAGCGACAAACTTCGCCACCAAGAAACCAGCGGCCACGATGCGCGTGCGCTTCGTTGGCTGTATGCGATGGGTCCGAAAGCCTGTTTACTCAGTTGGTTACCGGGCGTTGGCGACCCACTCTGCGCAGTAGCAGGCTGGATGCGCCTCCCCTTTTGGCCCTGTGTCGCCTATATGGCGGTGGGCAAATTTGCACGTTATGTGGTGATGACGAGTGCTTTGATGTGGGCGTTTCCACATTCATTTAATTTGTTTTAAGTTGGCTCGCTCGCTATGTCGTGTGCTGCCAACAGCTCTAGCGATTTGACCAAAGCCGAGTGATCAAGTTGGCCCCAACCGTTCGATGCGCAAGCTTGCATGAGCTGCGCTGCAGATGCAGTTTGAGGCAACGAAACCCCAATTGCTTTTGCACCCGCCAGCGCCAAAGACAAATCTTTTTGATGCAATGCAATTCGAAAACCGGGCGCAAAAGTGCGCTTGATCATGCGCTCGCCGTGCACTTCCAAAATACGGCTTGAGGCAAAGCCGCCCATCAATGCGGCACGCACTTTGGCGGGATCAGCGCCCGCTTTGCTGGCGAACAACAACGCCTCACCCACTGCCGCAATATTTAAAGCCACAATGATTTGGTTGGCCACTTTGGTGGTTTGGCCATCGCCATTGCCACCCACCAAGGTGATGTTTTTGCCCATCAACTCAAACAATG
>CAZEAQ010000082.1:0-2776 GCA_964510145.1 uncultured Bordetella sp.
GGTTTAGCCGTCACTTTTGCTATGGGTTTGGCAGTCGTTTTAGATTTTTTTGCGGGCACTGATTTGGCTTTCGTTGCTGGTTTGGCTGCCGGTTTAGCAGAGGTTTTGGCAACGGGTTTTGTGGCTGGCTTCTTGACTGGTTTAGCTGAAGCTTTGGAAGCTGGCTTGGCAGACTTCTTCGATTTACGGTCAACAGGCATGAAAACTCCTAGACATCTAAGAAAGGAATACACGGCGCCACAAACACCCGGCGCGAGATGGATTAAAGGGAAAGAGGTTGAGCCTCAAAAGCAAGCGTGGAGGGCGATCATTTGGAGTGCAGTCCTTGCGGTAAGGTGGCGAGTCGTGCGCTTGTGTCACGGTTGGCCGGGCCCGGAGGTGCTGCTGTCGCACTTGCAGAAAGCGGATTATACCCTCAGTCTTGACTTTCAATCAACTTTTGAGGCAGCAAACCGAGCTGGCGGCGGCGCTCAAATAGAGCTTTGTACCGCTGCATGGCGGTCGGATCTGTGGCAGCTTCAGCAATTGCTTGCTTCATTTGAAGGTCAAGGTTTTCAAAAAGAATTTTGTTCAAAATTCCTCTCAATTCCAGCTCGGCTTCCCTTTTTTGGGCTTGTGGAGAAGATGTCTCGGGCAACGGATTACCTTCATCGTCAAGCAAAGGCGTAAAGGCCGAAGACATGACGCGCACGGCTAGCGCCTCAGATTCGTGGTTACGCAACCCCTCGCGCAGCGCCCCCCAAGACTGATTGCCATGTTCATGGTGTTGGTGATCGAGCCAAACAAATAGAGGGCCATGAGGCGGCGCTAATTCACACAAAAGTTGATGGTCCTCACCAGATAGCTCTTCCCAAATATCCATGTGCGATAAAAGTACACGCGCTGCATGATCGGCACGACCCGCGGGTATTTGGCGAGTGCCACGTTTCCAGTTTTGAGGCGAGCGTTGATTCGATTTAAAGTTGCTTGTCTTCTTGAAAGGCCCAGATCGCGCTGACGTTGTTTGTGCTGGGCTTGACGGCATCCATAGATCTTGAAGTTCGTGCGTGCCTAACTCTGCCAGCTCTGCGATTTCTGTAAGTAGCTGTCGTTTAAGTGCGCCATCGGGCAGCGCCATCCACATTGGTTTGGCGTTACTGGCCATATGGGCGCGGCCTTCAGCCGTGTGCAGGTCGCAGTTTTCGCGAGCCACTTCGATGAGGAAGCGGCTGAGTGGCATGGCCTCAGTCACGCAATGGGCGAAAGCTTCTTTGCCAAATTCGCGAATGTAACTATCGGGGTCATGCTCGGCTGGCAAAAATAAAAATTTAACGCTTCTGACATCGGTTGCGTAGGGCAGCGCACCCTCTAGAGCTTTTCGTGCTGCGCGACGTCCCGCGCTATCTCCGTCGAAGCTGAATACAACGCTGTCTGTGAAACGAAAAAGTTTTTGCACATGATCTGTTGTGCAAGCCGTCCCCAGCGTTGCGACAGCATTTGGAAAGCCCAGTTGAGCAAGCGCGACCACATCCATATAGCCTTCGGTGACGAGGACGTAGCCAACATCTCTCAGCGCGTTACGCGCTTCAAACAGACCGTAAAGCTCACGTCCTTTGCTAAAGACGGGCGTTTCGGGCGAATTGAGGTATTTGGGTGTTCCGTCACCCAATACACGTCCGCCAAAGCCAATGCATTCGCCTTTGACATTGCGAATTGGAAACATGATGCGGTCGCGAAAACGGTCGTATCTTTTTTCGTCTTCGCCATCTTCTTGATTGACGATGACTAAGCCACTCTCCGCGAGCAATGGATCTTGGTAGTCTGGAAAAACGCTCGCTAAATTACGCCACCCGTCGGGGGCATAGCCCATGCCAAATTGCTTGGCAATTTCGCCACTCAAGCCACGGCCTTTGAGATAGGCAACGGCTTGGGGGGAATTGCGCAAGTTTTTGCGATAAGAGTCGCCCGCTTTTTCGAGCACATCGGTGAGGGTCGCCTGCTTTTGACGCTGTTGCGCGGCACGCTCTCGGTCTTGTGGCGATACGTCTTCCTCAGGCACTTGCATGCCTACGTTTTGAGCTAGGTCTTTGACAGCTTCTACGAAGGTCATGCCTGCGTGTTCCATCAAAAATCCAATGGCATTACCATTTTTTCCACATCCAAAACAATGAAAAAACTGTTTGGCTGGACTGACCGAAAAAGACGGCGATTTCTCGCCATGAAAGGGGCATAGCCCCATGAAATTAGCGCCACCTTTTTTGAGTTGAACATGGCGACCCACCACCTCGACCACGTCGACGCGGGCGAGGAGTTCTTGGATGAAGGATTGAGGGATGGCCATGGTTGAGAAATGCGTGGAGCGTAGATTCTAGGCAGGCACTCCAGCCTTTCTCAAACACGCCACTCTTTATTTTGGTGCCAAGCGAATGGCGCCGTCCAAGCGGATAACTTCGCCGTTGAGCATGTCATTTTCAAAAATATGCAGCGCCAATTTGGCATAGTCTTGTGGCGTGCCCAGACGCGATGGAAAAGGAACGCCCGCGGCCAATGCGTCTTGAACCTCTTGGGGCATACCAAACAACATCGGTGTGCCAAAAATGCCTGGCGCAATGGTCATGTTGCGAATGCCGTTACGCGCCAAGTCGCGTGCGATGGGCAATGTCATGCCAACAACCCCGCCTTTCGATGCGCTGTAAGCGGCTTGACCAATTTGTCCGTCATAAGCTGCCACGCTGGCGGTAGAAATCATGACCCCACGTTCACCCGTTGATTCGGGTTCGTTGTGCGACATGGCTTC
>CAZEAQ010000082.1:2876-7635 GCA_964510145.1 uncultured Bordetella sp.
TTGGCTTTAGGCGGGGGGGCTGCGCGTGGCTTTGCCCATGTCGGGGTCATTCAAGTGCTTGAAGAAGCAGGTTTAAAGCCAGATTTGGTGGTGGGCACCTCCGCGGGCAGTGTGGTGGCGGCTTTTTATGCCAGCGGTAAAAACGGCGTGCAACTGCAAAAAGTGGCGGAATCGATGGAAGAGGCGACGATTACTGATTGGACTGTGCCTTTGCTGGGGCGCGGCATGATGCGTGGCGATGCGCTGGCTCGTTACATCAGCAATCAAACGGGTGGAAAGCGTATTGAAGATCTAAAGGTGCCCTTGGGCGTAGTAGCCACCGATCTCAATACGGGGCAGGGCGTGTTGTTTCAACGGGGTGATTTAGGAACAGCGGTTCGTGCCTCAAGCTCAGTGCCCTCGGTGTTTGAGCCGGTTCGTATAGGAAATCGAGAGTTTGTAGATGGCGGTTTGGTCTCTCCGGTGCCGGTGCGTTATGCGCGTCAGATGGGCGCGGAATTTGTGGTGGCCGTTGACATCTCGAGTGCGCCAGAGGCAGCTAAAACGAACGACATGTTTCAGATCTTGATGCAAACCTTCACCATCATGGGTAAGAGCATCAATACCTTTGAGTTGCGTGAGGCAGATTTGGTCGTGCGTCCCCCCTTAAACGGCGTGGGTAGTGCCGATTTCAGCGCGCGTCGTCGTTCAATCGAAGCTGGGCGAGCGGCAATGTTGCAGGCGTTGCCCAAGTTGCGCGCCGCCTTGGGGCAATAAAGCGGCAATAAAGCGGCAATAAAAAGGGGCTCGTCTTGCGACGAGCCCTTGAAGGGATTCCTGCACCCGAGGGTGACGAGAAATCCGAGGAGACAACTTTTACAAATTAACGCTTTTTAGCTGCGCTTTTCGTAGCTTTTACGGCTGTTTCTGCAGCAGTTTGAAAATTGCTTTCTGCAATATCAGCCGCTTGTTTAACAGCTTTTTGCATAGATTCGACAGCGTTGTTGCTGGCAGTCACCGCTTGTTTGAAAAAGGCGACGGCTTGCTCTGAACCTGCTGGAGCGTTTTTCAAAGCTGCTTCGATGTAGCTGTTTATGGCTTGTTGACCTTCTGACGCTTTGCCTTCGAAGGCTTTGCTTAAGTCTGCGCCTGTGCTGGTGGCGATGTCATAGATGTGACGGCTGTAAGCAGCAGATTTCTCAGCCATGGGTTGCAAGAGACTGGCTTGCAGAGCCAAGAATTCTTGTGCGTCTTTGGCGTTAAGAACGGATTTAGCGTGATCAGCCGATTCGCTCAAAGTTGCGCGTGCAGCGGTGAGGTTAAGTTCAACCAATTTTTCAACGCCTGCAAAAGCTTGATGAGTCAAACCAAACAAGTTGTTCAGGTTTGCTTTGTTTGTGGCGGCGATTTGTTCAACGTTCAACATGGTGTTTCTCCAAAAGATTAAGTAACTTGCAAAAAATGTTGCGATGCAGCATTGAGATGAAGTTTAGGGTTATCCCGATGTTTTGCAATAGGTTGGGGGTTGATAAATGCTTGTTTAGAGGCGGCTTTCTAAAACCGAATGAAGAGGCCGATTGGCGACAATGGGCGCTCATGCGCGCTTTTTATTCAGATCAATTTGTGTTGCCCCTGCCGCAAGGGCATCGCTTTCCTATGGCGAAGTACAAATTGTTGCGTGAGCGTCTGGCCTCGGAATTACCAGAGATTGAGCTCGCTGTTGCAGAGCCTGCTTCGGATGGTGAATTGGCTTTGGTGCACTCGCCAAGCTACATCCTTGCGGTGGAGCAAGGCAAATTAAGCGAGGCTCACCAAAAAGAAATTGGTTTTCCCTGGTCACCGGCGATGGTGGCGAGGTCGCGCCGCTCTGCAGGGGCGACAGTGATGGCTGCGAGAACGGCACTTTTTGAGAAGCACGGTGTATCAGCCAATTTGGCGGGCGGTACTCATCATGCTTATGCTGATCGGGGCAGCGGGTTTTGTGTTTTCAATGACGCTGCGGTGGCCGCTCGGCTCATGCAAGCGGAGTGGGGGCGTGTATATAAATCGCCACTCAAGGTTGCGATCATTGATTTGGATGTGCATCAAGGAAACGGAACGGCTCGCATATTTGCTGGCGACGACAACGTGTTCACGCTTTCAATTCATGGTGCGAGAAATTTTCCGTTCGCCAAAGAGCAGAGCGATTTAGATGTAGAGCTGCCCGATGGGTGTGACGACAGCGCATATTTGGAGGCGCTAGAGCGTGCTTTGGATGAATTGCAGTCCAGATTTCAGCCGGGTTTAGTGATTTATTTAGCTGGCGCTGATCCACATGAGGGAGATCGGCTTGGGCGCTTGAATTTGACTTTTGATGGCTTGGAGGCGCGTGATCGACGTGTTTTTGACTGGGCGTGGTCGAGGCGAATTCCACTGGCTTTTGCCATGGCGGGTGGGTATGGCAAAGAAATGCAGGATACGGTTCAAGTGCAAGTCAATACCTATCGTGTCGCCTATGCGTATTGGCGACGCTGGCAAAATCTGCACACATGAATTCAAGTCAATCTACAAGACCCCAAGCTGAGTCGCGAAGCGCTTTCAAAGTGTTTCGTCGTATCGACACACGGTGGATGGATAACGACGTTTACGGGCACGTCAACAACGTTGTCTATTACAGCTGGTTTGATACAGCTGTTAATGCCCATTTAATTGAGCAAGGCGCGTTAGATATTCACCATGGCGAAACAATCGGTTTAGTGATCGAGACTCAGTGCAATTATTTCGCGCCGTTGGCTTTTCCTCAAATCGTTGAAGCCGGTATTCGGGTCAGCAAAATGGGTTCGTCCAGTGTGCGTTACGAAGTTGGCTTGTTTGCCCAAGGTGAAGCACTTTGTGCAGCTCGGGGTCACTTTGTCCACGTGTATGTTGATAAACAAAATCGTCGTCCTGTTCAGGGACTACCCCAAAATTTAAAAAAAGTATTGGAGAAACTTGTATGACCCAGAAATCACAAAGCGTTGATCAAGCGATTGAATCGCGTATGTCAGTGCGTGCGTTTACGCAACAGCCTGTGTCGCGAGAATTAATTACCGAAATACTGGAAGTTGCTAGTCGCGCGCCCTCGGGCACTAACACGCAGCCTTGGAAGGTTTACGTATTGCAAGGTAAGAGCCGCGACAGTTTGGTTGAAAAAGTATGTGCTGCTCATGAAGCGATTCGCGCAAACCCAGAGGTGGCGAAACAATATCAAGAGCAATACGACTATTACCCTGCGCAGTGGGTCAGCCCCTACATTGACCGTCGTCGTGAAAACGGATGGGGGTTGTATGGTTTGCTTGGCATCGGTAAGGGCGACAAAGACAGGATGCATGAACAGCAACAGCGCAATTTCAAATTCTTTGATGCGCCTGTTGGAATGATGTTCACCATCGATCCAGTAATGGGCCGCGGCTCAATGTTTGACTACGGTATGTTTGTTCAAAATATCATGCTTGCTGCAAGAGCCAGAGGTTTGCACACTTGCCCTCAGGCCGCATGGAATGCTTTTCACAGCATCATCTTGCCGCACATCCATGCGGGTGAAAATGAGATGTTGGTTTGTGGCTTATCGCTAGGCTATGCAGACGAAAGCGATAAGGTCAATACCTTTAAAACACCGCGTGTGCCAGCGAGTGACTTCACTCATTGGGTGGAATAAATCAAGATCGAATGACATGATCATCACCAGCCTGCTCGATACCGATTTATATAAATTCACCATGATGCAAGCGGTGCTGCATCAGTTTCCGAGTGCGCAGGTCTCTTACAAATTTAAATGTCGTAATGCAGGCGTTAATTTGGCACCTTATGTGCAAGAAATTAGAGACGAAATTCGTTCTTTGTGTAGCTTGCAATTTCAAGATGCCGAGCTAATGTGGCTCAGAAGTTTGCGTTTTATTAAAAGTGACTTTGTAGACTTTTTAGGGCTGTTTCGACTGAACGAGAAATACATTCAAGTGCATGCACTTGCCAATGGCGAAATAGATATCAGTATTCAAGGCCCTTGGCTTCACACCATCTTGTTTGAAATACCAGTTTTGGCTATTGTGAATGAGGTGTTTTTTAGGAATACACAAAAGGTGCCGGACTTTTTAGAAGGGCGCAAAAGGTTATCGCAAAAAATTCAAGCGCTGCATGCGGAGCGTTTAAGTGACTTAAAGATTGCAGACTACGGGACTCGTCGTCGTTTCTCCCGTGCATGGCATGAAGAACTATTACGTGTTCTTATTTCTAAATTAGGCACGGGAACTGCAGGGCAGTTGGCTGGAACGAGCAACGCACTTTTTGCAATGAAACTCGGTTTGACACCCCTAGGAACGATGGCGCATGAATATTTGCAGGCCTGCCAAGCCTTGGGTCCGAGGTTGCGCGATAGCCAAGTATTTGGCTTTGAAACTTGGGCTCGTGAATACCGTGGCGATCTTGGGATTGCGCTGAGTGATGTGTATGGCATCGAACCGTTTTTGCGCGACTTCGATATGTATTTTTGTAAGCTCTTTGATGGCGCCCGGCACGACAGTGGCGATCCCTTTAATTGGGGGGAACGAATGATTTCGCACTATCGAAATAATCGTGTTGATCCCATGACAAAAACTTTGATTTTTTCTGACGGGTTAACAGTTGAAAAAATTATTGCGCTGTATCAACAGTTCCGTGGACGTTGCCAATTGGCGTTTGGTATCGGTACAAATTTAACGAACGACCTAGGTTACGAGCCTTTGCAAATAGTGATCAAGATGGTGGAATGCAACGGTCAGCCTGT
>CAZEAQ010000083.1:0-7603 GCA_964510145.1 uncultured Bordetella sp.
AAATGATTGGTGAATGGAACAACGGCACCGGCCGTCGCAAATCAAGCGTCGCTCGTGTGTTTCTCAAAAAAGGCACAGGCAAGATCACGATCAACGGTAAAGACATCGCCGCTTATTTCGGTCGTCAAACCTCGATCATGATTTCTAAGCAGCCTTTGATGCTGACTAACAACGCTGAAGCGTTTGACATTCAAGTCAACGTGCACGGTGGTGGTGAGTCGGGTCAAGCTGGCGCTGTACGCCACGGTATCACTCGTGCTTTGATTGACTATGACGCAGCTTTGAAGCCAGTGTTGTCTCAAGCAGGGTATGTGACCCGCGATGCTCGTGAAGTCGAACGTAAGAAGGTTGGCTTGCACTCAGCTCGCCGCCGCAAGCAGTTCAGCAAGCGCTAATCCGCTTCTTGTTTTGCCAAAAGCCGCATGGGTTCGCCCTTGCGGCTTTTTTATTTGTCAGAACGAATGTCCCCAATGACAACAGCGTTTCTAAGAAATTTGAGGTGTTATTCCTGACTAAAGCGCTATACTTTTTGAAAACCGATTCAGGAGTATTTTTATGAGCGCAGTTGCAGAAAACGTCCAAACAGAAATGCCATCTCCGTTTGTCTTCACAGATAGCGCTGCTGCAAAAGTGGCTGACTTAATTGCTGAAGAAGGCAACCCTGATTTGAAATTGCGCGTATTTGTGCAAGGCGGAGGCTGCTCAGGTTTTCAGTACGGTTTTACGTTTGATGAAGTGGTGAACGAAGACGACACGACCATCAACAAGAATGGCGTTTCATTGCTGGTCGATGCGATGAGCTACCAATATTTAGTAGGTGCTGAGATTGATTACAAAGAAGATCTGCAGGGCGCCCAGTTTGTCATTAAGAACCCTAACGCTACGACCACTTGTGGCTGCGGTTCTTCTTTCTCGGTCTAACTGATTCCCGTTCAAGCGGGGAAAATTCCACCCAAGATACGGGCGCCTCTGGCGCCCGTTACTTTTGGATGATTGCCAGACAAACCAAGGATGGTTTGTCGTGCAAGCCAGGCAAACGCCGCGGCTTCAACTTGCAGAGGGGGCATGCCGCGTTCAGAGGATGAAATGACTTTGATTGTGGGTAAATTTGCCTGCAATCGAGACATTAAGAAACTGTTCAAGGCTCCGCCCCCGCAAACGATCAGCTCTTGGCAGTCGCGGGCAAAACGCTTCACATCGTTGGCGCAGGATTGAGCTGTGAACTCTGTCAGCGTGGCTTGGATATCGGCAGGTGTTTGTGATTCAAAATCTTTTAATTGCTGCTTAAGCCAAGAGGGGTGAAATAAATCTCTGCCAGTGCTTTTGGGAGGCGCTTGTTGCAGAAACGGCTCATCCAATAATCGATCTAATAAGCGCTGAACAATTTGTCCACTCGCGCCCCATGCGCCTTGGTTGTCATAGGCTTGAGTGGTGTGTTTTTGGCACCAGTGGTCTAAAAGCGCGTTACCCGGCCCGCAATCGAATCCCAAAATATCACCATTGGGTCTTAGAACGCTTAAGTTGGCAATGCCGCCTAAATTGAGCACCGACAAAGTTTGTATTGAGCTGCCAAAAAATCCTTGATGAAACACGGGGACCAACGGCGCACCTTGGCCGCCAGCTGCCACATCGCGGTTTCTAAAATCTGCCACCACAGCAATTCCGGTTAACTCGGCAAGCAACGAAGGGTTGTTAAGTTGCAGCGTGTATCCGTTGCCATCAAAAAGTCCGGGGCGATGACGCACTGTTTGACCGTGTGCGCCAATGGCTCGAACATCTTTGAATGATTTTTTGCTTTGCGCTAATAAAGTGTTGACGGTCTTTGCATAAACACGAGCCAGCGCGTTGGCGGCTAAAGCGGATATGTGTAGCTCATCATGTGCTGGCGTGTTGAGTGCCAAGAGAGTTTGTCTGAACTCTGCAGAAAACGGCTCTGCGTGATGCGCCAAGACTTGCGGTTTGGGGCTTTGATGGAAGTCCATCAAAACACCATCCACACCATCCAAAGAGGTGCCCGACATCAGCCCAATGAAAAGCTCAGTTGACATGCAGTTCCGTTAGCCCAAAGCCAAGTGCTGAGGAGGGGCGCAGATTATTCGGCGCGACTAACTTGCGTGCTGGCAGCAGCCGCTAAGTCCACCTTCGCGAGCGAGGTCTGTTGCTTAAATTGCTCTCGCGCTGCAGCAGAAATTGCAACGGAAATACTTTGGCGCGCCATAGTCTGAGGGTCTTTGTGCTGTCCGTTGACACGGAATTCAAAATGCAAATGCGGGCCAGTTGCCCAACCGGTTGAACCTACGAGCCCTACTATTTGACCTTGTGCCACAGATTGACCGCGTCTGACGTTGATGCGACTCAAGTGTGCATAAACAGTGGTGTGGCCGTTGGGATGTTTAACCATCACGACATTACCAAATCCGCCTTGGTTACCCGCAAAGTCCACAACCCCTTGCCCAACGTTGCGAACGGGGGTTCCAGTAGGTGCCGCGTAGTCAACACCGAGGTGTGCTCGCCAAGTTTGCAAGATGGGATGAAAGCGCATTTTGAATCCACTCGTCATGCGCGATACCGCTAAGGGCGATGCTAGGTATGCGCGGCGCAAGCTGACACCATCAGCGTTGAAGTAAGCACCGTTTTTGGCACCCGTTTCTTTGAACCAGAACGCTTGAAGTGTCTTTCCGTTGTGCACGAATTCGGCAGAGATTACACGACCTGCGCGCATGGTTTCACCATCGGCTTCGAGCGACTCATACACCACCGCAAAGCGATCGCCTTTTCGGAGTGTTCGGTGAAAGTCGATGTCGCCGGCAAATATATCGGTCAACTGAATGGCCACACTGTCCGGAATATCCGCTTCATCAGTTGCTGCAAACAGTGAGCTTTGAATCGTGCCGCTACCTAGGCGAGTGGTGACGGTCAGCGGGGCCACATCTTGCTGGCTGACGAATCCAGTTTCGTTGCGCGCCATGACCCAGCGAGTGAATTGAACGCCATCTTCATTCATCCAACGAAGAGTGAGTCGCGTTAACCGGTGATTGGCATCGCCTTCGACGCTAATTAGCCTTCCTGCGCGACCGATGACTTGTTGACGACCTACACGCGCATCGCGCAAGAAATTGGCTGCTTCAGTGTCGTTAATGCCTAAACGGCTCAACAGGCTTTCAGCGGTATCGCTTGAACGCGTAACGTCTGAACGAAAAAGCTTGATTGGTTGTTCAGGCTCTGGGCTTGAAAGAGAGAGCGTATTGACGCTTTCAATAACTTGCGTCAGGGATGCAGATGCCCCGCTAGAGCCCAATCCCGCAACCGCAAATGCACCGCCGCCCAAGATAGACAAAACCACGGCCACACTGGCCATAAAGCGGCGCGGGTAACTGTGTATGAGCGTTTGCAGGCGTAAAGCCCACTGAGAAATAGTCTGCTGCAAGGTGTTTCTCCGGCAGTTGGTGAAGGCCTGAGGATCAAGTCGAGGCCTTGAGGTTTGCAGCCCTCTAAAATCAGGCGCAAACACAAACCGCAGAGTATACCTCGTTCGGTAAAAAGTCCTTATGAATCAAGCACCTGCATCAACTTCCCCGATAACAGATCGCGTTTTAGAAGCCTTAGCGGTGACCAAGCGTGGTTGTGAAGAATTGATCCCCGAAGAGATGTGGGTCAAAAAACTGGCGCGTTCAGAAGCCACGGGCCAGCCCTTGCGTATTAAGTTAGGGCTTGATCCAACGGCTCCCGACATTCATGTGGGACACACCGTGGTTCTCAACAAAATGCGTCAATTGCAAGATTTGGGGCATCAAGTCATCTTTTTGATTGGTGACTTCACAAGTTTGATTGGCGATCCATCGGGCCGTAACAGCACGCGTCCACCGCTCACACCTGAGCAAATAAAGGTGAATGCGGAGACGTATTACAAACAGGCTTCACTGGTGCTCGATCCCTCAAAAACTGAAATTCGTTACAACAGCGAATGGAGTATTCCCTTGGGGTCCATGGGCATGATTCAGCTGGCGTCAAAGTACACCGTGGCGCGAATGATGGAGCGCAATGATTTCCATGATCGCTTTCACGCCAACACACCAATTAGCGTGCATGAGTTTTTGTATCCACTGATGCAGGGGTACGACTCAGTCGCATTGAAGTCAGATTTGGAGTTGGGCGGGACAGATCAAAAATTTAATCTGTTGATGGGCCGCCATTTGCAGGCTGAATATGGTCAAGAAGCCCAGTGCATTTTGACCATGCCTTTGTTAGAAGGGCTGGACGGTGTTGAGAAAATGTCCAAGTCTAAAAATAATTACATTGGCATTAGTGAAGAGCCCAACACGATGTTTGCCAAGGTGCTGTCTATCTCGGACGTATTGATGTGGCGCTGGTACACCCTGCTGTCGTTTAAATCGATGGGTGATATTGAAGCGCTTAAAAAAGAAGTGGAAGAAGGGCGCAACCCTAAAGACGCCAAGGTGGCGCTGGCCAAAGAAATAACCGCACGCTTTCATGGCGCTGCCGCAGCCGATGCAGCTGAACAAGACTTCATCAATCGAAGCAAAGGCGGCGTTCCAGATGAAATACCAGAGCTGTCAATCAGTGGTGCACCGATGGGAATTGGTGCTTTGCTCAAGGCCACTAATTTGGCGCCATCTACCAGCGAGGCGAATCGTCTAATCGACGGCGGCGGTGTTCGCGTGGACTCTGTGGTCATCAGCGATAAAGGCTTAAAGCTCGAAGCAGGAACGTATGTGGTGCAAGTGGGCAAGCGAAAATTTGCGCGAGTGACGTTGGCTTAATCTGTTGGCCAAAATTTATTTATGACGACCGCCACTTCTCCTTGGTTATCGCCAAAAGCGTTGCTTTGGACCTCCGTGGTCGTGGCCTGTATCACCATCGCGCTTAAAACTCTCGCATGGCATTTGACCGATTCGGTTGGGTTGTTGTCCGATGCCATGGAGTCTTTGGTCAATTTGGCCAGTGCGGTGTTTGGTTTGATGATGGTCACCATTGCAGCCAAGCCCGCTGATGAAGATCATCCTTATGGGCATCACAAAGCGGAATATTTCTCATCAGGCTTCGAGGGGATTTTGATCATCGTTGCGGCCTTGGGAATTATTTGGGCCGCAGGACATCGCATTTTTGATCCGCAGCCCCTTGAGCAAGTTGGTATTGGTTTGGGTTTGTCGATCGCGAGTTCTGCATTGAATGGCGTATTGGCTTGGTTCATGTTTCGCGCAGCTAAGACGCACAACTCGATTGCACTCGAAGCCGACGCGCGTCATCTTGTGACCGATGTGTGGACCTCAGGTGGTGTCGTATTGGGCATTGCATTAGTGAGCTACACAGGCTGGCTTTGGATGGATGCGCTGGTGGCGATGGGTGTTGCGTTAAATATTCTCAAAGAGGGATGTCACCTCATTTGGGCCGCTTCGCAAGGCTTGATGGACGAAGCAGTTGAGCCCGACGTGATGGCTCAGATTCATGAAGTGCTGCATGATTTGTCTATCAGTCATGAAGAGGTGGGCGCAGACCATGTGCATGTTGTTAGGTTTGATCACATCATGACGCGCAAAGCTGGCCAGCGTCGCTATGTAGATCTTCATATGCACATGCCCGCTGAGTGGACGCTGGCTCGGGCAGCAACTTTGCGAGCCAACGTGGAACACGCTCTGATGAAAGCAGTGCCAGGTTTACGCGCCACGATTCAATTGCTACCCAATGATGTAGAGGCACACATCGATGACCCACACGATTCGAGCTTGCTATGAAAGCCGTGTTGCAGCGCGTCAGTGAAGCCAGAGTGATCGTTGATGATCAAGTTGTGGGAGAGATTCAGCACGGAATTCTTCTGCTCTTATGCGCCGAGCGAGGCGATACGGACGCAGTAGGTCAAAAAATGCTTGAGAAAATTTTGAAGCTACGCATCTTCTACGACGAAGCCGGCAAGATGAACCGCAGCCTAAAAGACGTAGAAGGGGGCTTGCTGGTGGTCAGCCAATTCACACTCGCCGCCGACACCACCAGCGGAACTCGCCCAAGCTTTACGAGCGCAGCGCCTGCCGATGAAGGAAGGCGTTTGTACGATAACTTTGTTGCACTCGCAAACGCGCAGCATGGCAACGTGCAAACTGGAATTTTTGGCGCCGATATGAAAGTGCATTTGGTGAACGACGGGCCAGTCACTATTCCAATCACGATAATCGGTGCATGACCGATCTATCCGACAAAAAACTTGCTTTTTCTACGCTGCCAATTGCAGCCACTACGCTCAATAACTTGAATCAGCTGGGCTATACCCAGATGACAGCCATACAAGCCGCGAGTTTGCCGCTTGCCCTCCAGTTACGTGACTTAATTGCACAGGCCAGCACGGGCAGCGGAAAGACGGCGGCATTTGGTATTGCGTTAGTTGAAAAACTAGCCGCTGCCAACTTTGATGTGCAGGCGTTGGTGTTGTGTCCAACACGCGAACTAGCCGATCAGGTCACGCAAGAAATTCGTCGCCTTGCACGGGCTGTGGGCAACATCAAAGTAGTCACGCTGTGTGGTGGCGTGGCGCTTCGCGGACAAACTCTGAGTTTGCAACATGGTGCGCATGTGGTGGTGGGAACGCCGGGGCGCATCATGGATCATTTAGAGCGTGGTTCTTTGAGTTTGCAATCTGTCAAAACAGTCGTCCTTGATGAAGCGGACCGAATGTTGGACATGGGATTTTTTGACGACATTGCAAAGGTGATGCGCCAGTGCCCCAAAGATCGCCAAACGCTACTTTTCTCGGCCACGTATCCCGATGGCATCGCCAAATTGGCTGCGCAATTTATGCGTGAACCTCAAACCGTCAAAGTTCAAACACAGCACGACGCGAAAAAGATCCAGCAAATTTTTTATGAGGTCTCAGACAACGACCGCTTGCATGCGGTTTCACTCCTGCTGAATCACTTTCGACCCGAATCGACGTTGGCGTTCTGCAATACCAAGCAGCAATGTCGAGACTTGGTGATGGTTTTGCAAGCCCAAGGGTTTAGCGCATTGGCGTTGTTTGGCGAACTAGAGCAGCGCGAGCGTGATCAGGTTTTGGTGCAATTTGCGAATCGCAGTTGCTCTGTGCTGGTGGCGACTGATGTTGCTGCTCGTGGGTTAGACGTTGCGCATTTGGAGGCGGTGATTAACGTTGATGTCACACCCGATCCAGAAGTGCATATTCATCGTATTGGACGAACAGGTCGGGCAGATGCTGAAGGGTTGGCTTTGTCATTGGTCAGCATGGATGAAATGGGATATGTAGGAAAGATTGAGCAACTGCAAAACCGCGAATCTACTTGGGCAGATGTATCAACTTTGACGCCTGCGGCGGGCGGTTTATTTCAGCCACCTATGGCTACGCTGCAAATTGTGGGTGGGCGCAAAGAAAAAATTCGAGCGGGCGATGTGCTCGGCGCTTTAACGGGCGAAGCAGGTTTTGCCAAAGAGCAAGTTGGCAAGATCAATGTGAACGAGTTTTCTACCTATGTGGCGGTTGAACGAAGCATTGCTCGCGAAGCCGTTCAGAAATTGAGCGCAGGCCGAGTGAAAGGTAAAACAGTCAAAGTGCGACTGCTTGAAGACGCTTTAGGACGCT
>CAZEAQ010000084.1:0-4463 GCA_964510145.1 uncultured Bordetella sp.
AAAAACCCGCTCAAGAGCGGGTTTTTGCTTTTTCTTTGCTGACAGCGCACCCGTTTCAAACGGCGATCTGCTGTGCAGATCGGGCGGGCGGCCTAATAATTAGGCGAGAGCCAAGGCTTTAACCTTGGAAGACAGGCGGCTCTTGTCGCGAGCAGCCTTGTTTTTGTGGAAGATGCCTTTGTCTGCAATCGTGTCGACGATAGCTTGCATCTTGCCGAATAGTTCGGTGGCTTTGGTTTTGTCGCCAGCTAAAACAGCTTTCTCAACGTTCTTCACCGCGGTGCGGTACTTGGAGCGCAAAGAGGTGTTAGCGGCATTAATTTTGATGTCTTGACGGACGCGTTTACGGCCAGAGGCAAGACGGGGGTTCTTTTTCTTGGGTTTGGCGGATGCCATAGTAAGTTCCTTATGTGTCTGAGGATGATGTCAGCAAAGCCAGCGATTGTAGCAAATCGCTACACTCAGGTCGTGTCGCTGTTCAAATCCGCCTCTATTGTTTCGAGCCTGACTCTTGTTTCACGCATCACTGGTTTGATGCGTGAGTTATTGATTGCCTCGATTTTTGGAGCCAGCGCTCTGACAGACGCCTTTAATGTCGCGTTTCGGATTCCCAATCTCTTTCGTCGGCTTTTTGCAGAAGGCGCATTCAGCCAAGCTTTTGTGCCCGTTTTGGCGGCCAGTAGACAAAAAGACGGTGATGAAGCCACCCATTTGCTCATTAATCAGGTGGCAACGCTGCTTTTTTGGGCATTGCTTTTCGTGAGTGTGCTGGGCGTGGTTGGAGCGCCATTTTTGGTTTGGATCATGGCCAGTGGTCTCCAACAATCTCCAGAGGGTTTTGACGTCGCGGTGGTGATGACCCGCTTGATGTTCCCCTACATTGCATTTATGTCGCTGGTTGCCCTGGCAGCGGGTGTGCTCAATACTTGGAAGCGTTTTGCAGTTCCGGCCGTGACCCCCGTTTTACTGAACGTATCGATGATTACTGCGGCTTGGTGGGGTGGACCTTGGTTGGGTTCGATGGGAATACAGCCGATTTACGCCTTGGCGGCAGGTGTCATGGTGGGCGGCTTTGCGCAACTTGCGGTGCAA
This sequence comes from uncultured Bordetella sp., assembly GCA_964510145.1. Lineage (GTDB taxonomy): Bacteria > Pseudomonadota > Gammaproteobacteria > Burkholderiales > Burkholderiaceae_C > Limnohabitans. The sequence continues at coordinate 1,093 of CAZEAQ010000084.1, forward strand.
TTAGTCGCGCTAGGACGTCTAGATTTACTTCCCAAACTGAGTTTTAGTTGGCGTTCACTCAAAGAGGCAATGAACGGCGAAGGACCCAAACGTATTTTGCAACTCATGGCCCCCGCGTTGTTAGGTGTGAGCGTGGCCCAAATATCCTTGCTGATCAACACTCAAATTGCCTCGCAATTAACGCCCGGCAGTGTGAGTTGGTTGAGCTACGCAGATCGGTTAATGGAATTCCCCACTGCCTTGTTAGGGGTTGCTTTGGGCGTGGTGTTGATGCCTCAACTTGCCGCTGCCAAAGCCGCTAACGACTCCTCACAATATTCGGCCATGTTGGACTGGGGGCTTCGCTTGGTTCTTGTGTTGGCATTGCCATGCGCGTTAGCTCTGCTTGTGTTTTCGAAGGCACTCGTTTCTGTGCTCTACAACTACGGTGCATTTAGTGCGCATGACGTTCAACAAACCACGCTGGCGCTGATGGGCTATGGCGTGGGCTTGCTTGGATTGGTGGCGATCAAGGTGTTGGCGCCCGGTTATTACGCCAGCCAAGATATCAAAACACCAGTGCGAATCGCTGTTTTTGTGTTGATCATTACGCAATTATTTAATTTGATTTTGGTGCCTTATTTCGCCCATGCAGGGTTGGCGCTGTCTATCGGTTTGGGCGCTTTAGTGAATGCCGGCTGGCTTTTGTGGGGCCTTCGAAAGCAAGGTGCTTATCAACCGATTGAGGGCTGGTGGACATTCATTGCGCAGGTGCTGGCGGCGTGTCTCGTGTTGGGTGCTTGGCTTTGGGGGGCGGCTCAATATTGGGACTGGACTGCCTTGCAAGCATCCCCTTGGTTGCGCATCGGGCTGATGGCGGGTGTGTTGCTGGGGAGTGCAGTTTTGTATTTTGTAACTCTCACGCTGGCGGGGCTAAAACTGCGCATTTTGTTGCGTCGATAAGGAAAGATTGACATGGATTTCAAGCTTGAAGTGCCCACTGCTTTGGAATACTTTGCATCGCTTGTTCAAAGCGATGAACACTTTCCTTTGCTAGAAGCTGCCGCTAGTTTGGCGCAAGATGAGTATCCCGATTTAGATATTCAAGATGTGTTGGATCAAGTCGACCAACTTTGCGGACGCATTAAACGCAGACTTCCCGCTGACAGCGGGGCGATGCACAAACTCAGGTTGTTGAATAAATTCTTTTTTGTCGAGCATGGATTTACTGGCAACTTAAATAACTACTACGACCCTGACAACAGCTATCTCAATGTCTTACTGCGCACCCGCAGGGGCATTCCCATTAGTTTGGGTGTGCTTTGGCTGGAGCTGGCGCTAGGCTTGGGATTGCAGGCAAAAGGGGTTAGCTTTCCGGGACATTTTTTAGTCAAAGTTCGACTGCCGTTTCCGCATGACGGGCAAGTTGTGATTGACCCTTTCAGCGGTCAATCTTTAAGCAAAGAAGATTTAATGGAGCGACTCGCGCCTTTGCATGCAGAGTCTGGCTTGATGCGTAACGGCAGTGTGTCCGACGAACTGCTCAAACACTATTTGCGAGCGGCAACGCCGCGAGAGATCGTGGCGCGAATGTTGCGCAATTTAGAAGAGGTTTACACATCTCATGATGACCATGAGCGATTGAAACTTGTTCAGTTGCGGTTAGCTGTGTTGCTGCCAAAGGCAGCAGCAGCCGATTAGGCTATCAGGACACCACCACTGATTCGCCATCTTGACGATTGGCAATGACACCGATTTCAAATACTTTTTCACCGTTCGCTCGCAGGGTCTCTGCGCATTCTTTGGCATGTTGGGCGTCAATCACGACGACCATACCAATGCCGTTGTTGAAGGTACGATTCATTTCGATATCGTCAATGCCCGCTGTTTTTTGTAGCCAAGCAAATAACTCTGACTGAGGCCAGCTTCCTTTGTTGAGATGCGCAGCCGTTCCCTCTGGCAAAACGCGTGGAATGTTTTCTAACAATCCCCCGCCTGTGATGTGCGCCAGGGCTTTAATAGGGTGCTTATTTAATGCGTCGAGTACGCTTTTGACATACAGGCGTGTGGGAGCCATGACGGCCTCTTTGAATGGTTTTCCATCCAAGCGATCAGGAATTTCAGAGCCTGCGCGTTCGATCACTTTGCGAACTAGCGAGAAACCGTTGGAGTGAACGCCTGCTGAGGCGAGTCCTAAAACCGTATCGCCCGCTTGCACATTTTGGCCCGTCAAGATTTTTGATTTCTCAACTGCTCCCACCGCAAAACCCGCTAAATCGTATTCGCCGTCTGGGTACATGCCCGGCATCTCTGCGGTTTCACCACCGATCAGGGCGCAACCAGAAAGCTCGCAGCCCTTGGCAATTCCGCCTACAACGGCTGCAGCTGTGTCGACATCGAGCTTTCCACAGGCAAAGTAGTCGAGAAAAAAGAGGGGCTCTGCGCCTTGCACCAACACATCGTTCACGCTCATGGCCACAAGATCAATGCCAACGGTGTCGTGCATTTGCCATTCAAAAGCCAGTTTGAGTTTGGTGCCTACCCCGTCAGTGCCGCTCACGAGCACGGGTTCTTTGTAATGCATGGGGACCTCAAACAGCGCACCAAAGCCCCCGATTCCCGCTAAAACCCCTTCGCGCATGGTTTTTTTTGCTAAAGGCTTGATGCGTTCAACCAGTGCATCACCAGCGTCAATATCAACGCCAGCGTCTTTGTAGGAAAGGGGTTTATTCATGGTGGTAATGGCTGAGAGCGCAAGATTTCTGCGCCGATAGAATTGAGCTCAAATTTTAAAGCCCTCACACTCAACGCTGTATGCAATTCACCCGCGCGCAACAAACTGTTTTAGCTTGGACTGGCTTGGCAAGTTTGGTTGCGTTTTTTTTATGGCTCTTGGGGCCAGTGCTGACGCCCTTTGTGGTAGCCGCCGTATTGGCTTATGCGCTCAATCCATTAGTTAATGGGTTGCAGCGACTATCGCGCGGTGTTTTACCCAGAATAATTGCTGTCGTCGTCGTTGAGTCTTTGTGTTTATTTGCGTTGCTGGCCTTATTAACTTTGTTGTTTCCCATCTTGGCCAATGAATTACCTCGCATGCGCGAGCAATTGCCAGTGCTTTTAGAGCGTGCTCAATCTTGGCTAGTTCCTTGGTTGCGAGACAAAGGCATAACTGTTGCGCTTGACTTCAATAGCATCAAGTCGTTTTTGCTGCAGATTTTTAGCGCCTCATTTGAGGACGGTTTCAAGCAAACGCTCACTTCGTTACGCATAGGCGGCAGCGTCGCCTTGGCGGTCGTTGGTAATTTGGTGCTGATACCCGTTGTATTGTTTTATTTGCTGGTTGATTGGCGTCGATTTGTGAGACACGTCGAAGCACTTGTTCCGTTGCCATT
>CAZEAQ010000084.1:4563-7524 GCA_964510145.1 uncultured Bordetella sp.
CTACCTGCGGCCGATGCCATGTTGATGGTGGGTGTCGTCTACGGATTGGGTCAAATCATTGAAGGTTTTATTTTGACGCCACGTTTGGTGGGAGAGCGTATTGGCTTGCACCCCTTACATGTCATTTTTGCGTTGCTTGCATTTGGACAAATTTTTGGCTTCGTTGGGGTCTTGGTTGCTTTGCCGGTGAGTGCGGTGCTTTTGGTGGCGATTCGTCGTTTAAGGGCGCAATATCAAACAAGCCCGCTTTATCTGGGGCACTAAACGCCAATGAAGCAAATTGCGCTGGATATTGGTTTGGCCCCCGGGCCGAGCTTGAGTAATTTTTTTGCTGGACCTAATCTGGCTGCTTTGCAGCATATACGTTTGTGGACGCAAAACGAAAAACGTTCGCCCGTACCGAGCTATGTTTGGGGTGAAAGCGGAGCCGGTAAAACGCATTTGTTGCGTGCGGTTCAAGCGGCTCTAACGGAGCAGGGTTGTCCGGTGGGTTGGATGGACGCTCAGGCCTTAGACCCCGCTGTGTTTGACGACGCATGGCGTGTGGTCATCATGGATGACGTTCATTTATATACGGCAGTTCAGCAACAAGCGGCTTTTAATTGGTTCGTCAACGCCACAACTCCTTCGGACGGACAGCAACGTTGGGTTTTGGCTGCAGGCAATGTTCCTCCTAGCGATTTAAACCTTCGTGAGGATTTACGAACGCGACTCGGCTGGGGGCATATTTTTCAACTGCAAGTTCTCAGCGAGTTTGAGCGACGCGCAGTGCTTCGGCAGCATGCAGATGAGAGAGGCGTTTTTTTGAGCGATGAGGTGATGGATTTCATGCTCAATCGTTTTAGCCGTGATTTAAGCAGCCTGATTCAGCTGTTAGATCAGTTGGATATTTATGCCCTGCAAACTCAACGCGCAATCACGATTCCATTGATAAAAGCCATGCTGGAAAGCTTGTCATGAAGCTGGCACTCTTTGACTTAGACCACACGCTATTACCCATCGACTCTGATCACGCGTGGGGTGAGTTCACGATCACTTTGGGTTGGACTGATCCGCAGACCTTTGCAAAAAAGAACGATGAGTTTTATGCGCATTACCAAGCTGGCACGCTAGATATTCATGCATATGTGCGTTTTGCAACAGAGGCGTTTAGGCAGCGTGGCCCCGTCGAGTCTGCAAAAGCGCACGCTCTGTTTATGCGCCAGGTTGTGACCCCTGCCATTCGAGCCGAGGCGCTGAGTTTGTTGCAAAAGCACCGTGAGGCGGGTGATCACATCATCATCATTACGGCGACCAACGAATTTGTGACGCGGCCAATTGCCAAAGCGCTGGGCGTTGAAGACTTAATTGCAGTTGAGTTAGCTCGCGACCAACACGGATGGTTTACTGGCGAAATTGAGGGTGAGCCTTCTATGCGTGAGGGCAAAGTGAGGCGTCTGCAACAATGGTTGCAAAGCCAAGGCTTGAAATGGTCAGACGTTGAGATGACCTTTTACAGCGACTCGCGCAACGATTTGCCTTTGCTTGAGAGAGTCAATCATCCAGTGGCCACTAATCCAGATGAAAAACTTCGTGCAGTCGCTCTTGAAAAGGGCTGGCCAATTTTGGAACTGTTTACCAAACAATGATTAAGCAATTTATTAACAAACTGATGGGAAAAGGTTCTGGTAGCAAGAGCCAGAAACCATCATTTGGTAAGCGTCATGTTGTGCCCGCTAAAGAGCACGGAATCAATCCAGATTGGGTAGATGAACGAGCGTTGAACGTAGTTCGAACACTTCAAGATCGCGGATTTGAGGCTTATATCGTTGGTGGCGCGGTTCGTGATTTGCTGTTGGGCTTGAAGCCTAAGGATTTTGATGTGGCGACGAATGCGACACCTGAGCAGGTGAAATCTGCATTCCGTCGCGCTTTTATCATCGGCCGACGTTTTCGAATTGTTCACGTTGTTTATGGTCGAGGCCGCGAGCATGAGGTAATTGAGGTCTCAACATTTCGCGCTCACTTAGACAACGCTGATGCTGAACAAGTCAAAGGCAATGAGCGCAGCAGCAAGCAAGAGTTGGCGGGAATGAAGCATGCCGTCGATGCGAGCGGACGAGTGTTGCGAGATAACGTTTGGGGGCCGCAAGATCAAGACGCAGCACGTCGTGACTTCACGATCAATGCCATGTATTACGACCCAGAGAACGGCACAGTGATTGACTATCACGGCGGAATTGCAGACGCTAAGAAAAAAATTATTCGCATGATTGGTGACCCAGCCATGCGCTATCGGGAAGACCCTGTTCGCGTTATCAGAGCTGTGAGGTTCGCAGCCAAGTTGTCAGGTCTAGGATTTAAGTTAGAAAGCAAAACGGCAGCGCCATTGAAGCGAGCCGCCAAATTACTGGCGGATGTTCCGCAAAGTCGATTGTTCGATGAAATGCTCAAACTCTTGCAAACAGGACACTCGTTGGCTAGCGTTGAAGAGCTCAAGCAGCAAGGTTTGTCAAAGGGCATCTACCCCTTGTTGGATATCGTGGTTCAACGATCAGAGGATGAATTTGTAAAAACGGCTTTACTGGATACCGACCGACGAGTGAGCGAAGGCAAGCCGGTTGCGCCTAGCTTTTTACTGGCCTGTGTTTTATGGTCAGACGTTCGCGATTTGTGGTCCAAGCGCAGCGCCAAGCAACCCTCTTTCCCGGCCCTACAAGATGCGATTGATGAGGTATTCGAATCGCGAATAGGCGACGTTTCTGGGCGCGGAAAGCTGGGGGCAGATATGCGAGAAATTTGGTTGATGCAACCTCGCTTTGAAAAGCGCACCGGAAGCGGCCCTTGGACGATGGTCGATCAACCCAGATTTAGAGCTGGTTTTGATTTCATGAGACTTCGCGCTGATGTGGGTGAAGTTGACGAGGTGTTGTCCGACTGGTGGCAAGAGTTCAGTACCGCCGATGACAGTATTCGTGAAGA
>CAZEAQ010000085.1:0-7467 GCA_964510145.1 uncultured Bordetella sp.
AACGGCCGTGGTGTCCACCATCAACGGCGACTCTAATGTTCCCTTCTACAAAGAGCTGGGCAATGCAGGCTTGAAAGCGAAAGACGTTCCCGTGGTTGCCTTCTCTGTTGGCGAAGAAGAGTTGCGCGGTGTGGACACCAAACCATTGGTCGGTCACTTGGCCGCATGGAACTATTTCATGTCCATCAAGAACCCAGCCAACGATGAGTTCATCAAAAAATGGGCCGCTTATGCCAAGGCTAAAAATATTGCTGGCCACAAAGACAAGCCTTTAACCAACGACCCGATGGAGGCCACTTATATTGGTATCAATATGTGGAAACAGGCCGTTGAAAAAGCCAAGACCACAGATGTGGACAAAGTAATTGCCGCCATGTCTGGCCAAACATTTAAGGCACCCAGTGGCATTACGTCAAAGATGGACGAGAAGAACCACCACTTGCACAAGTCGGTGTTCATTGGCGAAATTAAGGCCGATGGTCAGTTCAATGTCGTTTGGAAAACACCAGGCCCTGTGAAAGCAAAACCTTGGAGCCCCTTCATTGAAGGCAACGCCTCTAAGCCTGATGAGCCTGTGAAAAAGTAAACACCTTTCTCTAGGTCGATCACTTAGGGGAGGGCTGTGCTCTCCCCTTTTTCATTGGAATTTTGATGACACGTTTCTCATTTTCAGCATGCATTTTGGCGCTGGGCCTATGGAGTCACGCATGCGCTTTTGCATTCAGTGCGGATCAAGCCTATTCCTTAGCGGTGGGCGATATTGATACACGAATATCTGCGCTACAAAAAGCACTGACTAAACCAGATGAAAAAACCGCCGCATTTCTGCAAGCGATGGCCGATGACAGCGTCAAAGTGAATGGCTCGCAAGTGCTCATCGTGCGTGATGGCAAAGCCTTCGACCCCACGAGCGGCGTTGAAACCAATTTGCCTGAAAACTTAGAAGACGTGATCAACAACAACCGCATGCGCGGTGAAATTGATGCCGCACTGGCTGCACTACAACTGTTGAGCCCTGATGCACAGCTGCGCTTGCAAGCCGCCAAGTCGGTGCTCAAAGAGCCAGACCCAACCAAGCTCAACATGCTTGAAAAGGCCATAGCTTCTGAAAATAACGACAGTGTTAAAAAACAAATGCTCATGGCGCGTGCCGCCATTTTGCTCAACAGCGACAAAGTTGAAGAACGCATGGCGTCGGCCAAAATTTTGGCGAGTAGCGAGACACCCGACACACAACTTTTACTCAACCAACGTTTGAGTCAAGAAGAAGACAAACAAGTGCGTGCGCAACTTCAAACATCGCTACTCAATATTCAAGCGGCGCTGAGTTGGGGCGAAAAATTAGGCGCGTTGTTCACAGGCATTAGTTTGGGTTCTATCTTGTTGCTGGTGGCGCTGGGTTTGGCCATTACTTATGGCTTGATGGGCGTGATCAACATGGCGCATGGCGAGTTGATGATGATTGGTGCTTACGCCACCTATGTGGTGCAAGGCTTGTTTCGTCACTATTTACCCAGTGCATTTGATGCGTATTTACTCGTGGCTATTCCAGCATCGTTTTTGAGCGCTGCCTTTGTGGGCGCCGTACTTGAACGATTAGTTTTGCGGCACTTATATGGGCGGCCTTTAGAAACTTTGCTCGCAACATGGGGCATCAGCTTGGTTTTAATGCAAGGCGTGCGAAGCATTTTTGGCGCACAAAACGTAGGCGTTGAAAACCCTTCATGGATGAGTGGTGGCGTGCAAGTGCTTTCTAACTTGTCGTTGCCCTACAACCGACTCATCATCATTGGGTTTGCTTTGTTTGTATTACTTGGCATGACGTTGCTAATTAGCAAAACACGGCTGGGTTTGTTTGTGCGAGGGGTAACGCAAAACCGGCCCATGGCCTCTGCGTTGGGCGTGAATACCGCGCGCATTGACACCTATGCGTTCTCACTGGGTTGCGGCATTGCCGGGTTGGCGGGTTGTGCGCTGAGTCAAATTGGCAACGTAGGCCCCGACTTAGGACAGAGCTACATCGTGGATGCTTTCATGGTGGTGGTGTTGGGTGGCGTGGGCCAATTAGCAGGCACTGTGTATGCGGCTCTGGGTTTGGGCTTGATGAATAAATTACTCGAAGGCATTGCAGGCGCTGTGTTGGCCAAGATTGCTGTGCTGGTGTTCATCATTGTTTTTATCCAGAAACGTCCGCAAGGTTTGTTTGCCATGAAAGGCCGCAGCGCGGAAGCATGAAATGACTCACCCGACTTCTCACTCAACTCCGACTGCGCTTCGCTTACCAGAGCCTCAAGCTTTGCTTGGCAGCAGAGGATGGATTCTTTTTTTGGCTGCATTGATTACGATTTGTGCTGCCGTTCCCATTCTTAATTTATGGGTGCCCGCCGGCAGCTTTTTCCACATGAGCGACTACGCAGTCGCCTTGGTGGGAAAGATCATGTGCTATGCCATCTGTGCGCTGGCGATGGATTTAATTTGGGGCTACACAGGCATTTTGTCGCTTGGGCATGGTTTGTTTTTTGCCCTTGGCGGATACGTTATGGGTATGTACCTCATGCGACAAATCGGCACCGATGGCAACTACAAAAGCCACTTACCCGACTTCATGGTTTTCTTAGATTGGAAAACACTGCCTTGGCACTGGACGTTCAGCGACAGCTTTGTGATCACCTTATTTTTGGTAGTTTTAGTCCCCGGTTTATTGGCTTGGGTATTTGGTTACTTTGCGTTTCGCTCGCGCATTAAAGGTGTTTATTTTTCAATCATTACGCAAGCTTTGACTTTTGCCGCCATGCTGCTTTTCTTTCGCAACGAAACAGGCTTTGGTGGCAACAACGGCTTCACCGATTTCAAACGGATTTTGGATTTGCCCATCGCCACACCCGCGATGCGTATGACTTTATTTGTCTTAACGGGATGGACTTTGTTGATGTGCTTTTTGTTTGCACGTTGGCTCGTACAAAGCAAATTTGGTCGCGTGCTTCAAGCGATCCGTGATGCGGAGAGCCGCGTCATGTTTTCAGGCTATTCACCCATGCCTTACAAACTCACCATTTGGGTTATTTCAGCCGTGATGTGCGGCATTGCGGGGGCTTTGTACGTACCGCAAGTGGGCATCATCAACCCCAGCGAAATGAGTCCAGCCAATTCGATTGAGATGGCTGTGTGGGCCGCCGTCGGTGGACGCGCCTCTCTCATTGGCCCCATCGTGGGCGCTTTCTTGGTGAACGGCGCTAAGAGCTGGTTGACGGTGACCGCACCTGAGTTTTGGTTGTATTTTTTAGGTGCTTTGTTCATTGGCGTGACGTTGTATTTGCCGCAAGGCGTGATGGGGCTGATTCACAAAATGAGTGGCAAAAATAAATCGGAGGAACGCGCATGACGCCGGACTTATTCGAAGATGGCGCTGAGCGACTCGCCACACATCAGGCACGCGCACAAAACACTTTGAACTCGGGCGATCGAAGTGCGGGCTATGGTCGAGTACACGAGCCTGGCAGTCTTGATTTGACACATGGTCGTATCTTGTACCTAGAAGATGTGAATGTGAGCTTTGATGGATTCAAAGCCATTAACCATCTCAACCTTGATATTGCACCTGGAGAACTGCGCTGCATTATTGGGCCTAACGGTGCTGGCAAAACCACCATGATGGACATCATTACGGGCAAAACAAAACCCGATTCAGGGCAAGTTTTTTTTGGCAGCACGATTGATTTATTGCGCCACAACGAACCCGAAATTGCACAACTTGGCATTGGGCGCAAATTTCAAAAGCCCACCGTGTTTGAGCACCTCAGCGTGTTCGAAAACTTAGAACTCGCTTTAAAAACTCACAAGGGCGTGGCCGCGTCTATGTTCTTCAAACTCACAGGCGAACAGAGTGATCGATTAAGTGACGTGCTGCACACCATTCATTTGCACGACAACGTGATGCGCCAAGCAGGCAACCTCAGCCACGGTCAAAAACAATGGCTAGAGATTGGTATGTTGTTGATGCAAGACCCTAAATTATTGTTGCTCGACGAACCCGTCGCTGGCATGACTGACTTTGAAACTGAACGTACCGCTGAGTTGTTTTTGTCGCTGAAGGGCAAGCACTCGCTCATGGTGGTTGAGCACGATATGAGTTTTATCAACACCATCTCCGATATCGTCACCGTGTTGTGTGATGGCTCTGTATTAGCGCAAGGCACATTGGCGCAAGTGCAAGCCGATGAGCGTGTGATTGAAGTGTATTTAGGCCGATAACTATGCAAGACCCCAACACGCCACTTCTTCAAGTTTCGAACATTCACCAGTTTTATGGTGGTTCGCATATTTTGCGCAATGTCAGCTTTGAGGCTCGCTTAGGACGCATCACCGTATTACTGGGTCGCAATGGCGTTGGCAAAACGACATTACTTAAATCGCTGATGGGTGTCGTACCTATTCGCGATGGACAAATTACTTTTAATGGGCAATCTATCGAAAGTGCGCCCCCCTATGAACGCGCTCGCGCGGGTATAGGCTACGTGCCGCAAGGGCGTGAGATATTTGCGCGATTGAGCGTCGAAGAAAACTTACGCATGGGGCTTGCCACACAACCTGCAGGCACAGATATTCCAACTGAATTGTTTGATTTGTTTCCGGTTCTCAAACAAATGCTTCACCGCCGCGGTGGTGACTTATCGGGTGGTCAACAGCAACAGCTTGCCATTGCGCGCGCACTCGCGTCTGATCCGAAACTGTTAGTGCTTGACGAGCCCACAGAGGGCATTCAGCCCAGCATCATTAAAGATATTGGTCGCGTGATTCGCATGTTGGCAGGGCGAGGCAACATGGCTATTTTGCTGTGCGAGCAGTATTACGACTTTGCAGAAGAGTTGGCCGACGACTATCTAGTCATGGAACGTGGCGAGGTGATTGCGCGTGGATTAGGGTGCGATATGCAAAGCCAAGGCGTTCGTCAGTTAGTGGCTATTTAATTACATCGACCAAATACGTGGCGGCTTATCCGCCATCTGCCACAAGCCTTTGCGCCATGCTGCCCACACGCTTCTCAACAAAGTTTGCGCAGACTCCACCAAAGGCGAAAGCGTGCGCAGCACCACAATCTGTGAATGTGGTGATGTCACGCCTGCATGCATATCCATGGGTAAAGCGTCAGCCAATTCGCGCGCTAAGGACAACGCCAAATCACGTCGTTCGCGCGGCATGTCAGCACCACACGCAAAGACCAAAGTGGCCAAGCAGCGGTGCGTTGCCAATCCAAGCGGGCCGTTCATGAGCCTTGTATTACTTGCATCAATCAAACCACGCTCTAGCCAGACGCCTTCAATTTCTAAGTGCTGCTGAAGCTGCCCTTGTTCAAAGGGTAAATTTGCGTTGGGTAAGCCCAATGCTGTGATGTCCCAAGCCATCACCTCTGCCGTAGGTGCCAACTTAAATACAGCCTGATTCAACCCCACGCAACCGTTGTAGGCAATCGTTTCTAAGGGCAACCACTCCAAGCGTGCCCCTTCTCCAATTCGTGCATTTAGTTGTTGCGTTGCTAAGCCTTTTTCACTTCTATAAAAACGGGTCGCTCCCGGCGTTGTAATGAGTGCATGTGTATTCGGCTCTAACGCAACATGAATATCTAACACGTCACCGCCCACCAAACCACTAGGCGGATGGACCAATACGTTATGACAAACTGCATCGCCCTCTGGATAAAGGCTTTGCAACACGCGCAAGGGGCCTTCGTGTTCAAACTTGGCGACGCTGCGTTCTGCAATTCGCTGATAGTTGAGTTGAAGACGTGCGTGCCAGTTGTTCATCTGGCTAGTTTATTTCTCTGCGCACCTACACTTACAACACATGCAAAAAAATATCCTCATCATCGGAGCAGGCCCCGCAGGCCTGGCGGCTGCCGAAGTTTTAAGTCAAGCAGGTTTCAAGGTGGATGTTTACGATGCCATGCCCTCTGCTGGTCGCAAGTTTTTACTGGCTGGTTTAGGCGGATTGAATCTCACGCATGCGGAACCGTTCGAACACTTCGTTACCCGCTTTGGTGAACGCAGTGACGCATGTTCTAAGTGGTTGCAGGCATTTGATGCAAACGCCATTCGCGACTGGGTAAAGGGCTTGGGACTGGACACTTTTGTGGGCACCTCTCAGCGCGTTTTTCCCACCGATATGAAGGCAGCTCCGCTGCTTCGCGCTTGGTTGCATCGGTTGCGTCACCCTGCGGATAACGCAACGCCTGTCACGTTTCATATGCGTCACCGTTGGCATGGTGATTGTGTGCAAAACAACGACACGGGAACGCCTGTGTTCTCGCTGACTTTTACCAACCCTCAAGGTACTCAAGTTGCGCATGCCCACGGCGTGCTATTGGCTCTTGGCGGTGGTAGCTGGGCCAAGCTGGGCTCTGACGGCGCATGGCAACCGTGGCTGCGTGAACTCGGCATTGATGTGGCGCCGCTGCAGCCTGCAAATTGTGGTTTTGATGTGAAAGGCTGGAGTGCGCATTTGTCTGCCAACTTTGCGGGTACGCCTTTGAAGGCTGTGTCGCTATCGTTTATCGATTCTTTGGGCAACAAGTTTCAACGACGCGGGGAATTTGTGCTGACGGCCACCGGCGTTGAAGGCAGTTTGATTTATGCGGCTTCGTCATTACTGCGCGATGAAATTGCACGTCATGGCCAAGCAACACTGCATTTAGATTTAAAGCCCGACTGGTCAGCCGAGCGTGTGTTGGCAGAGGTATCGCATCCGCGGGGGTCGCGCTCGCAATCGAGTCATTTAAAAAGTCGCCTCAATTTATCGCCCGTTCAATTAGCGCTCTTGCATGAAGTGCTCAGCAAAGATGCCATGCTAGATATGAAGCAATTAGCCACGGCACTTAAAGCGCTTCCCATCACGCTAATTGCCACGCGACCCATTGATGAAGCCATTAGCAGCGCAGGTGGTGTGAAACTAGAAAATTTAACGCCTGAACTCATGGTGAATCACAAGCCCGGTATTTTTATTGCTGGCGAAATGCTCGATTGGGAAGCACCCACGGGTGGCTATTTACTAAGCGCCTGTTTAGCAAGTGGTCGTGTTGCCGCCAAAGGGGCAATCGCCTACTTCAATGGCCTGAATTGACCCACTATGATTACGCTACAACCTCGAATTAGACCGAATTACCGCCATGTTTCGCACTCTACTTAAATCCAAAATTCATCGCGTCACAACCACTCAATGCGAGCTCCATTACGAAGGCTCGTGCGCTATTGATGAAAACCTGCTCGAAGCCGCCAACATCTGCGAAAACGAGCAAGTGCATATTTGGAACATCAATAACGGTGAACGCTTCATCACCTACGCGATCAAAGGTGAGCGTGGCTCGGGCATGATTTCTGTGAATGGTTCAGCCGCTCGGCGCGCGAGTGTGGGCGACTTGTTGATCATTGCTTCTTTTGCACAAGTGCATGAAGACCAAGTGGCCAAACATGAACC
>CAZEAQ010000086.1:0-3968 GCA_964510145.1 uncultured Bordetella sp.
AAAACAATCGACCAAAAAAAACGAGCGGTAGTTACCCGCCCGTTTGGTCGTGAAGGCAGCATTGTAGCGCCTAAATCATTGATTTTCAAGGGAATTGATCATTTTTTCATGTAAACCGCATCCACCAAGATTCGGGTGTAAGCCTGCGATGGCGCCTGCAAAATTTGAGCAACCTCGCCAGACTCCACTACTCGCCCTGCCTGCATGACCAAAACATGGTGCGCCATCGCCCGAATCACGGTGATGTCATGCGTAATTAACAAATAACTCAACCCGCGCTCACGCTGAAGCTTTTGCAGCAGCTGCAACACTTGTTTTTGTGTAGAAACGTCTAAAGCACTGGTTGGCTCGTCCAAAACCAAAATTTTGGGTTCTAACACCAGCGCCCTGGCAATCGCCAGCCGTTGACGCTGTCCGCCCGAAAATTCATGCGGATACCGTTGCAACAGTCCCGGAAATTCCTGCTCAGTCAAGCCGACAGAGGACAACGTCACCAACACTTTGCGCAATCTACCCAAATCGTCAAGCTCTGGCGCATGCAGCAACAACCCCTCGGAGACTATTTCTTGCACATTCATTCGAGGCGAGAGTGAAGAAAAAGGGTCCTGAAAAACCACTTGAATTTGCCGGCGCAAGGCCAAATCTGACGCAGCTTTGCCAGACCAAGGTTGTCCATTCACCTGCAGCTGACCCTTAATCGGCAACAAACCTAGAGCGCCTAAAGCCAAACTCGATTTTCCGGACCCCGACTCGCCGATGATGCCCACTGTTTGACCCTGTCGCAGCGAAAAACTGGCGCCTTCTACAGCAACAAATTCGCGGCGCCTAAACCATCCAATAAAACCCGGCCGAGAGACAGAATAGGTGACCCGCAATTTTTTGGCAGCCATGACCACAGGCGCCTCGAGATTGGCATCTAAAACCTCTCGACGTGGATGACTATCAATTAACCGCTGTGTGTAAGGGTGTTGCGGATAAGTCAGCACGATCGAGGCGGCGCCCTCCTCAACCACTCGGCCTTTTTCCATGACCATCACTCGGTCAGCAAAATGTTCCACGGCCTTTAAATCATGTGTGATTAACAGTACAGCCATGCCGTATCGGCGCTGTAAGTCATCGAGTAAATCCAGAATTTGGCTTCTAACCGATACATCCAATGCCGTGGTGGGTTCATCCGCGATGAGCAACCTTGGGCGACAGGCTAGCGCCATTGCAATCATGGCGCGCTGACGCTGTCCGCCAGAGAGCTGATGCGGATAGGCACTGGCGCGTCTGACGGGCTCCAAAATTCCAGTTCTGTTTAAGAGTTCTATGGCCTCATGCCAAGCCTCTTCTCGCGTCATACCGCGTTTTATTTCCAGCACTTCTGCAATTTGGTCACCCACGGTAAACACGGGATTCAAGGCCGTCATCGGCTCTTGAAAAACGTAGGCAATGTCTTGTCCACGAACCCCAAGTAAATCTCGTTCTTTGGCTTTGACTAAATCAAGCGTGTGCGGCGTTTGCGTTGCCGCTGGCGACAAAGTGTCTTCGTCTTGTGGCGTCCACAAACAACGGCCAGACATGCGTGCGCCATCAATGAGTTTGACCAAGCTAAGCGCCATCACACTTTTACCCGAGCCCGACTCCCCAACAAGCGCAACTTTTTCGCCCAACGCCAAGTTAAAGCTGACGTCTTGAACAACGTCACCTTGGGCGAATGCAATATGCAAATTTCGAACTTGAAGCAGCGGTAACTTCATGAGCGAACCTTTCGAGGGTCTAAGGCATCACGCAGTGCGTCGCCCATGAAAGTCAGCAACATCAAAGTTAAAACCAAAACCGCAAAAGTGGACAGCGATATCCACCACGCATCAATATTATTTTTACCTTGCGCCAAAAGCTCACCCAAGCTTGGCGTTCCAGGCGGAACACCTAAGCCCAGAAAGTCCAAAGAGGTCAGGGCCAAAATGGCAGCACTCATTCGGAAGGGGAGAAAAGTTACGACCGGCGTCAAACTATTTGGTAAAACGTGCCGCCAAATAATCTGCGAATTTGAAAGACCCAAAGCGCGAGCTGCACGCACGTAGTCGAGTTGCCTGTTTCGCAAAAACTCAGCCCGTACATAGTCTGATAAACCCATCCACCCAAACAAGCCCAGTAGCGCCAAGAGCAAGCCCACACTCGGGTCGAAAACAGCTGAAAAAATAATAAGCAAATAAAGCTCTGGCATAGCGCCCCAAATTTCTATAAAGCGCTGCATTGCCAAATCGGTTTTACCGCCAAAAAATCCTTGCAAAGCACCCGTTAACACACCAATGACGGTGCCAAAAATTGTCAGCGCCAAAGCAAACAACACGGACAGTCTGAAGCCATAAAGCAACCGCGCAGCCACATCGCGTCCTCGGTCATCTGTGCCCAACCAGTTCTCACGAGAAGGCGGCGCTGGATTAGGCTGCTTTGCAAAATAATTTAAGGTGCTGTGGTGGTAAGGATTGGGGGGATACAAAGCCCAATTTCCCGGCTTTGCAAACTGAGCTTGAATGAAGGGGTCTAAAAAGTCTGTGGGGGTTGCGAAGTCGCCACCGAATGTGGTTTCAGGCAAGTCTTGAAGCAACGGCACATAAAAGCCGCCCTCGTACCTGGCTAGCCAAGGCTTATCGTTGGACAACACCTCCGCAAACAAACTCAGCGTGAACAACAGAACAAAGATCACCAAGCTGCCGAATCCCAAACGATTGCGCCTGAAACGTTGCCAAGCCCGTTGGCTGGGAGAGAGAGGTGGTTCAATCAAATTTGACACGCGGATCTACCCAAACATAGCAAAGATCGCTGATGAGTTTGGTGAACAAACCTATCAGAGTGAACAAATACAAGGTCCCTAAAACGACAGGGTAATCGCGACGCATCACGCTTTCAAACCCAAGCAAACCTAAACCATCAAGAGAAAAAAGAGTCTCTATCAAAAGCGATCCCGTAAAGAAAGCGCCAATGAAGGCGGCAGGAAAACCGGTAACCAGCGGAATCAAGGCATTGCGAAAAACATGACGCCACAACACACGTCGTTCGGATAAACCTTTGGCCTTGGCCGTCAAGACATATTGCTTTCGAATTTCCTCAAGCATCGCGTTTTTGGTCAGCATGGTGGTGACGGCAAATGAGCCCAAGACGCTCGCAGTAACGGGCAGAACGATGTGCCACAAATAATCGACCACGCGAGCGGTCCAACCCAGTTGAGACCAATTTGCTGAGGTCAATCCGCGCAGTGGAAACCATTGCAGCTGCCCACCAAAAATAACCAGTAGCGCCACGCCCAAAACAAATCCGGGAATGGCATAACCCGTCAACACAATCAAACTCGTGAAGGTGTCAAACCGAGTTCCAGCGCGGACGGCCTTGGCGACACCTAACGGCACTGAAATGAGGTAGCTTAAAAAAAACGTCCACAGCCCAAGGCTGATGGAGACGGGCAGCTTTTCTTTGATCAATTCCCACACGTCTTTGGGATAAAAAAAGCTGCGCCCGAGGTCGAACGTTGCAAACTGTTTCACCATCAAAATAAAACGCTCTGAAGCAGGTTTATCAAAGCCATAGAGCTGCTTGATTTCTTCTATTCGCTCGGCATCTACCCCTTGCCTGCCTCTGTATCCTGCGCCACCAGCTGCAGCTCCCTCGCCTCCGCTGTCTCGTCCTTGAAGCTGAGCAACCATTTGTTCAACGGGGCCACCCGGTACAAATTGAATCACAACAAAGGTCATCAAAAGAACACCCAACAAGGTGGGGATCATTAACAACAAACGTTTGAAAATATAAGACAACATTTTTTAGCGCTCAGCTTTCTTTGCAGCAGCTAACGCAGCTCGGTTACCGACAGTCGCCCACCAAGTGGAAATAGCCCAAGATTCTGGCTGGTAATAGCGGGGAAGAACAGCAGGTTGCTCAAACTTATCTTTACGCCACGCGACACGATGAACGCCACCATACCAATG
>CAZEAQ010000086.1:4068-7456 GCA_964510145.1 uncultured Bordetella sp.
TCAAAGTCCATCGCTAATTCGATGGCTTCACGAACACGAACGTCTTGGAATTTAGGTAGCCGCGTGTTGAAGATAAAGCCTTGAAAGTCGCCAGCATTTCCGTGTTTAAGCTCTCGTTTTATGAGCTGCCCGCTAGAAAATTGTTTTCCGGCATACCCTCTCGCCCATTCGCGTGCGATGAAAGATTGAATGAAATCAAACTCTCCTGCTTTGAAGCCTTCTAATTGCGCAGTGTTGTCTTTGTAGAGGCGGTAAGTGACGCGATCAAAGTTAAAAAGCCCTCTTCGCACGTTCAGGTCTCGGGCCCAATAATTGTTATCTCGCTCGTAACTTATATCTCGCCCAAACACGACAGCCCCTACTTTGTAAGGCCCCGATCCAATAGGAATATCCGCCACGATCTTGTCGAACGGTTTACGAACTCCCTCCACCTCGCCCCAGCGACGGCTAAAAATTGGCATCGATCCCACAATGAGAGGGAGCTCAGGATTCGCGCGTTTAAAGTCGAAACGCACAGTTCTTGAATCCAATACGCTCAGGCCAGAAACCTCGGCATACAGGGTTCTAAATTGAGGGGCGGCCAATTTACTGGTCAAGGTGTCGAACGCATGCTTGATGTCGTCAGCGACGACCGAATCTCCGTTACTGAATCGAGCTTGCTGACGCAAACGAAAAGTGACAGAACGACGATCCGACGCAACACTCACATCCTCGGCCAATAGTCCATAAGCCGTCGTAGGCTCGTCCATAGTGCCCGTGAGTAAAGACTCAAAAACCAACCCATTTAGGCCTGGCGCAGCGTTACCCTTGAGTGTGAACGGGTTGTATTTGTCAAAGCTCGATTGTCTGGACGGCGGCACCAAAATGAGCTCGCCTCCCTTGGGTGCAAGCGGGTTGGCGTAATCGAAATTTTTAAAGTTAACGCCGTACTTGATATCTCCGAATTGACCATAGGCGTGCCCGCCCCAAACTGGGGTCGTCAACAGACATGTAAGTAAAAGTAAAAATCCGCGCATGCGACAATTCTGCAAGATTTTTTCGGAGTGATTTCCCATGACCACAAAAACTGGCTTTCTGACAGGCAAAAAACTTTTAATTACAGGCGTTTTGTCCAACCGATCCATTGCATATGGCATCGCCAAAGCTTGTCACGATCAGGGCGCAGAGCTTGCGTTCAGCTATGTTGGCGAGCGATTTAAAGACCGAATTACTGAATTTGCAGCCGATTTTGATTCAAAACTCATATTCGACTGCGACGTCGGCAGTGACGAACAAATTGAAAAAATGTTCAAAGATTTAGCTGAGCACTGGCCTACTTTTGATGGGTTTGTCCACAGCATTGGCTACGCGCCCCGTGAGGCGATTGCTGGCGATTTTTTAGACGGTTTATCGCGTGAGGGCTTTCAAATCGCTCACGATATCAGCGCCTACAGTTTTCCGGCCATGGCCAAAGCTGCCCTACCTTACTTGAATGATCGATCTGCGGTGTTGACGCTTTCATATCTGGGGGCGATACGCACAGTTCCCAACTACAACACGATGGGTCTTGCCAAAGCCTCACTCGAAGCGTCGGTCCGATATCTAGCTGAATCGCTGGGTTCCAAGGGCAGAAATCTTCGCGCTAACGGCATCAGCGCAGGCCCTATCAAAACGTTGGCAGCAAGCGGCATTAAAGGCTTTGGAAAAATCCTGAGTGTTGTGGCAGAAGCATCGCCGATTCGACGGAATGTGACTATTGAAGACGTTGGCAATGTGGCCGCCTTCTTAATGAGCGATTTAGCCGCAGGCGTGACCGCAGAAATTACCTACGTCGACGGCGGATTTAGCCAAGTTGTAGGTGGCATCGCCGAGCCTGCTGGCGAGTAAGCTCTCTCCCCTGGCCACATGGGTGGCCTCGATTAGGCAGTGATGCCATAAGGGAATTTATGCTGCGTCGCCAATTTTTTGCTCCGATCGCTATGGGGCTTCTTGGCACGACGATCCCTTTTTCTAAGAATTCCATCGCAGCGTCACCCAGCGAACTGCTCTGGCTCGCGAAGAGTTACCAGCCTGTTGCAACGATTTCAGATTACTGGGTGAGCGAAAAATACGACGGCGTGAGAGGACACTGGACAGGCAGTCAGCTTTTGACGCGCACTGGGAAAAAACTCAACCCACCAGAATGGTTTACGCAAAACTGGCCTTCCACCCCCTTAGAGGGCGAACTTTGGATCGATCGAGGCCAATTTCAGGCTGTGACTTCCATACTTCAACAAAATCACGCGAGCGACGCAGCATGGAAAGACGTGAAATTTATGGTCTTTGACATTCCCCATGACAAAGGTACGTTCACAGAAAGATCAAACGCCTATCAAAGCCAAGTGACGTTGATTGAAAAAGCCTGGGTCATTGCAGTCAAACAAATCAAAATTAATACCGAAAAAGATTTAAATGCTTTGCTAAATACCGTGGTTGACAGAGGCGGCGAAGGTCTGATGTTGCACTTAGCAAGCTCAAGTTACAAAGTCGGCCGAAGTAATGATCAGCTCAAACTAAAACCGCAACAAGACGCTGAGGCCCAAGTTACTGGCTACGAAAAAGGTCAAGGCAAGCATGCACAGCGAATTGGCGCTTTGTGGGTAAAAGCTCAAGATGGTAGAAAGTTCAAATTAGGCTCAGGACTGACTGACCTCGACCGAGAGCGCCCACCCCCAATTGGCCAATGGGTCACCTACACCTATCGGGGATTGACTTCAAAAGGGTTGCCACGATTTGCAAATTACTTGCGGTTGCAACCTTTGATCGCTCGTTAAGCTTTCACGCAATCCGCAAAGTAACTTTTGACCCCATCCGCGGTCACCTCTTCCACAAGTCCATGAATATCGGTTTCGAAACCTGGGCATTGCATGTTGAATTCACGCGCAAACTTTAAATAATCAACAATCTTTTTATTGAACACCTCACCTGGAATAAGGAGCGGAATTCCCGGTGGATAAGGTGTCACCAAACTGGTGGTGATACGTCCCTCTAATTGGTCAACGGGTACGCGCTCAGTATTGCGATGTGCAATTTGTGCATACGCATCGCTAGGCTTCATCGCTGGCATTAAATCGCTCAAATACATTTCTGTTGTCAAACGTGCGATGTCGTACTTAGCGTAAAGCGTGTGAAC
The DNA here is from genome assembly GCA_964510145.1 of uncultured Bordetella sp. Classification (GTDB taxonomy): domain Bacteria; phylum Pseudomonadota; class Gammaproteobacteria; order Burkholderiales; family Burkholderiaceae_C; genus Limnohabitans. The sequence continues at coordinate 7,220 of CAZEAQ010000086.1, forward strand.
GTGCTGACACAAATCACGCAACCCCATCCGCTCATACGAACGATGCTTTTGGCAAAACTCAGGCAAGATTCGCCACATCGGTTGATTGCGATCGTAGTCATCTTTGAACTGCTGTAAAGCAGTGAGCAAAGAGTTCCAACGGCCTTTCGTAATACCAATCGTGAACATGATGAAGAAGCTGTAAAGCCCCGTCTTCTCCACAATCACACCATGCTCAGCCAAAAACTTGGTCACGAT
>CAZEAQ010000087.1:0-7208 GCA_964510145.1 uncultured Bordetella sp.
GTAAAAGCGTTGGGCTCGAGCTGAATTCTTTGCGTGAGCAAATTTTGAGTTTGGCGAATAGCCAAGACAGTAACGGTAACTATTTGTTCTCGGGTAGTCGCACAGGATCACCTGCATTTAGCAAAGACAGTAGCGGTCGTATTCTTTACCAAGGTGACCACTCCCGCATGAAAGTCAACGTTGGCGACAGCCGCCGTATGAACTTGAATATGCCTGGATCGGATGCGTTCACCCGCGTTGTGCGCGATGACGGAAAAGGCGGCAAGGTGGGAGTTGATTTCTTCCAAGCTTTGGACGATTTAACGCAAGCGGTGAACAGCGCCGATCGCACCAAAATTCAGCGCGGCATTTCAGAAGTTGATGTGTTGCAAACGGGAGTCAGCGAAGGCTTAGGCCAGATTGGCGCTGACTTAAGCGTGGTCGATATGCAAAATAATGTTCTTGATCAAGTGGTGCTAAGACTAAAAACCACCCGCTCTGATGTGGAAGATTTGGACTACACCCAAGCCATTACCAAAATGAACAAAGATCAGTTGGCTTTAGAGGCGGCACAAAGCAGTTTTGCCAAGATTTCTCAATTGAGCTTGTTTAAATATCTAGGTTAAATGAATGCAAATTATTTAACTCAAGATTCTTTGACACAAACCGATCTTTTTGGATAGACCATGGCAACTACTGCTGTTTCATCCTCCACTTCAACCCCTGCGGCGACGACAACTGCGTCCGCGGCAAGTGTTGCTGCGGCCAATAAAGCTGCGGCTCAAAAGATCATCAGCTCGCTTAGCGCAGGTTCTGGGGTAGATACCGCTTCGTTGGCGCAAAACTTGGTGAATGCTGAACGTGGCCCCCAAGAAAACGCAATCAATGCCAAGATTTCCAAGAACGATTCGCGGATGTCTGGCTACTCTGCCGTTGCGTTTGTGTTGTCCGATTTAAATACGGCATTCACAGCCTTAAAAGATCAAAACAGTTTCAACTCGGTTACCCCCAACAACAGTCAACCTAGCGCTTTTTCAGTGACGGCAACCAGCACCGCTGCAGTTGCCAATCACGATGTGCAAGTCATGCAATTGGCGAAGGCGCAGAGACGCGTGAGTGATGGATTCGCGGCTGCCAATACGCCACTCAACGGTGGCAGAGCGATGCGTCTGTCATTTGGCATAGGTACGACGGACACTTGGACACCGACTTTGAGCACGGTTCAAGGCAACGGTGTCACCACAGAGTCTTCGCAAATTAAATTTGCAGCACTTCGCAATGGTGAATCCGTCTCGGTGGGCGGTCTGACCTATACCGCTTCACAAGACCTCACGCCGCAACAAGTTGCAGCTGCATTCTCTGGACTTAGTGAAAGTGCTTTAACTCCCCCAGACACAGCTCAAGGAACATTCAGTGGCGCTTTGATGGGGTTTAACGCCAGCGTAACCAGCGATGAAAACATCACCTTCACCAGCACAACTCCAGGGCGAGTGAGCGATATCGCGGTGACCACCTCTGTGGGCGCAACCGCTCCTTTGGTGACAACAACGCAAGGGCTCGATGCAGAAACAGAGAGTTCTGCCATCACCTTTAAAGACATGGCGGTGGGTCAATCGGTCACCGTGGCAGGCTTGACCTACACAGCTTCGCAGGCCACCACTGCCTCCGAAGTTGCCAGCTTTTTTGCAGGTTTGTCTGCCAGTGCCACAACGCCAACCAGTCCGGCGAAAGGTGTGTTTACTGGCGCATTAACTGGCTTCAATGCAGGTGTCAGCGCAGGCGGAACTCTTAACTTCACCAGCACAACTGCTTCTACAAACGTCACAGATATTGCAGTGAGTGGCGCCAAGATTTCTATTTCAGTTCCGGCGGGTAGAGACACACCGCAAGATATAGCAGATGCCATCAACGCAGCTAAAACCGGCATCACAGCCACGTTAGTCAATACGGGTGATGGTTCAGGTTCTCCCTATCAATTGGTGTTGACAGGAGCGAAAGGCTCTGCCGGTGCCTTCACGTTAAGCACTTCGTACACCGCTGCGAACGGATCGGTGAGCAACACACCCGCGGCGGGTAGTCCAGGTTTAAATTTCTCGGGCGTACAGCCAGGAGACCAATCGGCAACGGATGCACGCGTCAAAGTGGACGGCATTACCTACACACGCAGTACCAATTCGTTGAATGACGTTTTGACAGGTGTCACGCTCGATTTAAAAGATGTCACGGTTGGTAGCGCAAGCTTGTCGATGGTTCGTGACACCACCGCCATCAAAGAAAAATTAAATACCTTAGTCACCTCTTACAACGATGCCATGAGCATGTTGGGGGTTGTGACAGATCCCAAGTCCACGGTGGCCACATATGGTGCAACTTTGGTGGGCGACTCAACGGTTCGCAGTATTCGCAATCAAGTTCGCGCCATGGTTCAGGGCACTTCAACGACGCCTGGTACCAATGTCGCGTCCATGTGGCAACTGGGGATTAAGGTCGATCAAGCAGGCGTGATGAGTTTGGACAGCACCAAGCTTGATGATGCACTGACGAATAATTTTGCTGACGTCGTTAAAACGATGACAGGCAACACCAATGGCTTGAGTGCCTACAGTTCTCAGCCAGCTGGCTTTGCGGGTGAAGCTGTTCGCAAACTCACCAAACTCATTAGCCCGACAGGTCCCATTGTCACTAACAGCCAAAACGCTGAAACACAAAACACGCGTTACAAAGACCAGCTGACCAAGTTGGACACACGCATGACCGCCTTGCTCAGTCGCTACACCAAACAGTTTGCGGCGATGGATAGCTTGGTGGGTAGCGTCAACAGTCAGAAGACAAGTTTGAAAGCTACTTTTGACGGAATGATGGCTGCGTATACAAATAAGTAAAAAATTGAATACTTTTTAATTTATAAATTTTTTAAATTATTTTCTCAAGTTATCGGCTGACGTGCCGATCCCATCCATGACAGCTCTTGTTTGGATCAGCGTACTGCTGCTCCAAACATTTCTATTGGAGCTGGAAAGGGTGTTCTCATGGTTTCAGATATCACATCAAAGTCTCTAGGGTCGGCTGGCGGTGCCACAGGTCGTCCTAGCGTTGCACCGGCCGCTGCAAATAGCTCTGCAGCCCCTGCGCCTGCCGAAGCCAAGAGCTACATCACACCCATTCCAAAAGCGGACATCAAAATTGATTTTGAACGCGAGTCTCAAAACTTGCGCGATGCCATTGGCAAGCTCAACGACATGCTGACTTCAACCGCACGCAATGTCAGCTTTGCAATGGATGAAAAATTAGGTCGCCCTATTGTTTATGTGAAGAACGCAACGACTGGTGAAGTTGTTCGTCAGATACCCAATGAAGTCGTGGTTCGCATTGCACACAGTATTGAAGACCTTAAAGGTCTACTTCATAACGAAAAAATTTAATTTTTACTCAAGTAATTTCTGAACACGCCGAATCATTGGCTATCAAGAGAACATCTTGTAACTTCTTCAACTGATTTTTTGGACTACTAAGGAGAAACACCATGTCCGTTATCAACACTAACTTGAAAGCTCTGGACGCTCAAGCTTCTATGAGCAACGTTGAGCGCAAGATGCAAGCGTCCATGGAGCGTCTCTCCACTGGTCTGCGCATCAACAGCGCTAAAGACGATGCTGCAGGCTTAGCCATCAGCAATCGCATGACTTCACAAATCCGTGGTTACGCAGTTGCTATTCGCAACTCTAACGATGGTTTGTCAATGTCACAAACTGCCGAAGGCGCGATGGGTCAAATCAACAGCATGCTGCAACGTATGCGTGAATTGGCTGTTCAGTCTGGTAACGGTGCTGTTTCTGCAGCAGACCGTTCTTCTATCCAATTAGAAGTGACTGAACTGAAAAAAGAAATTCAAAACATTGCCACTAAAACTAACCACAACAACATCAAGTTGTTAGACGGTTCAGCTGGCAAGATCGAATTGCAAACAGGTGTCAATGCCAACGACCGCATGACCATCGGTTTCGATTCCATGCAAACCAAAGACATCGGACAAGGCTCACGCGCTTCGTTGTCATCTATCAGCGGAACTGCTACACAAACACCCGCACTCGCAAGTGGTGACTTGGTGTTGAATGGTGTCGTCGTCGGCGCATCTTTGGCTACCGATGATTCTTTGTCATCTTCAAACAAAGACGCCAGCGCGATTGCTAAGGCTGCAGCGATTAACCGTGTATCTGACTTGAGCGGTGTTTTCGCTAAAGTAGGCGACACCACTGTTTATGGTTCTTCAATGACCTACACAGCAGGTGCAGCCAAATTAACAGTTAATGGTGTTGATACGGCTGAAGTAGCTGCGAACTCTGACCTAGAGATCACTCGCGACGCTATTGTTACTGCCATTAACAACATTTCTCAGCAAACGGGTGTTGTCGCGACAAACACGCACGATGATATTCAAGGCGTTACTTTGAAGGCTGCTGATGGTCGTAACATCACTTTAGCTTTTGGTGCAGCTGCCTCTGGTGCTGGTTTGACTGCTGCAAACTCAGGTTTGGCTGCTGCTGATACGTATGTGGGTAACTATGCTTTGAACACACTCGATGGCTCTCCCATCACTGTGACTCAAGAAGTTGACAAAAACGTGAACAACGCAGGTTTGAACACTGGTACTTTCCAAGCCAACGTGGCTCAATCTTCAACTATCGACCGTGCCGTTGCTGCTGCCGGTGCTGCACCAAGCACAACCACAACAGGTATCTTGGGTGGCAACACTCTGGTGTTGAACGGTGTTGGTATCGACGCTGCTATCGGTAGCGATGACGATGCATCTAGCACATACGGCACTTCTTCGACCAAAGCTGCTAGCGCTATTGCGATTGCCGCTGCCATCAACAAGAAGTCTGAAATGACAGGTGTTCGTGCTGTTGCCGAAGCCAACGTGTTGCGCGGTACAGGCTTTACAGCCGGTGCAGTGTCTGACTTGAACATCAACGGTGTGACGATTGCCATTAACTTGGATACAAACTCTAACCGTGACGACGTGTTGACTGCGATCAACAAGTACTCGGGTCAGACAGGTGTAGTTGCCTCTGCTTGGGGTTCGGGTGTGCAGCTGACTGCTGCTGATGGCCGCAACATCTCGATCGGTAGCTCGACTGGTACTGCTACCGAACTCGGTTTGACAGGCGTTGATGTGGGTACAAACAACACTGCTGCTGCAGTTGTCACGCACTACGCTAACGTTCGCCTCGAGTCTGACAAGGCATTCACCGTGAACAGCGGCAACGAAGGCAATGACAACTTCGCGTTGTTGGGCTTCCGTCGCGGTACTTTCGGTGGCGCTGACAACGGCTTGAAGATTGCTGATATTGATGTGTCAACACAAGCTGGCTCTGCCAACGCGATTGTTGCCATTGACTCTGCGATTGAAACTGTCTCTGCTGCTCAAGCTCGCAGCGGTGCTTATTCAAACCGCTTAGAAGCCGTTGTGAGCAACTTGACTGAGTCGAACCAAAACATGTCTGCTTCACGCAGCCGTATCTTGGATACAGACTACGCGACAGAAACCACTAGCTTGGCTAAGTCGCAAATTATTTCGCAAGCCGCGACAGCCATGTTGGCGCAAGCTAACCAATCGGCACAAGGCGTGTTGTCCTTGCTGAAGTAATAGGTACTCACAGCAGTGCTGTGAACACCAAAAAGGGGCGAGTTTTTACTCGCCCCTTTTTTATGAAAGACTACTTTTTATGTTTAAGCATTTTTTAACCGATTAGATTTAAAAATCTAATCGAAAAATTATTTTAATTTTTAGCTAAAGTTTTTCCAGTTCAGTCCGAATCAACAACTACCTGCAGTGTCTTTTGTGCGCGGGTGGGTTGTTGTTAACCCGTTGCGCACATCGGCGTCAATCAAGGACTGAAAATGGTTACCTCTGTATCAAATAATTTAAGCGCTGGCTCTGGTAGTGGCTCCTCATTCGGGGCAGGCACCGATGTATCCGGATACACCGCCAATCAACTAGCCAGTCTGACGGCTAAACAGATTGCTAACCTAACCACGACTCAAATTTCAGCTCTTGATGCAACGGCATTTGCGAACTTGTCGTCTGCACAGATGCAGTCGTTCTCGGCCACCAGTTTGGCGGCGATGTCTACAACGCAGGTGTCGGCTTTGTCAACGGCGCAGATGGCCTCATTGACGCCAACGCAGCTCAAGGCCTTTACCACCTCCCAGGTATCAGCGCTGACAACGGACCAGATCAATGCAGTCAGCGGCACTCAATTAGCAGGGTTGAGTGTTTCGCAAGTTCGGTCGCTGACATCTGATCAAGTCAAGAGCATCACGACTTCAGCCATTAAGCTGCTGACGGTCGATCAAATGTATGGGCTCATTACCTCGCAAATTGCGGCGTTAGGTACAGCGCAAATTGCCAGCTTAGAAGCTAAGCAAATTGCAGGTATGGAGACAACGGATATTCAAGTGCTGGATTCGGCGCAAATTAAGGCATTGAGTGCGCTTCAAGTGCAGGCAATGAAAACAGGACAGATTGCTGCGCTAACAACAGCGCAAGTGGGTAATTTATCAACTGGCCAATTAGCCGCGCTGACATCGGCACAAGTTAATGCCCTTGAAACTGTTGATCTAGCTCAGTTAAATACGACTCAATTGCAAGCCATGGCTGCGAATGCCCTCAAAGGGATGAGTGCGGGTCAAATTACCGCATTGTCGTCAGACCAAGTTAAAGGGTTGAGCGAAACACAAGTCGCCGCTTTAAGCGCTACCCAAGTGGCAGCCATTGAAACAGCCGATTTGGTCGCGATGTCTTCATCGCAACTGCAAGCTATTACTGCTAAAGCAGTAGTTGGTTTGACCACAGCTCAAGTGGCCGCTTTGACGACTGCTCAGATCGACAAGCTAGCTGATACCCGAGTTAAAGCATTGACTACGGGTCAAGTGGCTGCGTTGACCACGGATCAAACTCAGAAACTGACGACTTTGCAATTGGCTTCGCTTTCAGCCACGCAAGCCAAGGCCTTGCGAACAGACAATTTGGCAGTTTTGTCATCATCGCAGTTGCAATCATTAACAGCGGCTGCGGTGGGTTCGCTATCGACATCGCAAGTTGCAGCCATTACAACGGCGCAAGTGGATAAATTGACTGTGGCACAAGTGCAGGCAATGAGCACTGCACAAGTTGCAGCCTTGTCTGGTGACCAAGTGGGTAAATTAACGACTGCACAAGTGGCTGC